>WJJG01000411.1 GCA_014729815.1 Candidatus Eiseniibacteriota bacterium
CCAGATCGCCGCCACGAGCAGCGCGCCGGCCCAGAAGAGCAGCAGGAGAAGCCGCACCGCATCGGCTGGCGTGTAGGCATCGAGCGCGCCGGTGAGAAGATCGAGAAGGGCGGATCTCTCCTGCGCCGGGGGCTGTGCCGCCAGGGCTGCGCGTGCCACCCGCAGGTTGTGGCGGATCTCCGGATCGCGCGGCGCCCAGCGTCGCGCCTGCTCGAAGTAGGCCACCGCCCAGGGGATCTTACCGGCGCGGTAGCTGGCGCAACCCAGGTTGTAGTAGAGCTGCGGCGACGCCCAGCCGGCCGCCAGGATCTCCCGGTAGAGACGCAACGACTCCTGCGGCGTGCCCGCATCATATGCGCTGCGGGCGGCAGCCAGGCGCTCGGCGACTCGATCGGGCGGTGGCGTTCCCAGGGCCGGGGCGGACAGGAGCAACAGAAGAAGGAGTCCGAGACGGGTCTCCGGCCTCGCGACCGACCGACGCCAGAACCGCCGCATCCCGCGGTCCGCCCGGTGTCCGCCGGGCGCCGCCCGCCGAGATGGCGCGGGACCTGGCCGAACTGCTCGAGCGCTATCTGGGGGCCTGGTTGGGGCGACCGGGGCGCGCCCTGTCGCGCAGCGCGGTGGCCGGGGCGCTGCAGGAGGCCGGAGTGCCGGAGGCGCTCGCCGAACGCGCTCGGGCGCTGCTGGCCTGGACGGATGAAGTGCGATTCGCGGCGACTGGCGGCGAGCAGGCTCCGCAGCGTCGCGAGGAGATGCGAGAGCTGCTTGCACAGCTCGAGTCGGCACTGCGGCGTGGGCCGCTGGGACGGGGACGATGAGCGCGTGGCGGGACGGGCGAGCGGCGCCCGACGGACAGGGGGCGAACCGCGGGATGCGGCGGTTCTGGCGTCGGTGGGTCGCGCGGCCCGGCACTCGTCTCGGACTCCTGCTTCTGCTGCTGCTCCTGTCCGCCCCGGCCCTGGGAGCGCCACCGCCCGATCGAGTCGCCGAGCGCCTGGCTGCCGCCCGCAGCGCGTACGATGCGGACGCGCCGCAGGAGGCGTGGCGTCTCTACCGGGAGGTCCTGGCGGCCGGCTGGGCGTCGCCGCAGCTCTACTACAACCTGGGCTGTGCCAGCTACCGCGCCGGTGAGATCCCCTGGGCGGTAGCCTACTTCGAGCAGGCGCGACGCTGGGCGCCACGCGATCCGGAGATCCGCCACAACCTGCGGGTGGCGCGCGCAGCCCTGGCGGCGCAGCCCCCGGCGCAGGAGAGATCCGCCCTTCTCGATCTGCTCACCGGCGCGCTCGATGCCTACACGCCAGCCGATGCGGTGCGGCTTCTCCTGCTGCTCTTCTGGGCCGGCGCGCTGCTCGTGGCGGCGATCTGGACGCTCGGCCGCGGCGGCCGGCGATGGCTCGGGCGGAGCGCCCGCGGAGTGGGCTGGCTGGCGCTGGTCGTGCTGCTGGCGCTGGCCCTGAAGCTCTACCAGATCCGCACGGCTCCTTCGGGCGTGGTGGTCGCCGAGGAGGCTGCCGTGCTGGCCGGTCCGCGCGCAGGCGAGTCGGTGCAGTTCACCGTGCCGGGCGGGACGCTCCTGCATCTGGGCCGTCGGGCGGGCGACTGGCGCGAGGTCTGGGTCTCGGCCGAGATGCGGGGGTGGTTGGCGGCGGAGCGGCTGCTGGAGGTTCGACCTCCCCGGTGGCGTCCCTAGGGGTTGCGGCGATTCGGCGGTTGTCATCTCCGCCCGTCGACGCTAGGCTAGCGCCGATTCTGGGGGTATTGTCCGGCGCCGGGAAGGCCGGTCTGACGGGGTAGGCATGACCGCTGAGCAGTTCCTCTCATACTTCGGCCCGCAGCGCTTCATCAAGGAACTTCGCGCACGCAGCAAGGATGGCGTCCTGAGCGAACTGACCCGCGTGCTGGCCAACGACGGCGACATTCGCGATCCCTCGCTCCTGCTGGAGATGATCCGCCGCCGCGAGAGTCTGGGCAGTACGGGGCTGGGGAACGGAGTCGCCGTGCCCCATGGTCGGAGCACGGCCGCCACGCGCACGAAGGTCGTGTTCGCATGCTCGAAGCGCGGCATCGAATTCGATGCGCCCGACGGCGCGCCCTGCCGGATCTTCTTCCTGATCGTGGCGCCCTACGAGGATCACCGTCACGAGTATCTGCCCCTGCTCGGCAAGATCGTCGAGACGGTCAGCGAAGAGTCGTCGCGTCAGAAGCTGCTGGGTGTCGAGACGTTCGAGGAGTTCGCCGAGGCGATGCGGGAGGCGTTTCGTGAGTGATCGCGTGCAGCGGCTGGTCCAACTGCAAGACCTGGAGCTGATGATCGACGAGCTGCAGGATCCGGATCACAAGCGAAAGGAAGAAGCGCTGGGCTTCAGCGTCGAGAACTTCGCGCAACTCGAGAAGGCGCGCGAGCGACTCCTCAAGCAGATTCCCAAGCAGGACCTGCGATCGTACCGGCGGATCCGCCGTCGTCATGTGCGCGCCGTCGTACCGGTGCACAACGGGATCTGCCTGGGTTGCTTCCAGACCCTGCCGACCCGCATCCAGCGCGGATCGAGCGCTAGCGGTCCGCTGCCCGCCTGCGAGAACTGCGGACGGATCCTCTACTGGTTCTGACGCCAGCGCACTGCACGAGGACGATGCGCACATGACGCAGAACTTCACGCTGCGGCGGGTGGCGCTGCAGGAGCGCGATCGCCGCGAACCGCTGCTCTGCGACCTGACCTTTCGGCAGGGGCGGCTCAGTCGGCTGCAGCCGCTTCCCGCAGGAGAGACCCCCCGACTCTACGCCACTCCCGGATTCTGGGATGCGCACATCCACCTGCTGCACCTCGGCATGGGGGCGCGCCGGATCGACCTCTCCTCCACGTCTTCCCTGGAGGAGGCGCTGCAGGCGCTGGCCGAACGGAGCCGCGCGCTTTCCGACGATGGCGTGCTCTGGGGTGTGGGCTGGGACGAATCGCGCTGGCGCGAAGGGCGCCCCCCCGTGCGCGAGGAGATCGATCACTGGGTCGCGGAGCGACCGGTGGTGATGCGCCGCGTCTGCGGGCATCTGGCGATTCTGAACTCCGCCGCGCTGGAGACGGCGCGCACCCGCTGGCCCGACATCGAGCCGGCCGGCCGCCTGATCGAGGAGCGGTCCATGGCGCTGGCCCAGCTCTGGCCCGAGAGTCCGGAGGAACGCGTCGCGGCTCTGCGCGAGGTGCAGCACCGCGCCCTGTCGATGGGCATCACGCGCGTCTCGGAGATGGGCAGCAGCGGAGCGACGGAGGCCTACGTCTCGTTGGCCGAGGCGGGGGCGTTGCGCTTGGCCGTCGACCTCTTCCTGCCCGCCACGGCCATCGAACGCGCGTGCGAGTTGCGCGACGCCGGTTGCTTTGCGGGCCGGAAACTACGATTGGGGGGGATCAAGCTCTTCACCGACGGATCGGTTGGAGCCCGCACGGCGGCCTTCCTGGAGCCCTACGCCGACCGGCAGGAGAGTGGGACACTGCTCTACGCCGATCATGCGCTCTACGAGCAGCTGGCGGCTTGTCGCGAGAGGGATCTGCGCGTGGCGGTGCATGCCATCGGGGACGCGGCCCTCGGGCAGCTCCTTCGGCAGCTCGAGCGGCTGGCCGCCGCCGGACCACTGCCGCCGGGCTGGGTCAGCGTGGAGCATGCCGAACTGCCGAGGCCCGACATGCTCGATCGGGCAGCCGATCTAGGCGTCCGCTTCTCGATGCAGCCCAACTTCGTGGCCCGCTGGGGCCAACCCGGTGGCCTCTACGCACGGGCCCTGGGCGGGGAGCGCTGGCGGCGCCTGAATCCGTTTCGTGCGATTTGGGACGGCGGCTTCCCCTTCGTCTTCGGTTCCGATGGCATGCCGATGGACCCGGTGCTCGGCTTGCAGGGTGCGGTGCAGCATCCGGTGACCGAACAACGCCTGACGCCGGCCGAGGCCCTGACGGTCTACCTGGGCGGACGCCACGCTCCGCGCGGGTACTGGGATGCGCACGACTGGTGGCGCAGCGGCTGCGCGGGGGCGGTCCTGTATCGCGAGGATCCACGAGAGCTCGGGACGGGCGGGATGGAGGCCGCGCCGATCGTGGGCCTGCTCTGGGAGGGGGAGTGGGTAGTGC
>WJJG01000412.1 GCA_014729815.1 Candidatus Eiseniibacteriota bacterium
CTGCGACCTGCTCTCGGAGGACGCCCTGCAGCGGCTGCGCAACAAGCTGGCGCTGCGCGATGCGGAGTTGGACCGGTGGCGCGCCATCACGCACCGCATGTTCGTCCCCTTCCACAACGGGCAGATCATCAGCCAGTTCGAGGGCTACGAAGAACTGGAGGAGTTCGACTGGCAGGGGTACCGCCGGAAGTACGAGAACATTCAGCGCCTCGACCGGATTCTCGAGGCCGAGGGCGATACCCCCAACCGATATAAGCTCTCGAAACAGGCCGACGTCCTCATGCTGCTGTATCTGTTCTCCGCCGACGAGCTGACCGAGTTGTTTGAGGGGCTCGGCTACGAGTTCTCACCCGAGGCCATTCCGCGCAACATCGACTACTATCTCGATCGTACCTCGCACGGCTCCACCCTCAGCTGGGTCGTGCACGCCTGGGTCCTGGCGCGGCGCGCCCGCGATCGTTCCTGGGCTCTCTTCGACCAGGCCCTGCGCAGCGACGTGGCCGACATCCAGGGCGGCACGACACCCGAGGGAATCCACCTGGGCGCCATGGCCGGGGTCGTGGATCAGATTCAGCGCGGCTACACGGGGATCGTCACACGCAACAACATCCTATGGTTCGAGCCCTGTCTGCCGGATGAGCTTTCCGAGCTGCGTCTACGTTTGCGCTACCGTGGCTACGCACTGGAGGTCACCGTGACCCGCGAGATCCTGCGGATCCGCGCTTTGCGTACGCGCGGCCATCCGATCCGGATCGGATACCGCGACGAGGTGGTCGAGTTCACGGATCGGGAAGTGCGCGAGTTCCGAATGCGCACCTCTCCCTCACCGGAACCGCCCGGGCTGCGAGAACTCCAAGGCTGATGTCCGCGCTCACCGAAAGGAGGCCTTTCGCATGTCACGTGTCGCCATCAACGGCATGGGTCGTATTGGGCGAGCGACCCTGAAGATCGTTCTCGAAGAACCACACCTCGAACTGGTGGCGGTCAACGATCTCCTGCCCGTGGACAGCATCGCCTATCTCCTGAAATACGACTCGGTCTACGGTCGCTATGCCAAACCGGTCGTCGCGCAGGAGGAGGAGCTCCGGATTGGGGACGAGCGGGTGCGAGTCCTCGGTGAGGAGGATCCCGCCCATCTGCCTTGGAAGGATCTGGATGTCGACCTCGTCTTCGAGTGCACGGGCGTCTTTCGACGCCGCCCGGGCATGGCCAAGCATCTGAGTGCTGGGGCGCGGCGCGTGATCCTCTCCGCGCCGGAGAAGAGCGGCGAGGTGCCGATGGTTGTTCACGGCGTCTCTCAGCCCGAAGGGGATCCGGAGATGATCTCCTGCGCTAGCTGCACTACCAACTGCATCGCCCCCGTCGCCGAGGTGCTGCAGCGCCGGGTGGGGATCCAGAAGGCGCTCATGACGACCATCCACGCCTACACCTCCAGCCAGACGATCGTCGACGGCCCGCGCCGCAAATGGCGTCGGGGACGCGCGGGAGCGATCAACTTCGTACCCACCTCCACCGGCGCCGCGAAGGCCACCACCCGGGTCCTACCGGAGCTCGCGGAGCGCTTCGACGGCGTGGCCGTGCGCGGGCCCACGCCCGTCGGCTCTCTGGCCGACATGGTCTTCCTCACCCGGCAACCCGTGAAGGAAGACGCCATCAACGAGATCTTCCGCGAGGAGGCCCAGAGCGAGCGCTACCGCGGCATCCTCGGCGTGACCGACGACCCGATCGTCTCCAGCGACATCATTCAGGACGATCGGGCCTCGGTGGTCGATCTCACCCTGACACAGGTCGTCGATGGCGATCTGCTGAAGCTCATGAGCTGGTACGACAACGAGTGGGGGTATAGCGCCCAGATGGTGCGCGAAGCCGTGCGCATGACACGCTGACCTGGCGGGCGGCCGTGGCGCGCCGCGGGCTCCAGCAGATGCGCCCCAGCAGCAGGCGCGCACGGACCCGCATGCCTGCATCGATGGAGGGGGAAGCCGTCCTTCGACTCCCCCCTCTCGCTTGCGCATCGGCGCGTGCAGGCTTCCGAGCCGGTTCGATCACCGCACCCTCCCCGACCGCACGGCACCTAGTCGATCACCAGGTCGTTGTCGACCCACACGGCCCCGCCTTCATAGGCGTTCTCCGTAGCGGCCAGGCGTTCGGCCCAGCTATCTACGGTGCCCGTCAGGGTCACAAAGCCGTCATCGACAGCAACCGCGATCTCCTCCTCGTTGACGTAGGGACTCCACCACAGCTCGCTCTCCACATCATCGCGAATCTCGGCATCCGACTCGAACGTGTAGAAGGGCGCGTAGTCGTACCAGTCCGCATCGTAGAAGTAGTAGTCGAACACATATGGATCGTAGACCAGGGCGTAGTCGGTCGCCTGGACGTCCAGATTGTTGTGGATGTCTTCCACACCGCGCGCGCGGGAGGCGATGTCCTGCGCCCGCCCCTTCTCGAAGTAGGTATCCACCGCGCCCGAGAGGTAGACATCCCTGTCGGCGACCGCGACCCCGATCTGGTAGCCCTCGACGTAGGGATCCCGCTGCAGGGCGCGGCGGATCGCACGCCCTACCTGGTCGTCGGTACGCTCCTCTGCGCGCACGCGCAGCCTATTCTCCACACCCAGGACACCAGTCGTGCGTCGCGCGACCTGTTCGGCCGCCTGCTTGGCCTTCACCGTAGCCACCTGCCCGCGCAGCCTCACCCAAGCACCCTCCACGTCCGGCTCGACATTGTACGACGCCACGCGCGGGTCGTAGAGCAGTGCGTCCTGCACCGCCGCCTCGATCTCGTCATCGGTCTTGATGACCGTCGAGGGCCGACGTTGGGTTTCGTGCCGCAGCAGCGGGTTGACAGTCAGCTCCTCGGAATCGACCGCCGTCACACCCGCAACGCGCGCATCGAGGATCGCCTCGCTCCGCTCCGCGGCGCTGCCCACGGTACCGCTCAGGGTCACTTCTCCGCCGTTTACGGCTACGTCGATGCGCTCCTCTTCCACCAGCACATCCCACGCGAGGGCGCGCTCGATCTCCTCACGAATCTCCGCATCCGCCCGCGTGGTCTGGAAGTCGACGGCGATGCCGTTGGAGATCCCGGCAACGCCGCGCACGCCGGCCACGACGCGCTCGGCCAGCTCACGCTCACGCCACGAGTCGACGGTCCCGGAGAGCGTGGCGATGTTGTCGGCCACCGTAACGTCGATCTCCCAGGACTCGGTAGCCGGATCGAAGAGCAGCGCATCCTCGGCATCGCTCTCGATCTCCCAGTCCATGCGGCTCCAAGGCGGATCGACCTCGATCCGGTTGACGACCGCGCGAACGCCCTTGATCGTCTCGGCGATGCGCCCGGCCCGGCGCTTGGCCAGCAGGTGGTGCACGCTGCCGGTGAGCGTCGCGATGCCGTCGTGGGTGCGCACGTCGATGTCGTTGAGAGGCACGGCCCGATCGAAGGCCAGTTCATCCTCCACGGCATCGGTGATCGACTGATCGGTCATCGTCGGCGTCGCCGCCGCCGCCGCCAGCGTCACCCCCATCATCGCTAGCAGTGCGCAGACACTGGCGCGCCTTGCTACTCGCCAAACTGTGCATCCGATTCCACGATCGGCTTCCATGATTTCCTCCTCTGATTGAGGCGGTCCCTCGCCGGATGTTTCGGCGACGGGCCGCGTAGGGTGGACTGCCTTCCCCTGCGCCGCGCAAGATAGCCCGCCTCCCAATGTCGCACCATGGGGCCGCCCTGGCGTCCGTAGGTGGACCCCTGCGCCATGCCCGCCTCCGGTCAACATCGGGCCGGCATGGGGGGGCGTCCCAGGCGGTGTTGCGGAATCACCTCAGGAGTCGAAGGGCCGCTGCCCGGTAGGGTGGTGTGACTACGCCTGCTAGCGTTCCGCTGCGCAGGCCACCGTCCCCGCTCCCGTCAGGCGTGGACCGAGCCGCCATGTGAGCGGGGCCGCGACGCCGTGCATCTTGGAGAGGCCCATCGAACCGCAAGGAGAGCAGATGAGCGAATACCACGAGCCGCTCGAGGCGCTCCCGGAAGGCGTCCGCGATGTTCACCGTGCCTTGCGCTCCCTGATCGAGGAGCTCGAAGCGGTGGACTGGTACCATCAGCGCGCGGCCGCGACTGAGGACGCGGAACTGCAACGCATTGTCGAGCACAACCGTGATGAGGAGATCGAGCACGCCTGCATGGCCCTCGAATGGCTGCGGCGCAGAATGCCGGGCTGGGATGCGGAGCTACGAACCTATCTCTTCACCAGCGGCGACATCACCTCCGTCGAAGAGAGCGGCGGAGCCGGGGAGTCGGATCCGCCGTCGGAACGGCAACAGGAGCCCGCGCGTCGATCCTCTGCCGGGGATCTCGGCCTGGGCAATCTGAGAGAGGAGGCGCGATGATGAATCTTCTGAAGCGAGCCCTGGCCCCCGTCTCGGACGCCGCCTGGGACGAGATCGACGAGGAGGCCCGCCGGGTCCTCGCGAGCAGCCTGACGGCGCGGCGCATCATGGACGTCACGGGCCCCCACGGCCCCGCGTACGCCGCCGTCGGATTGGGCCGTATCACGACCTCCACGGAGGGGGCATCTGATCCTGTGGCGTACGGGATCCGTCGCGTGCTGCCGCTGATCGAGTTGCGGGCCAGCTTCGAGCTCGATCGCTGGGAGCTGGACAATGCCGAGCGCGGTGCCGCCGACATCGAGCTCGATCCACTCACCGAGGCCGCACGGGAGCTCGCCCAGTTCGAAGAGCGTCTGGTCTATCACGGACTCCAGGAGGCCGGCATCGAGGGCCTTCGCGACGCTGCCGAGCAGGACCCGATTCCCCTCGGCACCGAGGGCGGCGACTATCCGAAGTCGATCGCCCGGGCGCTCGTATCGCTGCGCGAGGCGAGCATTGGTGGACCCTACGCACTGGTCCTCGGATCGGAACCCTTTACCGCCCTCTCGGCCGCCTGCCAGGGCTGTCTTCCACGGCAGCAGATCGCACAGCTTCTCGAAGGGCCGGTGCTCCTGAGTCCGGTGATCGAAGGCGGATTCCTGCTCAGCACGCGTGGTGGGGACTTCGAGATCACGCTCGGGCAGGATGCCTCGATCGGCTGGCAGTCCCACGGGGAGGAGCGGATGAAGCTCTTCCTGATGGAGTCGCTGACCTTCCGCGTTCTCGAGCCGCGCGCCGTCGTCCCGCTCGAGGGCTAGTCGGAGGCGGCGCGCGCGGATCCGCGGGCCAATCGGCTGGTCCCGGAAGGCGGATCGCGGTGAGCCGACCGTGCCGGGAAGTCGGCGTGTGCCGGCTCGTCGTCTTGCCGCGTCGAGGCACCGGCCAGGCGCGCCGTTACATGCTCCCATCCAAGGAGGGGATCCGATGCAGCAGTCCGCGCACTCGGACGCAGCCAAGCACTCGGACGAATCCGAGCGCGCCGATCGAAGCGATCCCCACGCCGACGACAAGCATCATCAAGACGACGAGCATCCCGCCCACCATGAACGGATGGCCGCCGACTTCCAGCGCCGCTTTTTCGCGTCCCTCCTGCTGACCCTCCCGATCGCCACGCTCTCCCCCATGCTCCAGTCCCTCTTCGGATTCGCGCCCCTGGCAGGGCTACCGGGGCAACGCTACATCCTCTTCGCGCTCTCCGCGGCAGTCTACGTCTACGGCGGCTGGCCCTTTCTGACCGGCCTGATCGGTGAGCTGCGCGCCCGCCAGCCGGGCATGATGACCCTCATCGGCTTGGCGGTCACTATAGCCTTCACCTACTCCTCCCTGGTCACCTTCGGACTCCGCGGCAAGGTCTTCTTCTGGGAGTTGGCCAGCCTGATCGATCTGATGCTCCTCGGCCACTGGATCGAGATGCGCTCGGTCATGGGCGCTTCCCGAGCCCTCGAGGAGCTGGCGGAGTTGCTTCCCAAGAAAGCCCATCGCCTGCGGGACGATGACGCCACCGAAGAGGTCCCGGTCTCCGAGTTGCGCTCGGGCGATCGAGTCCTGGTGCGGCCGGGAGAGAAGATCCCCGTCGACGGACAGATCCGCGAAGGCCACTCATCGATCAACGAGGCCGTGCTGACCGGCGAGTCGGAACCGGTCGAGAAGGCCGAGGGGGATCGAGTCATCGGTGGCGCGCTCAACGGGGAGGGCTCCTTGACCGTCGAGGTCACCGAGACCGGCGACGACTCGTTCCTGGGTCAGGTCATGGAACTCGTCGAGAAGGCGCAACACAGCAAGTCTCGCTCGCAGAACCTCGCCGACCGCGCGGCACGCTGGTTGACGCTGATCGCGCTATCCGCCGGTGCGGTGACCTTGTCCGCCTGGCTGGCATTCTCGGCACGCGAGTTCATCTTTGCGCTCGAGCGCACGGTGACCGTCATGGTCATCACCTGCCCGCACGCCCTGGGACTCGCCGTGCCTCTGGTCGTCGCCGTCTCGACGGGCATCGCCGCGCGCCGCGGGCTCTACATCCGCAATCGACGAGCCTTCGAGGGCGCCTACCGCGCGAGCACGGTCGTCTTCGACAAGACGGGCACCCTCACTCTGGGCCGCTTCGCAGTCGCAGACGTCGTGCCGCTCGATTCCGAGGCGCGGGCGGACGAGTTGTTACACCTGGCTGCCGCCGTCGAAGCGCATTCGGAGCATCCGATCGCTCGTGCGATCGTCGCCGCCGCCGAGGAGACCACGGATGTCAAGGGTGCGGCCTCGCAAAAGGCCACGGAGTTCGAGGCCATCCCGGGAAAGGGAGCCCGCGGACAGGTTGGAGATCGAGAGGTCATGCTCGTCAGCCCGAAGCATGCGCGCGAGAAGGAGATCTCCTTCGATGCGCAGCGCGTCGAAGAGCTGACCGAGCAAGGACGCACGGCCGTCCTGGTCCTGGCCGATCGCCGCGCAATCGGCGTCATCGCGCTCGCGGACCAGATCCGCCCCCAAGCCCGGGCGGCGCTGCAGGCGCTCCGGGAGTCCGGGCGGGATGTGATGATGGTCACAGGGGACTCCGAGCGTGTGGCGCGCGCCGTGGCGCGGGAGCTGGATCTGGACGGCTACTTCGCCGAGGTTCTGCCGGATGAGAAGGCCAAGAAGATCGAGGAGCTGCAGGGGCAGAAGCGCTTCATCGTCATGGTTGGCGACGGGGTCAACGACGCTCCCGCGCTGGCTCAGGCCGACCTGGGCGTCGCCATCGGCGCGGGCACCGACGTGGCCGTCGAGAGTGGGGATATCGTGCTGGTCAACAGCGATCCGGAAGATGTGGCAACCGCGTTGCGGCTCTCGGGCGCCACGCGCCGCAAGCTGGTGCAGAACCTCGTCTGGGCCACCGGCTACAATGTGTTCGCCATCCCTCTGGCCGCGGGGGTCCTCTTCTGGGCCGGGATCCTGCTCAGTCCCGCAGCCGGTGCCGTCTTGATGTCGCTCTCCACAGTGATCGTCGCGGTCAACGCCCGCTTTCTGAAGCTGTGAAGCTACAAGCCAGACGGACGCCGCCCCCGCCGGTCAATCCCAGGGCTCCTCCTGGGGGCGAGCGCTGCCGCCCACAGAGAGCTTCAGTTCCTCGACGCCCCGCGGATCTCCTGCTAGATGATAGATCTGATCGCGCACGTGGACATCGGCCACGATCGCATGCCGCTCCTGGGTGATGGCTTCGTGGAACTCGAGCCGCACCTGTTCGGCGCCGATGTTTTCATCCTCGAGAGCTACGAGCGCCTCTTCGGTCACGGGCAGGCCATTGCCGTCGAGCACCTCGAAGCCGGCCAAGCGCGCCGTGGTTACCAGCTCGGTGAACTCCATCTGCATCTCCTCCTGCTCGTTCATCTCTCGCACAGACTATCGTGCGCCGCCCCGTCCACTACCATCGGGCGGGCACGAGGAAGACGTTCCGTTCAACCCCCTTTGCACCTCGTGGTTGATCCGAGATCGAAGCCGGTGATTCCCCGGTACCTTGCCGGCGGCCCCGGCGCCACCCTGCCGGGCGGATCCGCTCTCGAGCGGCTCGCTCCCAGCCTGAGCCCCTCTGGGCGCATACGATTTCGGGGGATGCCGATGGATGCCCAGCACCAACTGCTCCAACGCCTGCAGAAGCCGAGCGACCGGAAGATCGTCCTGGTCGTCGCCGATGGCCTAGGGGGTCTGCCCCAGATCCCCGACGGGCCGACCGAGCTGGAGGCCGCGGCCACACCACACCTGGATCTGCTCGCCGCGGGCGGGGTTTGCGGGCTGCATTGGCCGGTCCTACCGGGCATCACCGCCGGCAGCGGCCCCGGACACTTGGCGCTCTTCGGCTACGATCCTCTCGTCTATGAGATCGGTCGCGGTGTCCTCTCGGCGCTCGGAGTCGCCTTCGATCTCCACTCGGGCGACGTGGCTGCTCGCGGCAACTTCTGCACGCTGGACGATCGAGGCCGCGTGACCGACCGCCGGGCGGGACGGATCGCGACCGCCGAAGCGGCGCGCCTCGTCGAGAAGCTGCGGCGGATCGAGCTGCCCGATGCCCGGCTCTTTCTCGAGCCGGTGCGCGAGCACCGTTTCGTCCTGGTTCTGCGGGGCGAGCGGCTGGATCCCGGCGTCGGAGACACGGACCCGCAGCAGACCGGAATCGAGCCCCACGCTCCCAAGCCGCTGCGCTCCGACGCTCGGACAACGGCACGGCTCGTCGAGCGCTTTCTGGGGCAGGCGCATGAGCTGCTTTCCGAAGAGCGGCCCGCCAATGGCGTGCTGCTGCGCGGATTCTCCCAGCGCCCCGACTGGCCCACACTGGGCGAGCTGCACGGCGTACGCGCCTGCGCGCTGCCCACCTACCCGATGTACCGAGGTCTGGCTCGGCTGCTGGGCATGGAGGTCGGGGTGGATTCGGATGCCGATCTCACCGGTCAGATCACCGCGCTGGAGGAGAACTGGGAGCGCTTCGACTTCTTCTTCCTGCATCACAAGGAGCCAGACAGCCGGGGCGAAGACGGCAACTTCGTCAGCAAGGTCTCGGCGATCGAGCGACTCGATGGTGCCATGCCGCGCATTCAGGCTCTTCAGCCCGACGTCCTGTTGGTCACGGGGGACCACAGCACACCCAGTCGCCTCCGGAGCCACAGCTGGCATCCGGTGCCGGTGCTTCTGGCCAGCCGCACCGCTCGTCCCGACACCGCTCAGCGCTTCGGCGAGAGCGCCTGCCGCGCGGGTGGCCTGGGCCTGCTGCCGGGCAAGCAGCTCATGGCGCTGGCGCTGGCCCACGCCGAGCGACTCGAGAAGTTCGGCGCCTAGCTCGCCGTATACCCGCCATCGATCACCAGCTCGCTGCCGGTGACGAACTTCGCTTCATCGCTCGCCAGGTACAGGATCCCGTAGGCGACATCCTCGGGCTCCCCGACGTGCCCGATCGGATGTCGCTGGCTCACCTGCTCGCGGAACGCGTCCGGCTCCTCTCCCGACTTCTTGGCGAAGTCCCGGACCATCGGCGTCCAGATGAACCCCGGATGGACCGAATTGACCCGGATCCGATCGCCGGCGTACAGCAGCGCGTCCGTCTTGGTCATCAGGCGCACCGCGCCCTTGGATGCATGATACGAGGGCACGTCGGGCGCGCTGACGATGCCGTAGATCGAGGAGAGATTGATGATGCTCCCGCCTCCCGCCGCGCGCATGTGCGGGATCGCATGCTTCGTGCAGAGGAAGACGCCCAGCGTGTTGATCCTCTGCACCGCTTCCCACTCTTCCTGCGTCAGCCGGTCGGTGGGCTTGTTGGCGCCGGAGATGCCGGCGTTGTTCACGAGGACATCCAGGTGGCCAAAGCGATCGACCACCTCTGCGAAGGTCCCCATCACCCCAGACTCATCAGAGACGTCGAGCGTCCAGAACTCGGCTTCCCCGTCCTGCGCGCGGATCTCCTCGGTGACCTGCCGGCCCTCCTCCTCGGCCACATCGGTGACCGCCACCTGGGCCCCCTGAGCCGCCAGATGCAGGCAGGCCGATTTGCCGATGCCCTTCGCACCGCCGGTCACGATAGCAACCTTGCCTTTGACTCGATCCATAGCCATATCCTCCCTGGCGGCGACATCGATGCACCGCCCGGATCCCCTGACGCCGTCGCTGCGAGCGAAGGAACGGAGGCCTTCCCTACGCGGCCGGAGCGACCAGATAGGCGGCAACCACCGCGATCGCCAAGGCCACGATCAGGGCCCAGAAGAATGCGCCGAACAGCGCCACGCGGGCCACTTCCCGCGTCTGGGCGGGCGGTTGATCCGACTCCGCCTCCCGCGTCGTCGGCGGGCGGCGAGTCGGCGGCGCCAGGGCCAGCAACAGCAGTGCCAGGCCCACCCCCACGGCCAGCGCCGGCCACCAGTGCGCGTACCACGGCCCCGGTCCGACCGGAGCCAGCCAGACGGCGCCCGCCCAGGCCACGAGCAGAATCGTGACGAAGGCGAAGATCGCCGACGGCCAGGCGTCGCCCCGAGCCGGATGACGCCAGCCCACCATGCTCACCAGAACGACACTCAAGACCACCCCAATGATGATCGCGAAGACGAGATCCATCAGGAACACGCTTGCCTCCTTCTACCTACGCGCCCTGGTCGCTGCGCACGCACTGGCGGGTCACGGTCGCCTCGCGCTCCTGCTCGAGATCCGTACGCTTGCAAGCGCGCGCATTCGCAGGCCATGCCGAACCCGTCGCGGCCACGGCGGCGCTACCCTACCTGCGCGGACGTCAGCGCCGCGATGATGGCCCGGCAGAAGGCGGGCAGATCCCCAGGATGGCGCGACGTGATCAGGTGTCCATCCTGTACGACCTCCGCATCGACCCACTCCGCACCGGCGTGCACCAGATCGGCCCGGATCGAGAAGAAGCTCGTCACCCGGCGGCCCTCAAGAATGTCGGCCGAGGCCAGCATCCAGCCGGCATGGCAGATCGCGGCGATCGGCTTGCCGGCCGTGTGCATGCGCTGCACGAACTCGATCATCTCCGGCACGCGGCGCATGTGATCCGGCGCGTAGCCGCCCGGAATGACCAAGGCGTCGAAATCGTCGGAGCTGGTCTCGCGGATCGCCCGCTGCGATTCGACCGTTGTGCCCTGTTTGCCCCGCCACTTCCCTTCCTCGGGACCGATGACGGTCACCTCGGCACCCGCCTCCTGCAGGCGCAATCGCGGATACCAGAGCTCCAGATCCTCGAACTGCGGAGCCACGAAGATGGCGATCCGCCTCCCGCTGAGCTGCATGGCTGCCTCCCGGAATCATTTGGGGTAAGCGTGCATTCGTCTGCAGCCAGGGTGCCTTCGGGTTGCCGGCCCGGATACCGGGGATCCCGCCAATCGGTCCTAGGGCGCTTCGACGTTTGCGGACGGGCGTCGCGCCCACCATGCAGCTCTCGGGAGAACCCCCATCCTCCTGCCCGGAGAGCACCGGGCAGGCGCAACTGCAGCCACCGGATGACGGGGCGGCTCGCGGTATGGTATGCACGCCAGCAAGGAGGTACACCGATGCACAAGCGACCCCGCGTCCTCGGTGGGACGGGACGGACTCCGCTCCACCGCGTCGGACGCATGCTGCTTCTGATCACCCTCGGCCTGGCCCTAACGGCGATTCCCGCCCGGGGACAGCCCGACCCCGCGTCAACGGACGAGATCAGCGACGCCACCCTCACAGCGGCGGTTCGCCAGCGACTGGCCAACGACTACGGCGTGTTGGCCGGAGAGATCGACGTCTCCACGACATCGGGCATCGTCACCCTGGCCGGTGCGGTGGATCATATTCTGGCTCGCCAGCGAGCTGTCGAGCTCACCGGCACGCTGCGCGGTGTGCGGGGGGTGATCGACCGGTTGCGCGTCGAGCCGGTCTCCCGTACCGACGAGGAGATCCGCACTGACGTGGAAGTCGCCCTGCGGCTCAATCCTGCGGTCTCCTTCGACGATCTCGAGGTCGAGGTCCAGAGCGCGGTCGTTACGCTGCGTGGTGAGCTCGAATCGCTTGCGATGCAGCAGGCCGCCGCGCGGGCGGTCTACGGCGTGCGGGGCGTGCGCGACCTGATCGATCGGACCTCGCTCGAGGCGATCGCGCCGCGCAGCGATGCCGAGCTACGCGATGAGATCCAACAGCGCCTGCGTGCCGACGCCCGCGTGCGTGCCGATCGCATCACGGTCGCGGTTCGCGATCGCAACGTCACCCTGCGTGGTGTCGTCGGCTGCCCGGCCGAGCGGCAGGCTGCTGCCCGCGCCGCGGCTGTCCTGGGCGTGCGCCAGATCGATGCCGATTCACTGGTCGCGGACTGGGAGCGCTGCCAACTGCTGCGGGCCGATCTCCAGGAACGCATCGTCGAGCTCGGCGATCGAGAGATCGCCGAAGCGGTGCGGCTCGCTCTGGAGCTCGACCCACGAGTCGATCCAGTGGGCATCCAGGTCGAGGTCTCCGACCACGTCGCCACGCTCACCGGCAGCGTGGCGACGATGGGCGCCGCCGAGGCCGCCGAGGAGGACGCCCGGCACACCACCGGCGTTTGGTCGGTGCGCAGCCATCTGCTGGTGCGCCCCGAAAGCGTGCCTCCCGATGGCCGTCTGGAGGCCGAGATTCACGCGGCCCTGCAGCGCAATCCGTATGTCGCCGCCGACTCGATCAGCGTGGTGGTCAACAGCGGGCGCACCTATCTCTTCGGAGCCGTCGACAACGCCTTCACCGAAGCGGAGATTCTGCGCGTGGTCGGCGAAGTGCCCGGCGTGATCGTGGTTTCGAATAATCTGACGCTGGGCCGCGATGCCCGTCAGAAGTCGGATCGACAGCTCCGGCACGATGTGCGCAACGAGATCTGGTGGACCCCAATGGTCGATGCCGACGAGGTGATTGTCGAGGTGCGTGACGGTATCGTCACGCTGCTCGGGGATGTGGATTCGGCCACAGAGCGGCGCGAGGCGGCTGCGGCGACCCGGCGCGCGGGCGCCCGGGTAGTGATCAATCGCCTGAAGATCAACGGCGAGATCGTGCTCCCGGGATAGCCGTTCCGCGCTCGATGCGGCCGCGCCTCGAAAGAACGCCGCAGCAGGACGTTGCAGCGCGGCGGGTTCCCCTGCAAAACGGTCCGCCGCGCTGCGAGCCTCCTGCCGGGCGCTGCGTCGCGACGAAGTGGGTGGGATCGACGCCGATCCGCCGCTCGGGAGCCCTGCATAGGGCGCAAGAAGCCTGTACCTACTGCACGGGAATCCTCTCGCGACTGGTTTGAGGCGACTTGGGCAGCTCGAGATGCAGTACGCCGTCACGGAGCTGCGCCTTCGCTTCCTGTGCATCGACCGCCGCCGGGAGCACGACCTCGCGCTCGTAGTGATGGAAGAAGTGACGCTCCTCCTGTGGCGCGCGGCGATCATCGCGTTGCTGCGCCGCCCGCTCGGCCTCGATGCGCAGCAGCTCCCGATCGAGGGTGACGAGAACCTCCTCCTTACGGAACCCGGGGAGTTCCGCCTCGACGTAGACGGCTTCGTCATCCTCGTGGACGTCTACCGGATACGACTCCTCTCCCCGGCGCAGCCGATCCGCATCCCACCAGCGGTCGATCGGATGGCGGCTGCGCCTTCCCGGGGCCATCGGCATATCGTCCCAGTCGCGCATCCTGCGGCGACGACGGATGGGCAGCATTGGAACCTCCCTTCTGCGACGGCAGCCGCGCGCACCAGCAGCGCGCGGCTGCTATTCCGCGTAGCGGAATAGCGCGGCGGCCACCGCGTCCTGTGGCAGAGTCTCGGCGTCCTGCAGATGGACGCGTCCGCCCCCGTTGAGGACCCGTACGGCCGCCCAGTTGAGCAGTTCCTCATGACCGGCCTGCCTGTGAAGCCGCACCTCCCGCGGCGGTTCATTCGGCGTCAGCCTCGGCGCCCAGCGCCGCGCATCCGGGGCCACGAAGAGGGCCTCGATCCGGTGCGCGGTCGCCGCCGCAGCGATCTCCGTGAGCAGCGTCGAGGCGGCTCTGGTCCCGACGTGGCGTCGCAGCCGATCCAGATCGGCGCGCCGCTGCAGTTCGATCTCCGCCTCCACGTGCGGCCAGACGGCATCGCGCAATTCGTGGGGGGTCCTGCGGCGCGGGTCGGTCGACAGCTCCGCATCCAGCAGGTGCGCGTAGTGGTTAGCCTGCCGGTAGAGAGGCAGCAGGTATTCGGTGCCGGCCAGAACGAGAGGATCCTGTCCGTGCGCGTGTAGCCAAGGCGCCAGCACGTTGTCGAGCTGCTGGAAGAACTGAAGCAGATCCTTCTTCTGCAGGCTGTCGTCCACTCCTCCGCCGCCATGACCGTGGTAGATGGCCGCGCGCCTCTGACCCCTTTGGCTTTGGGGCGTACCGGTATGGAACTGCAGATGACGTTCATCCTCCGATCGCTGCGGTAGCTCCTCGATCGAATGCGGCAGATCCGGTACGTCAATCTTCTCAGCGGACAGACGCGAGGCGCGGATTACGCGGACGCCGGGCGGCTCTAGGGCCAGGATGTGAAGCCGTTCCGCCGCCGCTTCGGCGGCCGGTAGGAGCGGCAGGATCCGGAATCGCCGGTCGACAAAGACCTCCTCCGGCGCATCCCCGGGAAAGTCCGCCACGTAGACGTCACCGCGCCGCGCGAAGATGCCTACCGCGCCACCCGTGCCATCGCTGCCTCGCCCGCTCACCAGATCGAGCCCGCGATGCGGCAGCTCCTGCACGGGCGAGAGGATCTCCTCGGCCCCGCTGACATCCACTTCGAATTCGAGCAGCCTGCGGGCTGCCGAACGCACGTGATTGGCGAAGCGGGTTCCCGCCGTCTGAGCGGCATCTGCGGTTCCGGTTGGCATATAGATCGATACACAGGCTTCGCCCTCATGCCGCAGGAGCTGCTTCCAGTTCCCCTCGCTGCCCAAGCTCAATCGTTGCAAGCTGTATTCTCCCCTTCTCCAGCGTTCTCAGATCTTGCGGGATCGACTGCCGGTGACACCCGTCCCTCACCGGACCCGCTCCGGCCCTCAGATACAGCAACCAGATAGCGCGATTCGTGGGGGCGGGGAATCGGCAGTCAGCGGTTTTCGGATTGGCCGCTTGCCCCATCATCGCCTGGGGGGGAACCCCTAGGACGCTTGTGCGGGCCATAAGAGGATGCAGCGGACGAGTGTGCCCGTGTCCTCTGCGCGCCGCACGCTCACCATCGCGCCGAGCAGACGTGCCCGATAGCGCATGTTGCGCAGCCCGATGCCGTCTGATACGACATCATCGTCCTCGGAGAATCCTACGCCATCGTCGCGGATCTCCAAAGCAAGACGATCATGGGTCACCTCGAGAGAGATCCCGATCCGCTCGGGCCGCGCATGGCGGACGGCATTGGTCACCGCTTCCTGCGCGATCCGGTAGAGGTGCTCGGCGGTCGCGGCCGGCAGAGGGTGGAGCTCTCCGGTGAGTTGGAAGGCGCAGCGCATGCCGAAGATCTCCTCGGTTCGCTCAGCGAGCGCTTTGAGTCCTGACGCCAATTCCCCATCCGGACCGTGGCCAATCGGCGCCAAGTGATGCGAAAGCCCGCGCGCCGTGTCGAGAGCCTCGCGACTCAGACGCACGATCTCCTCGGCCTGCTTCCCCAGTCGCTCGTCGCGTTCGGCGGCCTCCGCGGCAAGGCCCTCCGACAGAAGGGCCAGCCCGCTCAACGTCTGCCCCAGGGAATCGTGGAGCTCCGCCGAAAGCCGTCGCCGCTCGCTTTCGGCGGCCTCGAGTACCGCGCGCTCCATCTGCCGCTGCTCGGTCAAATCCCTCACGAGCCGCAGCCGCGCCTCCGCGATGCCCGGCGGCGCAGAGAAGTGCGACGCGCGCACCTGCACCCACAGCAGCTCCCCGCTCCGCTTGCGCAGCGCGCAATCACAGGCTCGGGACAGTTCCGCCGCTCGCCAGTCGCTGCAGTCCGCGATCTCTGCCCACTGTGGATCGAAGAGCTGCCGCTCGGGCATCTCCAGGAGCTCCTCCACGCTGTACCCGAGCAACTCCGCCATACGCCGATTGGCGAAGATCGTCGCTCCCCCGGCATCCACGATCCAGATCCCCTCGCTGGTCGTCTCGACGATCTCCCGAAATTGGGCTTCGCGTTTCGCCAGCGCCCGTTCGGTTGCCAGACGGCGCGTGACGTCCATCGAAACCGCCACCACGCGAGTCGATCCGGCCCGCGTCAACGGCGCCAGACTCATCAGGTGATAGCGCCCCGAGCGCGATCGCACCAGCGTGTCGACCGGGTTTCCCCGCCGCGCCTCGGCGATCTCCTCGCGCAACGCGGCCCCGTCCGCGGCGAACTCCGTCAGCGATCGACCCCGAAGCGCCCGCGGTCGCAGCGTCTCATCCTCCAGGGAGCGTCCTCGCGCAACCAGCACCCGTCCCTGCTCGTCCAGGTACCAGAACGTGACCGCCAGGCGTCCCGCGGCCAGGCGCAGCAGCCTGCTCAGTCGGCGACTGCGGCGCCGCGCCGCCAAGAAGCCGGATAGATCGCGAAGCAGGAGGCAGACCATATCGGCTTGTGGCACGTCGATCGGCGCGCCGGTGAACTGGACGTATCTGCTCGCTGGTCCCCGCAGCCCCATTCGCCACCGCGCGGGGCGGCGCGCGGCATGCTCGAGGAGGGAGCCCAGACGCGACCGGCGCCCCCTCGCGACCAGTTCCCGCAGATCGCGCCCGCGTAGATCGGTCACGCGCCGTCCCAGCACCTCCTCGACCGCAGGATTGGCGTCGACGATTTGGCCGTCCGTGCGCACGATCAGCGCGGGTTCCGCCAATCCCGCGAAGAAGTCCCGGCGGAGTTTGTGCGCCCCCTGGCTGGTGTGGGACCCTTCGCGCTCCCGACTCCGGTCCCCGGCCTCGCCGTGCTGAGAATCTCGTTCTGGCATCGGTCCTTCCCGTGACGCAGGCGTCTGGCAATGTCGCTGCAGCCGCATTCTGGGATCCAATCCCCATACGCGCAAGCCCGCTTCCTGCCGGTACGGCAGCAGCGGGCCGGCTCAGAGCGCCTCTGTGGGAGCCGCCAACGCCTCGTGGACTCCCCTACGAGGAGACCACAAAGGTCACCTTCATCGTGACCCGGTAGGCCGTGATCTTCCCTTCCTGGATCTGGACATCTTGGTCCTTGATCCATGCACTCTGCACGTTGCTCAGGGTCTCCCCGGTTCTGGCGATGCCCTCGCGGATGGCATCCTCGAACCCCTTCTCGGATTGCGCCGTCACTTCGATGACCTTGGCAATCGACACTCTTGGCCTCCTTTCGCACTTCGGCAGCGCTGTGATCCTGCACGCCGCCCCGACACGGCATCTACTTGTTGACGGTGATCTTCTTCGTGTTCTCCCACAGGCCGTGGATGTTGCAGTAGCTGGCTGCGAGCAGCGTTCCGCTCTGCTCGGCCTTCATCTGCACCACCGCCTCGTGGTGGGCATACACACCACTGGAGTCCGGTCCATCCGGCGCCGCCCCATGCGCGGCGAACTCGGCGCGGGCGACCTGGATCGGGAACTTCGTCCCGTCGGGATGGAAGTGCACGTCCACCCAACGGATGTGATGGGCGGTCTCGTTGGGATGCGCCACCTCCTTCCCCAAGGTGATGCGCACGTCGAAGATCTCGCCCGCCTTGACTTCCTCGGGCGCATCGATCACCGGCACATGCTTCTCCGACTTCCAGTCGGCACTCTGAAACCGCTCTCCAAACTCGCTCATGGGATCCTCCTTCTCTACACGACCGGCGTCATGCGCACACGACTCGCTTGCGACTCGTCCCGGTGCGCGAGCCCGTCGCGCGGACGACACGCACTCTACGACCGCGGCGAAGAGAGAAACATCCGGATGCGGATGATCTGCGCCTGGGGCGTGCCACTAGACAAAGGCAGGGACAGGAGGATGTGTGAGGCCGATCAATCGGCGCGGTGGGCGAAGCGCATGGCGTGCAGAGTACTGTCGCAAGGCCCGCATGCCCCGGCGAAGTGGGGGGCGCGCTAGCGCGACTCCATCCAACCCACGGCGTGACGAATCAGTTCCGTGCTGTTCTTCAGCCCGAACTTCAGCTTGATGTTCTCGCGATACGTCTCGATGGTCTTCATGCTCAGATTGAGCGCTTGCGCGATGCTCCGCGTCGTCTCGCCGCGGCCGATCAGCTCGAAGACCTCCAGTTCGCGATCCGAAAGGGCTTCGATCGGGGAGGAGCCTACCTCGGCCTTGGTGTTCACCATACGATTCAGCACGCGTTCCGACATCCGTTCGCTGAGATAGACCTTGCCGTCCAGAACACGCCGAATCGCTTCGACCACCCGGGCCGAGCTCTCCGACTTGGCGATGTAGCCGCGCGCGCCGGCGTGAAGGCAGCGCTCGGCGTAGAGCGATTCGTCGTGCATCGAGCAGACCAGGATCGGCAGCTCCTCATCCAATGCGCGGATCTGCTTGACCAGTTCCAAGCCGCCTACGTCCGGCAGTGAGATATCGACGACGACCAGGTCGGGTCGTTCCTTGTCGATCGCCTCGAGCGCCGATCCCGCATCCGGCAGCGCCCAGGCGACCTCCAGGTCCATTTCGCGGTTGATCATCTGAGAGAGGCCTTGCCGCACGATCGGATGATCGTCGACCAGCATGATCCTTGCTTTGGCCATGGGAATAGACTCCTCATGTCGCGCGCTTGCGCGTCCGCGACCCGCCCCGGGCGAGGAAGCCCGAGTCCGTTCGGCGCTGCGTTCCTCACTGCGTCCGGCGGCAGTATACACGACCCCCGACGCCACTTCACTGGTCAGGCGCACGGCCCGGGGAGGCCCGCCCTCAGGAACGCAGAGGCGCCCGCTTGGAATCCCGGCCTGGTTGTTTTCCCCAGGATATGATGGGTGCCTCCCCGTTTGCCGAGAAGCAGCTCGGCCGGATGGGCGCGGCCTCCGCGCCGCTCTAAAGTGATCCGCGGCTGCCCGGCGCCCGGAGCGGAGTCGCACGGGACAGGCGCATGGAGCGTAGGCGCACATGCTCGGTGCCTGGGGCGGTGACGGTTCCGAGCGCCCGTAGGGAGGCTGTCATGTTTCAGAAGCGGATCGAACTGCTGCAGCTCTTCGGCTTTCGTGTCTACGTCGATGTCAGTTGGCTGATCATCGCTGCACTGGTGACCTGGTCTCTGGCTTCCGGCGTGTTCCCGCAGAGCTATCCCGAGCTGCGTCCGCTCACCTACTGGATCATGGGCCTGATCGGGGCGCTGATGCTGTTCCTTTCGATCGTCGTGCACGAGTTCAGTCATTCCCTCGTGGCGCGCAGGTCCGGGCTACCCATGAAGAGCATCACGCTCTTCCTCTTCGGGGGTGTCGCAGAGATGGAAGCGCAGCCCAAGAGCCCGGGAGCGGAGTTCTCCATGGCCGTCGCCGGCCCCATCGCCAGCATCCTCCTCGGCGGCCTCTTCCTCGCGCTGAGCGCCTGGGGACTCGCCCAATCCTGGCCGACTCCCCTGCGCGGCATCCTGAGCTACCTGGGAGTGATCAATCTCGTCTTGGCCGGCTTCAATCTGCTGCCGGCCTTCCCGCTCGATGGAGGGCGCATCCTGCGTTCGCTGCTTTGGCATTGGAAGCACGATCTCTTGGCGGCCACGCAGATCGCCGCGCGCGTGGGTCGCGTCTTCGGCTGGCTGTTGGTCGCCATCGGCGCCCTGAACATCTTCCGCGGCGGACTGGTGGGAGGCCTATGGCTGATCCTGATCGGCCTCTTCCTGCGAAGCATCGCCCAGCGCGCCTATCAGGAGATGCGCCTGCGCTTTGCCCTGCGTGACGAAGCGCTGCAGCGCTTCATCGACGACGACGCTGCCGCGCTCTCGCCCGATCTACCCGTCGACGAATTCGTCGAGGAGTATCTCTACCGCCGCCGCGGCCGAACCTTTGCGATCGTCGCGGACGGCAAGCTGAAGGGATGCGTGGGGCCCGCGCAGGTGCGCCGCATCCCCAAACGCAACTGGGCGCGCAAGACGATCGGGCAGCTCTCGCGCCGCTGTCCGCCGAAGCGGCGCATCGGCGTGGATGAGAGCGCCGCCGACGCCTTCGACAAGATGCGTCGCCAGCGGCTGCGCAGTCTCTTCGTCGTCGATGGCGAGCGGCTTCTCGGTACCGTGCGACTCGAATCGCTCTTGCGCTTCGTCAGCGCCAAGCTCGACCTCGAATCCCCCGCCGGGGACGAGGGTTCCCGCTCACCCGGCCCGTAGGCCGCGTCGCCTGGCCATGATGCCGTCCTAGTCCTTCCCCACCCGACCCGCCGCGTCGCGCAGGATTTCGGTGAAGGTCGGATAGACGTAGACATGCTGCTGCAGATTCGCCACCGTCCACTGAGAGGCCACCGCCGCAGCGGCGAGTTGCACGATCTCGGCCGCCCGCGGGCAGCAGAGCTGCGCGCCGAGCAGGCGCAACGTGCCGGCTTCGGCCACCAGCCGCGCCAGTCCTCGTGGCTTGTGCTCGACCGCTCCGCGGGCCGTGCGCGCCAGATCGGCCTCCCCGACCTGCACGTCGAGCCCCGCGGCCCGCGCCGCCTCGGCGGTCCAGCCCACGGCTCCGATCTCCGGGTCCGTGAAGACCGCCCGCGGAACGGCAATCTCGGCCACGGGGGGGCGCGGCGGATCGTCGAAGATGTCTCCCGCCGCGATGGCCGCGCGGTAGTTCGCCACCGGGGTGGCCATCGGTGGCCCAACCACGTCGCCGGCAGCCCAGATCCCCTGGGCCGTGGTGCGCATGCGCGCATCCACACGGATGAAGCCGGCTTCGTCCGTATCCACCCCGGCCTCCGCGAGGCCCAGGTCGCGGCTGTTCGGCGTGACCCCGGCGGTCACCACCAGCCGTTCGGCGGTGATCTCGCGGGTCGCTTCGGACCCCTCGATCGAGACCCGGACCTCTCCCGCGTCCCCGGAGACATGGGTGACGCGACTGCGCAGATGCAAGGCGATCCCTTCCCCCTCCTCGAACGCCTCGCCGAGCGCGGCGCCGATCCGGGCATCCTGATCGGGCAGGAGCCGATCCGCGATCTCTACGATTGCGACCTCGGCCCCCAGTCGCCGCAGCGATTGACCGAGCTCACAGGCGATGTAGCCTCCGCCGATGAAGACCAGGGACCTCGGTAGCGCCCGCAGGGACAGGCCCTCCTCGGTGCCGAGCATCTCGCTGGTCAGATGCGGCGTCTCGGCCAATCCCGAAATCGCGGGAATCAGCGGTGAAGCACCCGTGGCGATCAGGATGCGCGTCGCATCGATCTCCTGCGAGCCGATCGCGATGCGCCCGCGGCCGACCAGGCGGCCGCGCCCGCTGAGCAGCTCGATTCGGCCGGATCGCTCGACGCTGCGCACGTGCGCCGCCCGGCTCCGTCGGACCAGATCGTCCTTCTCCTCGACCAGGCGCTGCATGGGCGGAGGAGCCGGATCGTGTCCGCCGAAGCGCGCGGCGTGACGCCGCGCGTGCGCATAGCGCCGCGCCTCGGAGATCAGCCGCTTCGACGGCATGCAGCCGCGGTTCGGGCAGACGCCGCCCGGTTGCCGCTCTTCGATGATCAGGGTTCGGGCGCCCCGCTCCTGGGCGATCCCCGCAGCCGTGAAGGCGGCGGGCCCCCCTCCCAGAATCGCCAGATCGTAGGATTGCATGACGGACTCCTCCCATCGCCCCCTGGGCGGCCTCTCGACTCGCGCCCAGCGTAGCACGCATCGTACGCACGGCATCGCAGCCATGCATCGTCCGACACCGCCCGCACCACGCCCATCCGGAGGATCTCCTCGCTGCGGCGGCGAGCGTACCCAGTCTCGCATGGGGATCGCCCCGAGGCGGGATTGCGTCGGCGCCCCGTGCCCACGACGACGACCGGGGCCTAGAGTGGGCGCGAAGATCAGCGTCCGCTCCGCTGGCCCGCCGGGGCATGGAGCGGGAACCCGGTACGGGAGGAGAGAGAAGCGATGATCGGCATCATCCGCAAGGGCAACCAGATCCTCAGAGTCGGCGTCGACCAGCAGCGCTGCGATTCGAGCGGCGTCTGCGTCGTGGAGCTTCCTCAGGTCTTCCGATTCCAGGAAGGGAGCAAGAAGGCCACCGTGAGCATGGCCGAAATCCCCGCCCGACTCGAGCAACAGTGCTGGGAGGTCGCACGCAAGTGTCCGACTCGCGCAATCTCGATCACCTGCTGCGAGAACGACTCGTGAGCCAAGGGAGGCAGTCATGCTGCGCAACGTCAATCCGCTGATCGGCTACACGCTGCAGGCCGAGGACGGTCCGCTCGGGAAGGTCGACGACCTGCTCTTCACAGACGCCGACTGGATTCTGCGCTATCTCGTCGTCGACACCGGCGACTGGCTGGTCGAGCGCAAGATCATCATCCCCTGTGGCATGCTCGGCCAGCCGCGCTGGGAGGCGAAGGTCTTCCCTGTGGCGCTCACCAAGCAACAAGTGCAGGATAGCCCGCCGCTCGACGCCGACGCCCCGGTCTCGCGCCAGCACGAGAACCGCCTGCTCAACTACCTCTCGATACATCCCTACTGGACCGGAGAGGCCATGGGCGGCGGCTTCCCGGCCGGGCGCCGGGAGGACCAGGGCCCGCTTGGCGAGATCCAGCCCGAGCGCGAGCCCTCGGAGTCGGAGTGCCCCGGCGGGAATCTACGAAGCTGCGACGAGGTCAGCGGCTATCGCATGGGGGCGCGCGATGGAGACATCGGCCACCTCGACGATTTCCTGATCGATGACTATAGCTGGACGATCCGCTACCTGATCGTGGCCACGCGCAACTGGTTGCCCGGACGCAAGGTCCTCATCGCGCCGTCCTGGGTCTCGGAGATCGAATGGGACAGCGGTCGGGTGCGGGTCGATCTTACGCGCGAAAGCATCCAGGAGAGCCCCGAATACGATCCCGACGAGGTGGTGACGCGCGACTACGAGGAGCGCCTCTTCGCGCACCATCGCCGCCCGCCCTATTGGAACGACTAGGGCCTTCGCGCCGCCGGAGGGCCGATCGAAAGGAGATGCAGCGTGCGTTCAGAAGCCGGCATCACCCGACTGCTTTGCACATCACTCATCCTCGCGCTTCTCGGTCTCCCCGTCGCAGCGCGCGCCGCGGATGAGGAAGCTTCGGCGCCTGCCGCGCAGGAGACCTCCAAGACCGAGGTCACATCTCCGTACGCCCCGCAGCGTGCGTTGCGCCGCGGCATGATGCGGCCGCAGATGATGCGTTCGGGCATGATGGGTCGCAGCGGCATGATGCCCTCCTACTGGGACGCGGAACCGGGCCAGGACGCCAGCCAGGGAGCAAGCCTGTTGGGCGGTGGGATGCTCGGATCGGGCCTGATGGCCTGTCCCCTCTTCGGGCATCACATGCAGCTCATCGACCGTCTTTGGGAATTGGATCTCTCGCGAAAGCAGCGCGACCGCATCGTGGAGATCTACGTGGACGTGCGCAAGCGCGTCTGGCCCATGCAGGCCGACGTTCAGGTCCGGCTGCTCGAAGCGCGCGAACTGCTCCTAACCGCCGATCCCCCCACCGAGCGGATCGAGGCGAAGCTGGCGGAGGTCTGCGACCAACGCACTGCCGTGACCATGCTCTGGGTGCACGCGCTGATCGACGCCCGGAAGGTCCTGACCCCCGAGCAGGAGGACCACTTCCTCGATCCGAGCTGGTAGCGGCTCCCCCGCATCGCGCCGCGCCGCTCGACGCTCCACGAGAACCCGAGCTGGCGGCCGGCCGACCCCGGGTCCGCTGCGGGGCGCCGGCATCACTCCGCGCGCCGGCCGGCATCCGGCTGTTGGCCGGCGGCATCCACGCCCGGGTTCTCGCGATGGCGCTCTTCCCGCTCCTGGCGAGCCAGGTGTCGCTGCTGGTCATCCACGGCGCTCTGATGCGCCTGATCGCCGCTGGCTCCCCGGCTGCGCTTCTCGAGCTCCTGGATGCGCTCGGCCCGCCCGTAGACGATCAGCCGATCCCCCTTCCGCAGGCGCGCCTCGTCGGTCGGTGCGCCGACGTAGCCCCCATCGTCGCGGTAGATGCCGAGCACGGCCAGACCTTCGCGATGCAGCCGACACTCGCGCAGCCGGCGCCCGTCGAGCCAGCTCCCCTTCTGGACGTTCAGCTCGGTGACCATGTAGTCACCGGCGAGCTTGAGCATGCTGGCGAAGTCGTGCACCTCGAGCTGCGTCCAGCGATCCATCGCCCGCGCCACCGCTCGATCCAGCACCCGCGCGGTCAGTCGATTGTGCGTCAGCAGCCAGAGCAGCAGCACCCCGCCGACCAGCCCCCCCAAGCGGCGCAGACCCTCGGGATGCTCGGTCGTGCCGACGAAGGAAAGGATGACCGAGATCACGATCGTGATCAGCCCCGCGCTGCGGAGAATCATCAGCAGCATGACGATCCGGCGCCGTACCGGGTGGCGCGTGATCGTTTCGGCCTCATGGGTCGTGAATCCGGTGCCGGTGAAGGCCGAGCGGGCTTGGAAACGCGCCACATCCCGCGAAAGGCCGGTCAGCGCGAGGGCGGTCGTCGCCAGTCGGGTGATGATCAGCGAGAGACCCAGCACTGTGAGCAGCGCCATCAGTCCGATGATTCCGACCATGCAGTCCCCCCCGGGTAGTGGACAGACCCGCGCGACACGATCCCGCGACGCGCCCTCAGCGAGCGATCCTAGGGATCGCCGGGCTGCGTCTCATCCCGGTGTCGCCGGGGCGGCCTCTGGGGTCAAGCAGGATATCGGTCCGGGTGAATGTCCTACGTCCGAAGCACAGCCAGCGCAAGCGTCGCCTTGGCCGTGCATTGCGCACTCGGTGTCCACACCGTCCCATCGGCGGCGCCAGGCCGCGTGCTTGACGAAGAGCCGGGCGATCTCCACTGTCCGGGGCAAGACAGGCGCGCGGGGCCCAGCCCGCCGGCGGCGTGAATCCCGAACGCGGGTCGAAGCCCGCCCGCTTGGCGACACCGGTCCGCGTGACGAGATGTGCGCGAAGTGGTGCCGCGCCCGGGAGGCGCACTCCGCATGCACTGAAGGAGACGACCATGCCCGGCGACCGCCTGAAGGAATACCGCCGCAAGCGCGACTTTCGCCGCACCCCCGAACCGGGCAAGCGCGGCAAGCGTCGCGGCAAAGGTCCTTTCTTCGTCATTCAGGAACATGACGCGCGCCAGCGTCACTTCGACTTCCGCTTGCAGGTCGGCGATGCGCTCAAGTCGTGGGCGGTGCCCAAGGGACCCTCGACCGATCCGCGCGAGAAGCGTCTCGCCGTGCAGGTCGAGGATCATCCGCTCGACTATGCCGACTTCGAGGGCGTGATCCCCGAAGGCGAGTACGGCGCGGGCAGCGTGATCGTTTGGGATCACGGCCCCTATCGCAACGAGAACCGCGACCGAGACGGAAAACAGATCTCGCTCGAGCAAGCGCTGCGTCGCGGGCGGATCGAGCTATGGCTCGATGGCCAGAAGCTGCAGGGCGGGTACGCGCTGGTTCGCACGCGCATGGGCGGAAAGAAGAAGAACTGGCTGCTGATCAAGATGAAGGACGAGAAGGCGGATGCGCGTCGCAGTCCGGTCAGCTCCCAGCCGAAGAGCGTGCTGAGCGATCGCACCGTCAAGCAGGTCGCGCGTGATGCGCGCCGCCAAACGGACGGCGAGGACTCCGGTGAAGATTGATCTGCACGAGGAACTCCCGGCTGCCGAGCGCGAGCTCCTGCGCCAACGCCGCCAACCGCGCTGGACGTCGCCGATGCTGGCCGTGTTGACGGACAAGCGCTTTGCCGATGCCGAATGGAGCTACGAGCGCAAGCTCGATGGCGTCCGCTGCCTCGTGTTCCGTCGCGGCAAACAGGTGCGTCTCGTTTCGCGCAACCGCAAGTCGATGAATCGCACCTATCCGGAGCTCGTCGAGGAGATCGGTCGCCAGCCGATCGATCACTTCATCGCCGATGGTGAGATCGTGGCCTTCGCAGGCAACCGCACCAGCTTCCAGCGCCTCCAGCAGCGCATCGGCATCCGCGATCCCCAAGAGGCGCGCCGCCGTGGCGTGGCCGTCTATCTCTATCTCTTCGATCTGCTGCACCTCGGCGACTACGACACGACCCGCCTTCCGCAACACCGCCGCAAGGCGCTGCTGCGCAAGGCGCTGCGCTACTCGAACCGCTTGCGCTACACGCCGCATAGGCGTCACACGGGGCTCGACTACTATCGCGAGAGCTGCCGGAAGGGACGGGAAGGGGTGATCGTCAAACGGCGCGATGCACCCTATCGGCACGGCCGCTCGACCGATTGGTTGAAGTTCAAGTGCGTCAACCAGCAGGAATTCGTCATCGGCGGCTACACCGAACCGGAGGGGCAACGGATCGGGTTCGGAGCGCTGCATGTCGGGTTCTATGCGGACGGCAAGCTACGCTACGCGGGCAAGGTGGGCACCGGATACGACCGCCAGACGCTGCGCGATCTTTCGCGCCGACTGGGACGCATCGAGCGCCACAGTTCGCCCTTTGCGGATGGCGACGAGATCGCCGCCGGCCAGACGCATTGGGTGTCCCCCAAACTCGTCGCCGAGATCGGCTTCACCGAATGGACCGCGGAACATCGCCTGCGCCACCCTCGGTTCCTGGGGCTGCGCGAGGACAAGGCGCCGCGGAAGGTCCGGCGGGAGACGCCGGGGGGCTAGGCATGGGTCGCCGGAGATTCGGCCGCCACACGGTGGATACCTCGCGTGAGGAGAAGACGCTCTTCCCCGAGGCGGACCTCACCAAGGGTGACCTGATCGACTATTTCACGCGTGTCTTCGGGAGCATGAAGCCCCACCTCGCCGATCGCCCCTTGAGCCTCCGCCGCTATCCGGATGGGATCCGCAGCGAGGGCTTCTTCCAGAAGCAGGTGCCCGACTACTTTCCGAGCTGGATCCGTTCGACACGGGTGCGGAAAGAGGGGGGGCACCAGGACTTGGTGATCGCCGATCGTCAGGCCACCCTGGCCTACCTCGCCAACCAGGCCTGCATCACCCTCCATGGCTGGCTCAGCCGCGCCGACCGGCCCGATCATCCCGACCAACTCGTCATCGATCTGGACCCTGCGGGTCGCGACTTCGGCGCCGTGCGCCAGGCGGCACTGCGCTGCCGAACGCTCTTCGAGGAGCTCGCGGTCCCCAGCTTCGTCAAGTCGAGCGGCTCGCGGGGACTGCACGTCACGGTGCCCCTCGATCGCCGGGCGACGTTCGACGAAGCGCGGTCCTTCGCGCAGCGCTTCGCCGGCGTGCTCGCCGCCCGGTTTCCCAAGGAACTGACCACCGAGCAGCGCAAGCAGAAACGCGCCGGGCGCATCTACCTCGATGTGGGACGCAACGCCTACGGGCAGACCGTCGTCGTGCCCTACTCGACGCGCGCGCGGCCCGGCGCCCCGGTGGCCGTGCCCCTGCGGTGGGACGAGGTCGCCAGCCGCCGCCTCTCGCCCCGGCGCTACACCGTGCGCAACCTCTTCCGCCGCCTGGCGCAGATCGAGGACCCCTGGCAGGGGTTCGCGCGTTCCCGCATCTTGATCCGGGCCGCCCAGCGGCGATTGGAGCGGCTGGAGGATTCGACGTAGGCGCCTCCATCGGGACTCGCCCGATGGACGAACCGGCGCTGCACCCCTTTCCCGCTCGGTGCGCTTGCGCGAGGGTCACCCATGTGCTTCTTGCGCAAAGCGGAAACACGGCCTCGCAAACGGAGGTACCAGACCCGCGGGATTCCATCTGGACCTGGAGGAGGAGATGACGCAAGATAGAGATGCGTATCGGAAGAAGCGTGAGGCAGAGCTCGAGCAGCTCGAGGCCGAATTGCAGCGGCTGCAGGGCAAAGCCAAGGAGGCGGAGGCCGAGGCACGCATCGGCTTCCAGCAACAAGCCTACGAACTGCAAGAGAAGCGCGATCAGGTGCGCGAGAGGCTGCGCGAGCTGAGCGAGGCCGGTACGGATGCCTGGGACAAGACCCGGGAGGGCCTCGAGGAGGCGCTGACGGATCTCCGTACGGCGCTCGAAGTTGCGTCCACTCGCTTCAAGTAGGATCTTCAGGGGCCCCTCCCGGTCGCCGCCCGATGCCGGCGTAGATGGGGAGGCGGATGTCATGCGATTGATCGTTGTCTCCAATCGATTGCCGATCCGCTTGGTCCGTGAGGACCGCGGCTGGACATCGCAGCCGGCGAGCGGGGGCCTGGTGACCGCGCTTTCGCCGGTGCTGCGCAACCGCGGCGGGATCTGGATCGGCTGGCCCGGGGTCGCCGGCGATTTCGACGAAGGCGAGATCCTGGGGCCTGCCAGCCGCGAGGCGGGACACCGGCTGCATCCGGTGCGTCTCAGTGAGGTCGAGCTCAAGAGCTTCTACCACGGCTTCACGAATCAGATCATCTGGCCGCTCTTCCACGATCTGTTCACGCGCTGCAACTTCAGCTCCGACTTCTGGCGCACCTATCTGAAGATCAACGCACGCTTCGCCGACGCCATCATCCAGCACCATCAGCCCGACGACTACGTCTGGGTCCAGGACTACCATCTGATGCAGGTCGGGCATCTCTTGCGCCGCAGAGGCCACGGGCGCTATCGCACCGGCTTCTTCCTGCACATCCCCTTCCCCCCCCCGGACGTCTTCGTCAAGCTGCCCTGGCGCTCACAGATCCTGCGCGGTCTGCTCGACTACGATTTGGTCGGCTTCCAGACGATTCGCGACCGTCGCAACTTCGTGCATTGCCTGCGCCACCTGGTGCGGGAGGCCAAGGTGCAGGGCCGCGGACCCGTGATCTCGGTGCGCTATGGAGACCGCATGCTGCGGCTGGGCTGCTTCCCGATCGGGATCGGCTTCGACGAGTTCTCCGAGGTGGCCAAGCGGCCCGAGACGGCCGAACGCGTGGCTGCCCTGCGCGAGGCGCACGGCACGAGCCAGCTGATGCTCAGCGTCGACCGCCTCGACTATACGAAGGGTATCCCCGAACGGCTGGAGGGGTTCCGCCGCGCGCTGGCCCGCTACCCCTCGCTCCACGAGAAGATCACGCTGATTCAGCAGGTCGTTCCCAGCCGCGACTCGGTGCCCGAATACCAGCGGCTACAGACTGACATCGAGACGCTGATCGCCAAGATCAACGGTCAGTTCACGCGTCCGGGCTGGATCCCGGTGCACTACCTGTATCGCTCGATGCCGCGCGAGGAGCTCGTCGCCCACTACCGCGCGGCCGACATCGGGCTGATCACGCCGCTCAAGGACGGCATGAACTTGGTCGCCAAGGAGTTCTGCGCCTGCGACGTGGATCGCTCCGGGGCCCTGATCCTCAGTGAGTTCGCCGGAGCGGCCATTCAGCTCCGGACCGGGGCGCTGCTCGTCAATCCCTACGACTACGAAGGTGTGGCCGAGGCGATCCGGCGCGCCTTCCTGATGCCCCCCGAGGAGCGACGCATGCGCATGCACAAGCTGCGCACCAGCGTGCGCAAGACCGATATCGCCTGGTGGGCCGATTCGTTCATGGAGGCCGCCTTCGCCCGCACCCTCCACGACTTTCCCCACGACGAGCGGGATCTCACCGAAGATTTTCCCCGACAGCATCAGCATGCCGCGGCCGGCCGCCGCGACCCGTCCGGCAGGCGCGCGGGCGCGGGCGCCTAGGACGCGCCCAACTCGATCCGTTCACGATCGCCGTCGCGCAGCGCCAGCATCAGCGACAGGTATTCCTGGAGGTGGCGTGTGAGCAGGAAGTTCTCGCGCACGAACTCCCGTGCCCGCCGCCCCATCTCGGCCATGATGTCCCGGTGGTGGAGCAAGTAGCGGATGCGCAGCGCGGTGCCCTCGGGGGTGCGCACCCGGAAGCCGGTCTGGTGATTGACGACCTGCAGGCGGATGCCCCCCGTGTCGCCCCCGATCACCGGCTTGGCCTTCCACAGCGCTTCGGTCACCGTCAGCCCGAACCCCTCGCGCAGGGACTTCTGCAGCACGATATCCGCCGCGCGCTGGAAGGCGTTGATCGTGCGATGCGCGTCGGGGGGTAGGTCGATCACATGGATGTCCGGGTCGCCCTCGGAAGCCTCACGCACTTCGGCCAGCACGGCCTGACCCTCGGGATCGTCGCTTGCGCCGCCCCCTACGAGCGCCAGCTGGACCGGGATCATCGTGCGGGCGAGACGAAACGCGGCGATCACGCCCAAGGGATCCTTGAAGCGATCGAAGCGCGAAACCTGCACCAGCAACGGCAGCTCGGGATCGAGTCCGAAACGGCTGAAGATGGCAGCAACCTCGGTCTCGGGCAGGTCGGTGTTCTTCTCGCTGAGCGGATCGATGCTCGGGGGAATCAGATACTGCGGATGGTCGAGGATCTGCGCGAACTCGGGCAGTGAGAAGATGCTCGCATCGTAGCTGCGCACGAAGCCACGCAGAAACTTCCAGACCGGACGATAGGGATGACTCAGGTCGATGTGGCAGCGCCAGACCCAATGCCCCCTGCGTCCCGAGCAGTGCTGCAGGAGCGCCGCCGGTTGCGGGTCGTGGATGATGACGAAGTCGGCATCCTCGAGTGTTCCGCGCAGCTTCTCCGCATTGGCCGCCACCGTATCCTGATAGGCGCTCAGCAGCCGCTCCGGCATCCCCACCGGTGTTCCCTGCAGACCATTGTGGAACGACTTCGTGCAGGCGAAGAAGTCCGGATTGCCCTCGAGCACCTCCCAGCGCACGTTCAGATCGAGCGCCTCCTTCAGCGGCAGCAGCTTGTGGAGGATCTCGGCCACTCCGCCGCCCTCGCGCGTCGAGTTGACGTGCACGATGGTCGCCCCACGCAAGGGCGCGGCGAGCTGCTCGAGATGCGAGATCACGTGCTCGCCGGCCACCCGCGCGTACTGCTCCAGCAGCTCTCGCCTCACAATTGGCCCTCCTCGAAGAAGTCGGTCAGCAGCTCGGAGAGCTCGCCCCGCAGTTGGCGAATGGACGCGAAGTAGGGATCGATGGCCACGATGCGCTCGCGCAGCTCGGCGTAGCGGTCGCCCAGATCGGCAAGCCACTGACTGAAGTCGTCCGTATGGTCCGGCGTGCGTCGCTGCGCATCGATGAAATGATAGAAGATGCTGCCCGAGGACATGCGCGGCACGACCTCGGCGAGTTGGCGCGGCTCCTCGACCATCGCCCCGGTGTCGAAGACGATCGTCTGGGCCTGGATGAAGTAGAAATGCCGCGGGGCCTGCACCCAGCCGGCCGATTCGCTTTCGTCGAGGCGCGCCTCGACGACATCGACCAGCTCCTGACGCAGATCCTCCAGGTCGGGGAAGTCGGCGGGATTGATCACGCTCAGACGCTCGGCGAGCGTGTTGTCCTGCAGATCATGATGCGTCCAGGATGCGAAGTCGTTGTTGTACTCGGGCTCATCGAAGGTCGGTCGCAGGAAGCGGCCCCAGAAGTGGTAGTAGATGCTACCGATCCGAACGTAGCGCAGCCCCTCGGCCAGTTCCCGCAGATTCTGGGCACTGCGGCCGCTGGCCTGCGCGATCAGCGCGCAGTCGCGCACCTGGAAGTGAGGCGCCTGCCGCGTCCCCTCCCCGCTGGATCGAGCTGTCATGCCGCCTCCCGGAGTCCGCTGCCCAGAGATGCAAAGCCCCACTGATAGCACATGCGGCCGGCTGCGCCAAACCCTTCCGGGCCGCCATGGGGCCCCCTTGCGCCGCCGAGCCGAAGAGCGCCTTGATCCCACCCCAGCTCGGCGCGACGGCCGGAGAGGGACACTCCGAGAAGTAGGTCCCCACGCCGATCGATCGGCACTCGGGCCAGACAACGTTAACGTCTTGCCAGCCTGTCGGGTAGCCGACGCCCGGGGCGATGTTCGTCCAGGGATGGCCGGGACCGCCATCCCCATCGAAGAGAGTCAGCCAGAGGCAGGAGCAGTTGCTGAAGTTGGCCCAGTAACCGATCGTGAACTCCCCATCGACCGCCGTGCCGGTCGCGACCTCGAGACGGTCCCATTCGGGCCAGGCCGGCACGTCGGTGACCGGCACACCGGTTCGCAGATCGAGGACCTCATCGGGCGGGCTGGTCACGCCGCCCTGCCAGACGTAGACATCCATCCAGTAGTCGACGAAGAGCCCTGTCTGGCTGAAGTCGAAGGCGCCGCACTCGACGGTCCCGCAGCCCAGGTCGAAGGCCTCGCCCCAGGCGCCGTAGTAGGGCGGCACGCAGGCCGAGAAGGCCCAGCAGGAGCCGTTCTCGAAGCTCCCGTCATGGTGTACGTGGAAGGTACCCGGGCAGTCGCGCTCCGCCCCCCCGCCGCCTTGCGCGAGCCCGAACGCTGCGCAACCCAGACAGAGCCCGAGAAGCCACGGCCGCGCACGAGATAGGCCCTCGATCCCGTACCGCATCGCATCTCCCCCACAGCCGCAGATCCCACCCTGACCTCTCAGCGCGCTGTTTTCCAGGATATCAGGTTTGCCCGCGGCCGGGGAAGGCCGTGCGCACGCTCCTTGTGCGTGGCCGCTGCCCGTTCGCCGTCGCGCTGCGCGTCTGCGGGGGCCACGCCGCGCGGTGCCGCACGTGGTGCTGCGCTACGATCCTGCGCGCGAGACCGCACCCATGCGCGTCCCTGAGAGCGGCCAACTTTCCCTGGCCAGACCGCAACCGCACCACTAGAATCGTCGCGTTGAGAAGCGCGCGAGGAGTCCGGTATGGCCCATCAGTTCATCTTCACCATGCAGGGCGTCGGCAAGGTGCACCCCCCCGACAAGGTCGTCCTGCGTGATATCTGGCTCTCCTTCCTGCCGGGCGCCAAGATCGGCGTACTCGGCGCCAACGGCTCCGGCAAGACCAGCCTGCTGCGGATCATGGCCGGCGAGGACACCGAGCACCTCGGCGAGGCCGTTCCCGCCAAGGGCATTCGCAGCGGCTACGTCCAGCAGGAGCCGCAGCTCGATCCGCAGAAGGACGTGCGCGGCAATATCGAGGAGGGGCTCTCCGAGATCCGCGAGCTCCTCGAACGCTTCGAGGCGATCAGCGCGCGCTTCGCCGAACCGATGGAGCCGGAGGAGATGGAGCAGCTCCTCGAAGAGCAGGGCGAGGTGCAGGAGCGCATCGAGCATGCCGACGGCTGGAATCTGGATCGGCGCATCACCATCGCCATGGATGCCCTGCGCTGTCCGCCCGGAGATGCCGATGTCACGACGCTCTCGGGTGGCGAGCGGCGCCGTGTGGCGCTCTGCCGAACGCTGCTGCAGCAGCCCGACCTGCTGCTGCTCGATGAGCCCACAAACCATCTGGATGCCGAGTCGGTCGCCTGGCTCGAGCGGCATCTGCAGGAGTTCCCCGGCACGATCGTGGCGGTGACCCACGACCGCTACTTCCTGGACAACGCCGCCGGCTGGATCCTCGAGCTCGATCGCGGTCACGGCATCCCCTGGGAGGGCAACTACACCTCCTGGCTCGAGCAGAAGCAGGAGCGGCTGCGCCACGCCGAGAAGGCCGAGGCGCGCAGGCAGCGCACGTTGGCCCGCGAGCTCGAGTGGGTGCGCATGAACCCGAAGGCGCGGCAGGCCAAGAGCAAGGCCCGCCTGGCAGCCTACGAGGAGCTGCTCAATCAGGATCTCGAGGAGCGCGAGGCCACCGCCGAGATCGTCATCCCCCCGGGGCCGCGCCTCGGGAACGTCGTGGTCGAGGCCCGGGATCTCATGAAGGCCTACGGCGACCGGGTGCTCTTCGAAGGCATGAACTTCAATCTGCCCCGCGGCGGGATCGTCGGCGTGATCGGCCCCAACGGCGCCGGGAAGACGACCCTCTTCCGCCTGATCGTCGGCGAGGAGCAGCCCGACGCCGGGGAGCTCGTGATCGGCGAAACGGTCGAGATGGCCTACGTGGATCAGAACCGCGACGCCCTCGATCCGGAGAAGACCATCTGGCACGAGATCACCGGCGGCGAGGAGATGATTCTGGTCGGCAAGCGGGAGCTCAACTCGCGGCGCTATGTGGGGAGCTTCGCCTTCAAGGGCGCCGATCAGCAGAAGAAGGTCGGCGGGCTCTCGGGCGGCGAGCGCAACCGGGTGCATCTCGCCAAGCTGCTTCGCTCGGGGGGCAATCTGCTGCTGCTCGACGAGCCAACCAACGATCTGGACGTCGACACGCTGCGGGCGCTGGAGCAGGCGCTGCTCGATTTCGCCGGTTGTGCGGTGGTGATCAGCCACGATCGCTGGTTCCTCGATCGCATCGCCACCCACATCCTGGCCTTCGAGAGCGACAGCCGGGTCTTCTGGTTCGAGGGCAACTACCAGGCGTACGAAGCGGATCGGCGCCGGCGGTTGGGAGCCGAAGCCGATCAGCCGCATCGGATCCGGTACAAGAAGCTGGTGCGGGGATAGAACCTGGGAAGATCGTCGACCGTGCTCGGCTTGGCACCTGTGCGCTTCGACGTCACATTCTGAGATCAGCCCTCGAATCGTCCCGCATCTTCGATCGTCACGCCGCTCTCGTCCAGGAGTCCGTCCGCCTGGCTGGCACGGCCCTTGACCAGCACCCAGAAGGGTTCGCTCTTGCTGGAGATCCCACCCGGAATCCGGCTGCCGATCTCACGTATGAATGCCGAGCGCGTCGCCGCCAGGCATGCGGCTCCGGTTCCGAGCGTGTGTGGTCCGGCCATGATCGTGACCAGTCTGTCCGCATGCCGCGGGTGCGGGCCGCGCACGATGATGCCGTAGTCCTCGACCTGAATCAGCCCCTGGGGCCCGCGCGTGTCCCGTTTGTCGCATGGGAAGAGATCGGTCTTCCCCGCGAGATCCCGGTAGAGGCCCGCCTCCCAGTTTCCATCAGTGGGCTCCCCCGGCAGCGGCTCCAGGCGCCAGCGCGGTTGCGTGCCCTGCTGCAGTAGCGGGAGCATGCGGCCCGTCACCCAGTTCGACTTCCGCGATCCGATCAGGTAGAGGCTCGCGGGC
>WJJG01000413.1 GCA_014729815.1 Candidatus Eiseniibacteriota bacterium
GAGAGGCTATGCACCGGCGATGAGGGGATCGCGGGCCTGATCAGGCGAGAGGAGGGCGCCGGGAGGGTTGGTTCGGGGCGCGCAACCTCTGAGATCTGATCGCCGGGAGCACCGAAAGCGGGTTGGATTTTCCTATGCGCAACATCGTGCATCCTCCTTGGGCTGCGAAGCCGTAGGGTCAACGAACGAGAGGGAGCAGCGGATCCGCGCGTGCGCGCGCGTCTCACTCCTATGATGATATCGCATTCGGGGCCCGGCCGCAGGGACGGATTGCCGCTAAACGCTTGAACAGGGGGCCCCACAGGGGCTTACGATGCAAGGTAGTTGCGAGGGTGACAGGAAAGGGCCCGAACGCGCCAGTCGTTCGGACCCCTTTCCGTCCTCGAATCCACGGGCCGCGGCGAGGCGGCCCGCCGGGGAAACGGAGGGCTACTTCACCTCGAAGAACTTATCGCCCGGGACATTGCAGATCGGGCACTTCTCGGGCGCCCCGTTCTCGACCGTGTTCCCGCAGACCGGGCAGAGCCAGATCCTCGCCTCCGGCAGATCCTTGCCGCCTCCGACTGCCTCGATCGCCGCGCTGTAGAGCGCGTGGTGGATCTCCTCCACGGCGAGTGCGTTCGAGAAGGAGGTCGCGGCGACCTTGTTCCCGTCGGCTTCGGCCTCGGCCAGAAACGGCGGGTACATGCTCTGGAACTCGTGGGCCTCACCCTCGGCGGCCGATTTCAAGTTGGCCAGCGTATCCTGGACGCCGCCCATTGCGCGGAAGTGCGCGTGGGCGTGGATCGTCTCGGCCTCGGCCGCCGCGCGGAACAGCTTTGCCACCTGTGGATAGCCGTCCTGCTCGGCCTTCTTCGCGAACGCCAGATACTTCCGATTGGCCTGGCTCTCGCCGGCAAAGGCCGCCGCCAGGTTCTCGTGGGTTGACATGCTCGAACTCCCTCCTTCGGTTCACTCCTCCTGATCGGTCAGCGGACGATCCCGGCCCCGCAGCAAATCGATCGCCTCGGCCACGCCGGGGATCTCCCGCGACAGCTTCTGCAACATCTCCAGGTCGAGGATCGCCCAGTGGACATCCTCGTGCGTGTGGTGTAGAGCCAGGCATCGGCGATAGACGTCGAGGCCCTCCTCCTCACGCCCGAGCGCGAGCAGCGCCATCCCCAGCGTGGAGCCCCGCGGATAGAGCATCCCGGAACGCTCCGGCTCGCCGGGGCACATCTCGACGACCTTGCGGAAGCGTTCCGCTGCTTCTTCGTCCCGGCCGGTCTGCAGGTAGATGGTGCCAAGACTGGCCGCGGCCTTGAAACTGCTCGATGACTGCTCGAGCGCGAGCGCCTCTTCCAGGAATGGTACGGCCGCCGTCGGGTCGCCCTCGAAGTGATAGGCCGCTCCGATGTTGAACAGGGCGACCGCTTCCTGGCTCCGGTCGCCGATTTCTCGCGCCACCTCGAGGACCTGCTTGTAATACTCGATCGCCTTGAGGCGGTCGGTCAGGTACTCGTGGGCCATGCCCAGCCGGTTGAGCACGGTCAACTGGCTTGGCTGGTCCTTCATCTCCTGGACGAGCACCAGGGCGCGCTCGTAGAAGCGGATCGCCTCCTCGGCTTCGCCGGCATGGAGCAGGGCATTGGCGTAGGCACTCACCACGACCGCCTCGGTCGAGAGATCGGCCGCCCCTCGCGCGCGCTCGAGCGCCTCCTCGAAGCGCGCCGTAGCTTCCTCGCCGCGTCCCTGCGCCCTGAGGAGTCCGGCCAGGCGGATCAGCGCCTGGCACTCGTCGGCGTGATCCTCTTCACTCCGGGCCACCTCGAGCGCTCGCTCGTAGCTCACGATCTGCTTCTCGCGCTCGCCCAGCAGTGCGTAGAGGTCCCCCAGCGTCAGCATCAGTCGCCGCTGCAGACGCTTGTCGTCCAGGGCCTCACTGATCTTCAGCGCCTTGTCGTAGCAGGCTTCCTGGCGCGGCAGCTGCCCGAGATCCCCATAGATCGACGCCAACCGGAGCAGAACCTCGACCTTCAGCGGTTCGCCCTCGACCTCGCCGAGCATCCGACGGACCCGGTCGGCGAGATCGCCCTGCTGTTTCGTATTCCCCAGCCGGCCGTGAACATCGGCCAGCACGATCAGGAGTCCGCAGCTCATCCGGCGGGCGCCGATCCGTTCCGCGGCCTGCTGGGCGACTTCGAACTCCGCTCGCGCGCTCTCGAGATCGCTCTGTGCCACGAACAGGAAACCCAGATTGTGCGCCCAGTTCATGACGAAGCGTCGATCGTCGATGGCGCGGCTGATAGCCAGCGCCCGCCGGTAGTCCTCGATTCCCCGAGCGGGATCGATCGACCCCGCCGTCAACCGATGCTCGGTCAGGTTCCCCAGCCAGCGACCCTCGTGCCGCCGGTCGCCGATCTCGCGAGCGATCTCGAGGGCCTCGGTCAACAACTCGATCGCGCGCACGCGATCTCCGCGGTAGCCGTGCGTGAGTCCGAGGTTCCCCAGCCAGCGACCTTCTGCGGCGCGCTCGCCGAGTCCCCGGGCGATCGTCAGGGCCTGCTCGAAATGGTCGGCCGCCCGCGCGGCATCGCCCGTCTCGAAGTAGGCCGCGCCGAGATTCCCGAGGTTGAGACCGTTGAGTCCCGGATCGTCGATCGCCCCGAGCAGCTGGCTGCGCAGGTCGATGATCAGTTGCGCATGGCCCCAGATCGCCAGATGCTCGCGATCGATCTCGTTCAGGATCCGGCAGGCCTCATCCGCATCGCCCGCGCGCATGCGGTGGCGGATCTCCTCGAGCTGGGGCTCCACGTCTCCGATCGACCGCCACTCCTCGCGGGGGCGGCGTGTCGCGCGGTAGTGATCGGCCGCCCTCGCGTGCAGGTCGCGGCGGTGGGGATCCTCTTCCTCGGAAGACAGCCGCGCCAGGGCATACTCGCGATCCAGCGGATGAAGACCGAATCGTCCCTGGTCGTGCACGACGACCAGGTTGAGTACCAGATCGTCGAGTGTCTCGATGATCGTCTCCCCGCCCACCATGTGGCCAACCGCCTCGCGCGGCACGGGACGTTCGAGGATCGCCAGGGCGTGGACGATCTCCCGCTCGAGCTCGGTGTCCAGGCTCTCGTACAACTCCCGCGCGGGGTCCTCGACCAGTCGTCCCAGGATGTCGTCATTCTCGAGGAGCGTGTCGAGGTTCCAGGTCGGGCGACCACGCAGGGTGCCCACAAGTGTCTCGAGCGTGCGCGGGATGCAGCCGCAGCGACGTGCGACCGTCGCAAGCACGTCATCTGTCGCATCGCGCAGTCCCTCCGTGCCCTCGCGATCCAGCTCGCGCAGGAGCGCGACGGCGCACTCCTCCGGAAGACCGGCCTCGAGACTGATCTGGCTGCGGCGACCGATGGCCGAGACCTCCGCCCGGGTCGAGAGAACCAGTGCCCGGCGGCTCGTGGCGATCACCAGCGCGGCATGGTCCGACTGCACGCAGGCATCCAGGAACTGCCGCAGGGCGGCGTATTCCTCCGGGATGCGGTTCTCCTCGTCCAGAACACTCTCGAGATTGTCGAGGATGATCACGCAGCGACGCCGGGCGAGTGGGCCGCGGAAGAGCCCGTCCAGGCGCTGGCGCAGCGGCGTCCCGGATCGGCTCCAGGCATCGTCCAGCTCCCAGCCGGCGGCCGGGTCCAGGGTGGCGGCAATCAGCTCGACGATCCGATCCGGAGAGCGATACCCCTCCTCGTTCAGCGGGACATAGACGACGCTCTCGATCTCCCCGGTTCGACCACCCTCTCCCGAGAGCTGCTCCTGAAGTTCGTAGTAGAGCTTGCTCGCCAGAGCAGTCTTGCCCATCCCGCCGCGGCCGCAGACGAGCGCGAAGCGCAGATTGCGATCCGCGACGCAGCGGCGCAGCGTGTGTAGCTCTGCTTCGCGGTCTTTGAACTCGCCGATCGGCTTCTCCGGCTGCGGCGGTGGTGGCGGAGGTGGGATGTCCCCTGGGCCCGGCGGGATCGCGGCCAGGACCTTGGTCGCCAGGTGGTCCGGATTGCGGAAGAAGGCGACCCACTTGCGCTGCTGGAGCTCCTGGCGGAGTCGCCGGATCCGGGCGCCGCCCTCGCCACCCTCGCGATGCTCTTCCGGCCAGTCGACCTCTTCTTCCAGAAGGAAGATGTAGGTGTCGATGTCGCGCCGCTCCGCCTCGCGGAACTCCTGCTCGGTCAGAGAGGAGTCGGTGCCCGGCGGGATGTAACCGTAGCTCCAGGCGAAGATCCCGACGTAGGCGTCGCAGCTGGCCACGTCGCGCAGGCACTCCTCGGCGGGCACGACACTCGCCGCAGGCTTTCGCTCCATGCAGACCGGCCTGTGTCCCGCGCTCTCGAGAGCATCGATGACGGCCTGACGGTATTCCGCGAGGTCCTTGCGCGTGGAGGAGATGTAGACCCGCTTGGCGGTATTCCGCATCCTGATGGACTCCTATCGCCACCCGGGGCCGATGGCTCAGGGAACCAGGATCGGCTGCAAGATACCCCAGCCGCGAATTGCCATGCCAGCGGGATTCCCGCGGGACGTCCCGGCGGGTGGGCACTGCGCGGGGGAAGGTGCGCGGAGCGGACCTCGGGAGCGTCCGTCCGCAGGCGTCGGTCTAGGGCACGATGACGACGGAGCGGGTCTGCGACGGAGTCCCGGGACCGGACAGGCTGGCGGTCACATGGTAGAGGCCGGCCGGCACGTGTCGCCCGCGCCCGTCTCGCAGATCCCACCGCCAGCGGGCATCCTGCGCGCCATCGAGCGGGATCGCGACCGACCGCACACGACGCCCCTGCGGGTCGCGCACCTCGAGGTGCAGCGCCCCGCCACCGACGCCGATCTCGGTCCCGAAATCCGCGCCCGGGGCGATCCCCGCCGCGAACCAGACGCTCGTGCGCGCCGGATTCGGCTGCGGGGCGGCGAAGGTCAGCCGCGGACCGTTCGAGCTTCCCGGTTCGTGCGGCGGGAGATCCTCGACGCTCCCCGTTTCCAAACTGTCGACCTCGAGAGTGACGCTGCGCAGCATCGGCATCCGGACACCCTCGGGGCAGCGCAGCTCGGCGCGATACTGGAAGTAGCGGCGCCCCTGGTGATGCCCGCTGAGCGGCGTCCCCGGGGTCTCGAAGTAGGTATCGCCCGTGCCATCGGGTCCGAGGAAGGGCCGGTCGGGCAGTTCGGCCAGCGTCACGGCCGAACGAACCTGGAAGGCCGCCAGGTTGCCCTCGCCGGGGCGGAAGTCGTCCCAGGAGAGCAGACCGCCGGTCGTGCGCGTGCCGAAGTCATGGACCTCGGAGACCAGCGTGCCGAGCGGCTCGGCGGCCGTCACCAGCAGGTGACCCACGTTTCCCGAGGTACCCCAGGTCGAGAGGAAGACGCGTCCGAACATCGTCTCCATCGACCCGACGTTCTGCTCGTCGAGGATCACCGGCAGGGTCGTCACGTACTCCCACTGGGAGTCCTGCAACCAGCGGTAGATCTCGCAGCTCTGTCCCCCGCCGTAGAGCTCCCCTTCGTAGTCGTGCATCCCGCGGCCCCAGCGGGAGAGGTTGAACGGCATCGTGCGCGAGCGCCACTGCGTGCCGGTCCAGATGTAGAGCCGGTAGTCGATGCCCATCAGCAGCGAGTCGTTGGTCCAGGGCACGAAGACCGCTTCTCGATCGGCATGCCGTTGACCGAGGTGGTATCCCAGGTGACCCCGTCGAGCGTCGTGAAGATCATGTTCGTCTCGGGCGGGTGGCCGTCCGGCTGGGCGAAGAGGCGATTGCCGATGTGCCCCAGTCCGAAGAAGCGCCGCCACAAGTCTTCGGGTGACGGCGCAATCGAGAAGGCCACCGAGAAGGTCTCGCCCCAATCGTCGCTGACCCAGACGACGCCGTGCCCCTCGTAGTAGTCGCTGTGCTGGCCGCCTGCTCCTCGAGCCCCTCGACTTCCTCCGCCGCCTGGCCGCCCTGATCCCGGCGCCCTACACACACATGATCAGGTATCACGGCATCCTGGCCAACCGCTCGCGCTGGAGGCAACTGCTGCCCCCCCCACCGGCCCCTCCGTCCGCCGGGGAGCGGGGGGACGGGGATGCGGCCGTCGCGGCGGCGGCGGCAACCGGCACCAATGCCGCCGCCCCAGAGGCATCCTCCCCCTCGGCACCCCCACGGCGAGGCCGAGCGCATCTGAAGTGGGCGCAACTGCTACGGCGGGTGTTCTCTCTGGATGCTCTGGAATGCCCCCAGTGCCAGACAGCGATGGTTGTACTGGCCTTCATCTCGGATCCCCCCGTGGTCAGGAAGATCCTGGGCCACCTTGGGCTGCCCACGATCCCGCCGCCGGTGGCCGCGGCGCGGAACACTTGGGAGCCTGAATCCAACCTGCTGATCCCGCCGATGGAGGATTACGGAATC
>WJJG01000049.1 GCA_014729815.1 Candidatus Eiseniibacteriota bacterium
CTCCTCTGCCGTCTCGCACGCGCGGCGGATCTCGCCGGCCAGGGCCACGCGGGTGACGCCGGAGATCTGCTGCAGTCGGCCGCGCCACCGCTCGGCCACGCGCAGCGCGCTGAGGCGCAGCCAGCGCCCGTGGGACTGGCGCCGCAGGTGCAACGCCTGCTCGATCTGGGCCTCGAGCCCCTTGTCGAATCCGCGAAGACGCGCCACCGCCCCCCGCTGGCAGGCGCGCCGGAGCTGCTTGAGGGTGACGATTCCTCCTTGCTGCCAGAGCGTCCGCGCCCGCGCCGGACCGATGCCGGGCGTGCGCAGCAGATCCCAGAGCCCGGGAGGAACGCGCACCAGCTTCGCGTCCAGCTCCGGGGCGCTGCCCGCGCGGACCAACTCTCGCAAGGGAGCCGCGAGACGGGTGGGGAGCTCCACGGCGGCTCGATTCCCCTCGCGCCACGCTCGCCACTGCCGCTCATCGATCGCCTCGAGCGCGCGTCGCGCACGATCGGCGTCGGTTTCTTCCGCGGCCTGCTCTCCGAGAAGCTCGGCCGCCGCGGCCAGGCGGCGCAGATAGGCGATGGTCTCCTGACGATCCATATGCCCCGCGCTCTCCGAGTTCCGATGGGCCTAGGACGGCTTGGCCATCTCCAGGACGGCGGCGACGACCGCGGAGATGCCGGGCGCGATCTCGGCCGCGTTGCGTCCCAGCATGTAGGCTGGCGTGGTGGCGATGGCGTGCTCGCGGTCGACGTGCGCCTGATCCGCCCGACGCGCGATGTGTCGAGCGCCCCAGGCCTCGATGTCCGCGGCGACGTGCGGGTCGTCGCCGATGGTGACCTCCACCGGCAGCCCGGCCCGTCCGAAGAGGCCGGCCACGATCACCGGGGCGATGCAGATCGCGCCGATCGGCTTGCCCCGCTCGCGCAGCGCCTGAAGCAAGGCGGCGACATCCTCACGAATCGAGAACGCCTGACCGCGCTCGCCGTAGTCGCAGAGATTCAGTGCCGCACCCATCCCGCCCGGGATGATCAGGCCGTCGAGCGCATCGGCGGGGACCGCGGAGAGCGGCTGGATCTCGCCGCGGGCGATGCGCGCCGCCTCGGTGAGCATGTCGCGCTGCTCCGCGGTCGACTGGCCGGTGCGGTGGTCGATGACCTTGGTCTGCGGCGCTTCGGGGGCCAGACAGACGACGGCCGCGCCGTGCTGGGCGAGATAGAGCAGGGTCAGCGTCGCCTCGTGGATCTCACTGCCATCCTGGACGCCGGCTCCGGCGAGCAGCACACCGATTCGTTTCACCGCGAAGCTCCTTTCCGAGAGGGATCTGGTGACGCGCGGCGCCAGGACCGCCTGCCCCGGCGCCACCGCTCCTGGATGCGCGAACGGAGCGCACTAGCCTAGGGGGGTTCACGTGATTCCGCAAAGGATCATTCTCGGCACCGCGGGGCACGCGGGAATCACACGATGCCACCGAGCGCACGGGCGCGGGAGCCTGGAGCATCACCGGCGTACCCCTCGGCCGAGACGGGCGCCGGCGACACGAGGCGATGTGGCGCGCAGGCATGGCGCGGCGCTCTCTCCGAGTCCGGGCAGGGAACGTTTCCCCGCGCTGCCGCTGCCGGCTATCATACCCGGCATGCCCGCAATCGACTTTCCGCCGCGCCTGCCTGCAGCCCGCACCTGGGATGTCGTCGGCCTGGGTGCCAACGCTGCCGATCATCTCCTGACGGTCACCCACCACCCGCGACCGGGAGAGAAGGTCCGCTTCTGTGACTACCGCTATCAGGGGGGCGGGCAGACGGCCACCGCCCTGGTCACCGTCGCGCGCCTCGGCCACCGCGCGCGTTACATCGGCGCCGTAGGGGATGACGCCGATGGCCGCGCGAACCTGACCGGGCTCCGCGACGAAGGCGTAGACGTGAGCGCCGTGCGCGTGCGCCCCGGGGGGCTGACGCAGCGAGCCATGATCCTGATCGATCGGCGGACTGGGGAGCGCACGATCGTTTGGGGGCGCAGTCCCGGCCTCGTGCTGGGCGCCGAGGAGATCGAGGCGGAACAGATCGCCGCGGGACGGATCCTGCACACCGATGCCCAGGATCCGCACGCCTCCGCGCGCGCCGCCCGCATCGCCCGTGCCGCGGGCATGCCCGTGATGGTCGACCTGGAACGCGCCGGCGACGGGATCGACGCGTTGCTGCCCGAGGTCGATCTGCTGATCGCCGCCGACGGCTTCGCCGAGGCGGTCAGCGGGGCGGAGCGGCGCTCGCATGCGCTGCGCTGGCTCGGGCAGCGCACCCGCGGAGCCCTGGTGCTCGTCACCCGCGGCGCCGAGGGGTGTGAGCTGCTGCGCGCTGGCGCCGTGTGCCGCTATCCGGCCTATGCCGTGGAGGCGGCGGATACGACCGGGGCGGGGGATGTCTTCCACGGGGCCTTTGCCGTGGGCTGTCTGCACGGATGGCCGCTCGAGGAGGTGATCGATTTCAGCCAGGCCGTGGCGGCGATGAAGTGCCGGCAGGTCGGCGGCCGCGGAGGCATTCCGCGGCGTCTCGAGGAGGTCGACGCGTTTCGGGCGGCGACACCCCACCGACGCTGAGCAGGATCAGCGGGGCGGTCGACTTGCCGCATCGGCGGACGATTCTGTAGAATCGGTGCTTCGCTTTGTGCGCCCTGCGGCTGCGCCGCGCGGTGCACGCCGGAGGATGGATGCACGTTGCCCTCGGTTTCCTGGGGCTGCGCTTCTCGATTCCCTTGGGCGCGGCCTACGTCGCCGGCGCGCTGCGCGCGGCCGGCCATCGTGTCTCCCTCTTCGTCGCGGATCGACGGGGGGCGCAGCTCTTCGAGCGCCTGGCGAGCGATCCACCCGACCTGGTGGCCTACGGGCCGATGTCGGGGGACCACGCTGGCTATCTAGCCCTGCACGCGCGTCTCCGGCGGCGCCTGGCGGTGCCGTCGGTCTGGGGCGGTCCCCATGCGACCTTCTTCCCCGATCTAATCCGGCGTGAGGGGGTGGATGCCGTGTGCCTGGGGGAGGCCGAGGAAGCCATGGTCGAATTCGTCGATCGCTACGCGCGCGACGGCGCGTGGCCGACCGACGTGCGCAACTTCTGGGTCAAGGGACCGGATGGGACGATCCATCGCAATCCGGTACGCCCACTGATCCGCGATCTGGATGGCTTGCCCCATCCGGCGCGGGATCTCTTCCTCGAAGCGCACCCGATCCTCCACCAGCACGGCATCAAGCACTTCATCGCCAACCGTGGCTGTCCCTTCAAGTGCACCTACTGTTTCAATCAGTCGCTACACCGCCTCTACGGCCGCGATGAGCCGCTGGTCCGGTCGCGGGACCCTGAGGAGGTCTGCGACGAGATCCTCGAGGTGCGACGCGCCACCCTGCTCGAGATGGTGGCCTTCGTCGACGACTCCTTCACGCTGGATGTGGACTGGCTGCGGCGCTTCGCGGAGGTCTACAAGCGTCGGGTGGGCCTGCCTTATAGCTGCAATCTGCGACTCGACTACTGCACGCCGGAGGTGGCCGACCTGCTGGCCGATTCCGGCTGCGCCCTGGCGTTCGTCGGTATCGAGTCCGGGGATGCGGAGGTCCGTCGGCGTCTCCTGGGCCGGCGGATGTCGAACGAAACGATCCGCACTTCGGTCGGACTGCTCCACGTGCGGGGATTGCGGACCATCGCCGAGAATATGATCGGACTGCCGGGCGAGAGCTTCGAGCAGGCCCTGCGTACGCTGCGCCTCAACATGGAGCTGCGCCCCACGCTGGCCAACGCCTCGCTCTTCACGCCCTATCCGGATCTGCCGCTGACCCGCTATGCGATCCGCCACGGTCACTTCGCGGGCGGCGTGGACGATCTCGGGACCAACTACTACCATCATTCGCTGATGCGCTATCCTTCGCGTGACGCGCGAAATCGGATGGTCAACGTACGTTGTTTCTTCAGCTTCCTGGCGCGCCACCCTCGGTTCTGGCCGTGGTTGCGTCCCCTCCTGCGGCTCCCCCCCAACGCGCTCTTTCGCCTCTTCGGCGACCTGATGGACGGTCACTATCTCAGCCGGTGCACCGCCTATCGGATGCCGATCTGGCGCCTGGTGCGGATCCTGCTGCACTACCTGCGGGCCTATCGGTAGTCGCAGGCGCAGACCTTGACTTCGCAAGCGCTTGCGCCGTAGCCTGCCGGGATGGATCCGACCGGGTCCTGCGCGGGTAGTGGCCCGCGGAATCGGAGCACGGGCGCCGATCGGCGCCCGCGCGGGGGGAGAAGCGTGGCCGCAGGTGAACTGCTCAGCAGGATCTCGGGACCCCAGGATCTGCGGGGTCTCGATGCGGATCGCCTGCCGCAGCTCTGTGGCGAGATCCGCGAGACGATCATCGAGACGGTGCGGCGCAACGGGGGCCACCTGGCGCCCAGCCTGGGCGTGGTCGAGCTGACGGTCGCCCTGCACCGGGTCTTCGAGTCACCCCACGACCGCATCATCTGGGATGTCGGGCACCAGTGCTACGCCCACAAGCTCCTCACCGGCCGCCGCGAGGCGTTCGCCGAGATCCGCCGGGAGGGGGGTCCCAGCGGTTTCTGTCGCCGCGACGAGAGCCCCCACGATCCGTTCGGCGCGGGACACGCCAGCACCTCGATCTCGAGCGCCCTCGGCATCGCCACCGCGCGGGACCGGCAGGGCGAGGACTACCGCGTGGTCGCGGTCATCGGCGATGGCGGCCTGTCGGGGGGTTTGGCTCTCGAAGGTCTTGATCGGGCAGGTGATTGCGGGCGTGATCTGATCGTCGTTCTCAACGACAACAACATGTCGATCTCGCCGACGGTGGGCGCGATATCACGGCACCTGACGGAGATCATCACCCATCCACTCTTCGAGCGCGCCAAGCGCGACATCTGGGAGCTGACCGAGAAGGTGCCCCCGGTCACCCAGCCCGTACGCCAGATGGCGCGACGCATCGAGGAGAGCCTCAAGGGCTTCCTGACGCCGGGCCTCTTCTTCGAGAATCTCGGCTTCCGCTATCTGGGACCGATCGAGGGGCACGATCTGCGGGCCCTCGAGCGCGTCTTGAAGAAGGTGCGACGCATGCACGGGCCGATCCTCGTGCATGTGCTGACCCAGAAGGGACGCGGACTGCCGGATGCCGAGGATGATCCACGCAAGTACCACGGTGTGCCGCCGGTGCGGGCCGAGAGCGGCAAGGTCGAGACCGGCAACGGGCGCATCAGCTACACGGAGATCTTCGGCGAAGCGCTGTGCGAACTCGCCGAGCGGGACGATCGCCTGGTGGCGGTCTCGGCGGCCATGTGTGATGGCACCGGTCTGACGACCTTCGCCCGCCGATTTCCCGACCGATTCTACGATGTGGGGATCGCCGAAGGGCATGCCGTCACCTTCGCGGCCGGACTGGCCGCCGAGGGATTGCGTCCCGTCGTGGCCGTCTATTCGACCTTCCTGCAACGCGCCTTCGATCAGTTGGTGCACGATGTGGCCCTGCAGCGCCTGCCGGTGATCTTCGCCCTCGATCGTGCCGGGCTCGTGGGCGAGGACGGCGCGACGCACCATGGCGCCCTCGATCTGGCCTACTTGAGCTGCATTCCGCACTTCGTGGTCTGCGCGCCGCGCAACGGCGCCGAGCTGCGCGACCTGTTGCGCACCGCGCAGGACTGTGCGCGGGGACCGTTCGCCATCCGCTATCCACGCGCGGCGATTCCGGACGCCGAGCGGCCCGGGGCCACGCCGCGCCGTCTGGAGATCGGCCGGTGGGAGCGCCTGCGGGCCGGGTCCCATGTGGCGGTGCTGGCGGTCGGCACGATGGTGGCCGTGGCGGAGGCTGCGGCGGCGCGATTGGCGACACGCCGGATCGAGGTCGAACTGGTCAACGCACGCTTCGTCAAGCCGCTCGATCGGGAGATGCTCGGGGATCTCGCGCGCCGCCACACACGCATCGTGACGCTCGAAGAGGGAACGGTGGCCGGTGGGTTCGCCGCGCAGATCGAGCGCGCCCTGGCGGATCGGCCGGCGCCGGAGCCGCGTCCGGTGCTGCGGCGACTCGGACTGCCGGATCGGTTCATACCCCACGCGACGCGCAACGCGCAGCTGGCGCGGTGTGAACTGACGCCCGAGCGGATCGCGTCGCGGATCGCCGTGTTCTGCGACGAAGGTGCGCGTGCGGGGGGCGCCGTGGGACGGACCGCCGATGCGGCGGCGCTGTCGGCGATGGGGGCCAGTCGGTTGACGCGAGAGGAGGGATGAGGGCGGTGGAGAATCTCGTCATTCTGGGATCGGGGCCCGCCGGCCTGACGGCTGCGATCTATGCGGCGCGGGCCCAGCTCGATCCGGTTCTGATCCATGGTCCCGAGCGGGGCGGGCAGCTGATGATCACGACCGAGGTCGAGAACTTCCCCGGTTTCCCCGAGGGGATTACCGGGCCCGAGCTGATGGAGCGTTTCCAGAAGCAGGCCGAGCGCTTTCGAACGCGCTTCCGCGAGCATCTGGTCCATCGCGTGGAGCTGGGCCGGCAGCCCTTCCGCCTGACGCTCGATACCGAGGAGGTCGTCGAGTGCCAGGCCCTGATCATCTCGACCGGCGCCTCGGCGCGCTGGTTGGGGCTCGAGTCGGAGGCCGCCCTGCGTGGAGCGGGCGTCAGCGCCTGCGCCACCTGTGACGGCTTCTTCTTCCAGGGCAAGGAGGTGATCGTCGTCGGCGGCGGCGATACGGCGATCGAAGACGCCACTTTCCTGACCCACTACGCCTCGAAGGTCTACATCGTGCATCGCCGCGATCAGTTGCGTGCGTCGAAGTTCATGCAGGAGAAGGCGCGCGCCAACGAGAAGATCGATTTCATCTGGGATTCGGTGGTCGAGGAGGTGCGCGACGTCGAGAAGCGGCAGGTCACGGCGGTGGTGCTCAAGAACGTCAAGACCGGAGCGCTGCGCGAGATGCCGATCGACGGGGTCTTCGTGGCCATCGGCCACCAGCCGAATACGAAGCTCTTCACCGGGCAGTTGGAGATGGATCCGGCGGGATACCTCGTGACCAAGGGCGGCACCACGAGCACCAACGTGCCGGGTGTCTTCGCCGCCGGGGATGTGGCCGATTCGCGCTACCGCCAGGCGATCAGTGCTGCCGGAAGCGGGTGCATGGCCGCCATCGATGCCGAGCGTTTCCTGGGAGGCGAGCCGCCGCCGCTGGATCGCTAGCGGCGGGAACCACGGCCGCGAGCCGGGGTGTCTCCGCCTCCAGGGTGCGGGCGCGCCAGGGCAGGCGCGGTTCGTCGGCAGCCACAGGAGATGTGCCATGTCGCTCAGAACGATCATCCTCTACGGACATCCCACGCTGCGCCAGCGCGCGGCCGAGGTCACCGAGTTCGGGGAGGGACTGCGCACGCTGGTCGAGGATCTCTTCGAGACGATGGGGACCGAGCGCGGGATCGGATTGGCGGCGCCCCAGATCAACGTTGCCGAGCGGGTGATCGTGGTCGACCCCACGCCGGTGACCGAGGAGGAGTCTCGGCCGCTGGCGCTGATCAACCCGGAGATCGCCGACTACGAGGGGCAGTCGACCCTCGAGGAGGGCTGCCTGAGCATCCCGGGCGTCTATGCCGAGGTCCAGCGACCGGCGCGCATTCGGGTGCGATACCGCGACGTGGATGGCGGCGCACAAGAGGAGACCTTTGCCGATCTGATGGCGCGCGTGATTCTGCACGAGACGGATCATCTCGACGGCAAGCTGTTCGTCGATCACCTTTCGGCCATGCGCCGCAGCCTGCTGACGCGCAAGCTGCGTGCGATCGACGCCGATCGGCGCCGGCAGGCCATGCGTCTCTAGGAATCCGGTTCTGGTGAAAGGAGCGGCCATGGAGGCCAGGCAGGGAGCCCGGAGCGAGGAGGATGCCGACCGTCGACGTCTGGAGGATGCCGCCAAGCTCTGGCTGGCGCACGATGGTCTCTGGTTCCAGGCGGTCGAGCAGAGATTCGGCATGGAAGCCGCGATTGCCTGCGACAAGGCGGCCTGGGGGCGCTTCTCACCGCTCGAGGCGCGCCGGATCCTGGCGCGCCTCGGCGCCCAGCCGGGCGGCGGTCTCGATCTGCTCGAGCGCGCCCTGGGGGAACGCCTCTACAGTCATCTGAATCGACAGAGCAGCGATCGACCTGCGCCGGAGCGCCTCATCTTCCGTATGCGCAGCTGCCGCGTGCAGGACGCGCGGCAACGCAAGGGACTGCCCGACTTCCCTTGCCGCGAGGTCGGCATCGTCGAGTATCGCACCTTCGCCGAGACGATCGATCGGCGCATCCGCACGCGCTGTATCTCCTGCCCGCCCGATCCCCGCCCGGAAGGAGCAGTGTGCGTCTGGGAGTTCACCCTCGATGAGGGCGCGGGCCGGTGATCGCACCCCAGCCTCCCCACCCGCGGTTCTGGATCGGCTGCGACGTCGGTTCGACGGCCGTCAAGGTCGCCGTGCTCGCTTGCGGCGATCTACACGTCGTGGCTACCCGCTATCGGCGTCACAACACCCGTCAGACCGCCACCGTGCGGGCGCTGCTCGGAGACCTCGCCCGGGAGATGCCGGGCCTGCTCGAGTCGGCCGTTCCGCTCTTCACCGGAAGCGGCGGCCGCACGCTGGCCGAGCGCACCGGAAGCGGCTTCGTGCAGGAGGTCAATGCGGTCGCGCTGGCCACCGAGCGCTTGGTTCCCCATGCGGGCAGCGTGGTCGACATCGGGGGTCAGGATGCCAAGATGATCCTCTGGTCGCCCGATCCCCATAGCGGGCGGCGCCGCAAGAGCTTCAGCATGAACGACAAGTGCGCTGGCGGCACCGGTGCGGTGATCGATCGGATCGTCAAGAAGTTGGGGATCTCGCCCGAGGAGGCGGCGCGGACCGGATTCGATCCGCAGCGGATCCATCCGGTGGCGGCGCGCTGTGGCGTGTTCGCCGAGACAGACATCAACGGTCTGCAGAAGCAGGGCGTTCCCGCGCCGGACCTGTTGGCCTCGCTCTTCGCGGCCATCGTGCAGCAGAATCTGAGCGTGCTCACGCGCGGGGCGACGCTCGTGCCCCCGGTGCTCTTGCTCGGTGGGCCGCACCGCTTTCTGCCCGGTCTGGTGTCCGCCTGGCGCCACGCGTTGGACGCCCTATGGGAGGAGCGTCCCGCGGCGCGCTCGTCGGGCCCGCGCCGGGAGGCGATCGAGGTGCCCGAGCGCGCCTGCTTCTTTCCGGCGATCGGTGCGGTCCTCTTCGGGGCGGCAGATCCGAGGGGAGGAGCGCGGAGTCGACCGCGGGCGGCACCGGTGTTGCGTGCCCTCGCGGCGCCGACTCGCGCCCACCGGGAGCGAGACGGATTGCCCGGGCTCGTGGCCGACGCGGGCGAAACGGCGCGCATCGAGGCGCTGGCGCAACAGGCCGCGCCCGAGGGCTTCGGTCGCTGGGCCGGCCGGAGTTGCCCAGCCGTGATCGGTCTGGATGCGGGATCGACTTCGACGAAGGCCGTGGTCTGCGACGAGCGGGGGCGACTCCTGGCCAAGTCGTATCGGCTCTCGGGGGGAGATCCCCTGGCCGACGCGCGCGCGGTGCTGGGCGAGCTGGAGGCCCAGGCGTTCGCTGCGGGTACCGAGTTGCAGGTGCGGGCGCTGGGCACGACCGGGTACGCCAAGGACATGCTGGCCGAGATCCTCGGGGCCGACACCGTGCTGGTGGAGACTGTCGCGCATACGCGCGGCGCCCTGGCGATCGATCCCGACTGCGAGGTGATCGCCGACGTCGGCGGGCAGGACATCAAGGTGCTCGTGTTGCGCGACGGTCGCGTGCGCGATTTCCGCCTCAACAGTCAGTGCTCGGCCGGCAACGGCTACTTCCTCCAGAGCACCGCCGCGCGTTTCGGGATCCCGCTTGAGCGCTTCGCCGCGGAGGCCTTCCACGCCACGCACTGCCCGCGCTTCAGCTTCGGGTGCGCGGTCTTTCTGGAGGCCGATATCGCCAACTTCCAGCAGCTCGGTTGGCAACCGGGCGAGATCCTGGCCGGGCTGGCGCGCGTGCTGCCGCAGAACGTCTGGCTGTATGTCGTCAACGAGCCGAACCTGGCGCGCCTGGGACGGCGCTTCCTGTTGCAGGGCGGCACGCAGCGCAACGTCGCGGCGGTCAAGGCACAGGTCGACTTCGTGCGCGAGCGCGTTCCCGGCGCGCGGATTCGCGTGCATCCGCATGCCGGGGAGGCCGGCGCGATCGGTGTGGCGCTGGAGCTGCTCGCCGAGCGGCCCGGGGGCGTGTCGCGCTTCATCGGCTTCGAAGCGCTGCGCGATCTGCGGGTGCGCGCGCGGCAGGATGAGAGCACGCGCTGCCGCCGGTGCCGCAACCGGTGCGCGCGAACCCTGCTGGAGGCCACCCTGCCCGATGGAGGCGTGCGGCGCTACATGATCGCCGCCTGCGACCTGGGGCGAGAGCTGGACGAAGGCCCGGCCGCTCGAGCGCGCCGGGGCCCACGCACCGCAGCGCCCGACTTCTCCGCGCGCGCGGCTCGGCTGGCCTTCGTCTCACCGTCGGAGGCGTTGCGCGGGCGTGCCCGCCAGCGGGTGGCGGCCGATCGCTGGCCGCGCTTGCCGGGGATGCGCGCGGCTGCGCGGGCGCGGGAGCGGCGCGCACAGGTGCGCATCGGCCTCCCGCGGGCGGTCAACCTCTACCAGACCGCACCACTGCTGACGCACTACCTCGTGGCCTTGGGCATCGATCCGGGGCGGATCCTCTTTTCGGGTGAGACCAGCGAAGCGCTCTATCGTCGAGGATCGCGCCGCGGGGCGGTCGATGGCTGCTACCCCTCCAAGCTGGCCCTGGCGCACGTCCACGATCTGCTCTATCGGGTGACACCGGACTGGATCCTCTTCCCGATCCTGGTCAATGTGCCGCGGCAGTTCCCGGATGCGATCGACGCCAGCATCTGTCCGACGTCGCAGGCCGCCCCGGCCGTCGTGCGCGCGGCGCTGACCCGCGAGGGAGACCTCTTCGCCGAGCGGGGAATCCGCTACGAGACGCCGGTCTTCCATGTCGGAGAGCCGGCGCTCTTCGCCCGCGAGATGCTGCAGTTCTGGGGGCCGCGCCTGGGGGTCACGCCGCGCGAGAATCGCCTGGCGCTGGATTGCGCCTGGCGAGAGCTGGTGCGCGAGCGGGAGGCACGATTGCGGCAACCCGCCGCGCGGGCCTTGGCGGCCCTCCGCGCGGCCGGACGCGTGGGCATCGTCGTCCTGGGGCGTCCCTACCACAACGACGCGGGCATCAACCACGGCATCTTCCGCGACCTCAACCGCCGCGGCTATCCGATCTTCTGCATCGAGGCCCTGCCGCGCGATGCCGAGCCGTTGCGCGAGATCTTCGCAGACGATCTGGCGGACGGTCGCATCCGGCATCCGCTGGAGATTGGCGACGTGTGGAAGAACAGCTTCAGTGCCAACTCGAACGCCAAGCTCTGGGCGGCCAAGCTGGTGGCGCGGGTACCCCATCTGGTGGCCCTGGACATCAGCAGTTTCCGCTGCGGTCACGATGCGCCGATCTACGCCACGATCGAGGCCATTCTCGAGCGCAGCGGGCGACCCTACTTCGCGTTTCACGACGTGGACGAGAACCGCCCCAGCGGTGCGATTCGGCTGCGGGTTGAGACGATCGACTACTTCCTGCGAGAATACGAGCGGCGCCACCTGCGCGAGCGACCCTGCGAGCCCGCGGGGCCGGAAGAGCGTGCGGTGGCCGATCTGCTGACCGAGGTTCCGGTGTGAGTGCGTGGCAGATGGAGCTGCGATGAGTTCCCACGGCCCTTCCTCCTCGCCGCGGACGTCCGAGAGGGACGCGCCGCAGACGTACCGGCGCTCCGAGACGCCCCCGTTGCCGCATGCCGAGCGTCGGCGGGTGACGGTGCTCTTCGGGGGACTCACCCGCGCCCATGAGCGGCTGATCGAAGGGGGGTGGCAGGGACTCGGGTATACGGTCAAGGCGCTGCCCACGGCCGACAACCAATCGCTGGCGATCGGCAAGGAGTTCTGCAGTCGCGGGATGTGCAATCCCGCCTACTACACGATCGGCAACCTGCTCAAGTACCTGCTCCAGCTCCGCCGAGCGGGTGTCCCCGAGATCGAGGAGCGCTTCGTCTATCTGACAGCCGGCTCGTGCGGTCCCTGTCGGTTCGGCATGTACGAGGCCGAGTACCGTCGCGCCTTGGCCCAGGCCGGCTTTCCGCGCTTCCGCATTCTGCTGGTGCAACAGGACCAGGGCCTCGAACAGAATGCCGCCGAAGGGGTCTTTGTCGCCGACCGCGACTTCCTGCAGGCGCTCGTCCGCGCACTGATGGTGGGCGACCTGCTCAACGAGCTGGGCTACGCCCTGCGCCCCTACGAGGTCGAGCCGGGGGCGATCGATGCCGCCCTGGCCGAGGGCCGGCGCTGGCTCTATTGGGCCCTCCGCGATCGGCAGAGCCCGCTGCCGGCACTGCGACGCCTGCGCAAGCGCCTCGACGAGGTACCGATCGACTACGCGCGCGTGCGGCCGCGGGTGAGAATCGTCGGAGAGTTCTGGGCGCAGACCACCGAGGGCGACGGAAACTACCACCTGGCCCGCTGGCTGGAGTCGGAAGGTGCCGAGGTGATGGTCGAGCCGGTGGGCACCTGGATCGAATACCTGCTCTGGAACCGCATCCAGCGCAGCCGGGCGCGGCGCACGCTGCCCCCCGAAGGCGGCGAGCGCCACTCGCCGCTGCTCGAGCTGAAGCTCCGCATGGGACAGATCCTCTTCGATTCAGTCTACAACAGCTATCGGGCCGCCTTGGGCTTTCGCACCGAGCCGATCGCCTCGCTCGATACGCTGGCGCGCTACGCCCACGAATACTTCGATACGCGCATACGGGGAGGAGAGGCCTTTCTCGAGGTCGCCAAGACGGTCTTCGCGGTGCGGCATCGCAGGGCGCACATGGTGGTGTCGGTCAAGCCGTTCGGCTGCATGCCGAGCACGCAGAGTGATGGGGTGCAGGTGCGCGTGGTCTCCGACCATCCCGAAGCGCTTTTCATCCCCGTCGAAACATCGGGCGACAGCGAGGTGCATGTGAAGAGTCGCGTGCAGATGCTGCTCTTCGAGGCCCGCGAGCGTGCGACCGAGGAGTTCGACCGCGTGGCGCGCGATCTGGGCCTGCGCGAACTGCTCGCCGATGCCCAGGCGCGCGAACGCTTGCCGATGCCGCCCACCATGCATCCGCTCCCGCGGCGCGAGCGGGGCACGGCAGCCAACTATCTCTGGTGGCTGGCGCGGCCCGCCGCGCTGCGCACGCTGCCCCTGCCGAGTGAGCGACTGACCGCCTTGCTGTGTCGTGCGGGTCTGCGCCGAACGGCCGGCGATGCGCCGCGCGACGCGTCCTAGGATGCCGGCGAGGGGTCGCCAGGCGCTTCGGGGAGGAGCATCTCGATGAGGCGCGCGGTGGCGTCCGGCAGCGGGCCGGCGAGGTGCGCGCCGGCCGCAAAGGCGTGTCCGCCGCCGCCGAGCCGAGCGGCCGTCGGTCCCACCGGAATGCGTCCCTTCGATCGCAGACTGACCTTGTAGCTTCCGTCGTCGCGCTCCTTGAACGTCAGTGCGACTTCCACGCCCTCGATCTCCAGGAGTGGGACGATCATGTCGCGCAGATCGTCCCGCGACGCGCCCGTGCGGTCGATCTGCTCGCGACGGATGGCGGCCCACGCGATGCGCCCCCCCCGCGCGAGCTGGAGCGTTTGCAGCACTTCGCCGAGCAGGGCCACCTTGGCGGGGGAGTTGGCGGCGAAGATGTGCCGGTAGACGCGCTCGCTCTCGGCGCCCGCGTCGATCAGCGCGGCGGCCACACGATGCGTGCTCGCCCGCCCCCGCAGATACCGAAACATCTGTGTGTCGTAGGCGATTGCGGCATAGACGCAGGTGGCCATCGATGCAGTGCAGCGGACCTCGAGGGCGTCGAGCAGCTGCCAGCAGAGCTCCCCGGTCGAGGGGGCGCCCGGATCGCAGAAGATGTGCGCCGGATCGGATCGGGACGGGGGATGGTGGTCGAGGAAGTAGATCGATCGCGTCCCCTCGCGCCACACCTCTCCGAGCCGTCCGAGGAGCGACCACTCATGCGCATCGACGACCAGGACCAGATCGACCTGTGCGGAGATCCGGCGAATCGATTCAGTCGTTTCTCCGGAGAGATCGCGGATCGCCGATGCACCGGGGAGGAACGAGAAGCGGGGGGGCGGAGCGCCGGAACTGACGAGCTGCACGTGCTTGCCGAGTCTGCCGAGGGCTTCCGCCAGCGCCAGCATGCAGCCGATGCCATCCCCGTCGGGGGCATGGTGCGTGGTCAGGAGAAGGCGCTCGGCGGGCCGTAGGGCGGCCGCCAGCGGAGCGAGGTCGATCGTCACGGGCATCCCTCCCCTCTGTGCCCTGGGGCGCGCGTTGAGTGCAAGCAAGGAAGGGCGCACTGTAGCGCCGCCGGCGAGCGGGCGTCAAGAACGGCGCCCGTCCGGATGAGCGCCGGAGGTGATGGAATGGAGATCCGTGCGGGACGTCCATGGGGGATGCCAGCAATGGAGTGCGAGGCAGAGCGCTGCGGGGCAGTGGGTCGGCGGGCGCACCGCGCGACTCCTCGTGCCCGGCTCCTCCCGCTTTTCGGAGATCACCTCGGAGTGGGGCGCAGGGGCCGAGTGGGCCGAACATTGCTATGAAGTCGCCGACGAGCAGATCGACGGGATCAATTTCCATCTCAGGAACTGGCGACATGTGCTGAACCTGCATCGCTACGCGGAGGAGATCCAGCTCGCGCATGAGATCATCGCCACGACAGACAGTGATGGCGACACTCTCGAGGCGGTCGTCTGTGATCAGACCAAAATCAGTTCCGGGCCGGACATCTCACCCTACCATGCCAACGGCTTCTATGCGGCGCTCTGGTGGGCGGGCGTGGTGTGCCGCACGCTGGGCACCGGCTAGGCGACGGTGGTCAACTGGTTTCCATTGATCGAAGATGCGCATCATCGCAAGGGACTGCTCTACGATGCATCGCGCGACTACGAGATCAAGCCGGTGGGGCGGGCCATGCAGATGCTCGTCGGAAGCACGCTGCCAAGTGGGATCGCGGCGACCAGCGATCAACCGGAGGTCGAGCTGCTGGCCACCACGGACCCCCAGGCCGCCGCGCTCTCGCTCCTGGTGGTCAACAAGGGGCCGCGTGAGATCGAGGCCACCTTCGATCTGGCGTTGCCGCCCGAGCTCGAGGGGCGGCTCGCGCTGTCTGTCTCGCGTCTCGCCGAGGGCTTCCCGACGCCGCAAACCGAGCAGGTGGGCAGTTTCAGCGGGTTGGTCTTCGACATCCAGTATCGGCTGCAGCCGGAGAGCAACTACCAGTCCACCTCCAGGGCCATCCGGCCGGCTGCAGCCAGCCGGGCTGGGCACTGCCGCACGCTGCGGAGCCCCGGCTGCCATGTCGGCCGAGCCTGGTGCGGGGGGAGGGGACGGAGCTGCGGTGGGCGCAGCCGCGCGCGATGATCCTGGAGCTGCGCCTGTGCGACGCCGCCGGCCGCTGCGTGCGTCGGATTGCCGCGCGGGAGTGGCCGGCGGGGGGAGCACCGCCTGGCGTTGGTTCTTCGCAGGGGGGCGCCCGGTCTGGCCGGCGGTCGCTACTTCGTCTGGCTCCGCGGGCCGGGCGTGCGCGGCAGAACGGCTCTGCTCTGGCTGCCCGAGCGGGTCCGGCCGGACCGGCGATCGACGCTCGGACAGCGAGCAGGGTTCCGTGCGGGGCCGCGCGAGACGCGCACGTCGGGACACCCGTGCGTCGGCTAGGGTAGGAGGAGCAGACGCCCCCGCGCGTGCCAGCCGGCGCCCCAGGCCCGCGCATAGTAGGGTCCGGGAACAGCGCGCCGCCCGTTCGCCATGCGCCCGTCCCAGACACCGCGAATCTCCGCGGCGCCGCGCGCGATCCGGAGCGGCTGGCGCGCCACCCGCCGCCCCAGGACATCTACGATCTCCAGCCACCCGTGGCCCGGTCGCACGCCCTCGAGGCGCCAATGCACCGGCCGCGTGTGGGGGGCGGCGAAGCAGAGGCGCACCTCCGGCTGCGCGGCGGCTGTCGAGATCAGGGGGGGCAGGCGCAAGGCGCCCCACAGCGATCCGTTCGGATCGCTTCCGTCGAGCGCGGCAGCACTGCGGCGCAGCAGGGTGCGCAGCTCGGGTGCGCTCCAGCGGAAGTCGAAGAAGCCGCCCTCCGGGATGGCGCCCAGCAGCAGGGCCAGGGCACCGGCGACGTGCGGGCAGGCCGCCGACGTGCCCGCGAAGAGTCCCGGAACGCTGGAGGCAGTGCTGACCGCATCGGGGCCGCAGATCTCCGGCTTGGCGATTCCGGCGAGGGTCGGGCCGCGCGAACTGAACTCCTCGAGGAAGCCTTCGCCCACGCGATACGCGCCGACCGAGAGCACGTGCGCCCCGTCGGCCGGCAGCACGATGCTGCCCTGGCTGAGACCATGCTCCGGCAGGGCTCCGCCGTCGACGCGGAAGAGTCGCAGGTGGGCCGGCGCGCTGCCCGCGGTGCGTTGAATGCGGACGTCCAACCGGCTGTCAGTGCGGCGTGGTGTGTAGTCGAGCTCACGGTAGGCGTACGGGTAGCCAGCGTAGTCGGCGAAGCTGCTGGCGCCGGGCAGGCCGTTCTCGCGCACCTCGAGGTCGAATGCCAAGTCGCTGGAATAGGGCCAGCGATCCCAGGTCAGCACGTAGGTAACTGCATCCCCGCCGCCATGGCTGGCGGTGATGCTGGCGTCGCCGGGCGCGAACTCGTGCCAACCATCGCTGTCGGTATCCGTGAAGTCGCCCTCCCAGTAGGCCTGAGCCTGGTTGCCGGCCGCATTGACCCATACGATTTCGTCGTCGATCGCGCCGCCGACGATCTCGTGCAGCGTGCCGGTTCCATCGCCGGGGCCGAAGAACCAGCCCACCGAGTGGGAAATGATATCGACGCCTTCTTCCCGCAGCCAACGCACGGCGGCGTCCAGCTCGGTGGCCGAGTTGGCATTGACCAGATAGAGCGCGGCCTCGGGGGCCACATCGTGTACGATCTCGGCGCACGCCGTGCCGTGCGCGCTGCCTCCGCCGCTGAGATCTCCTTGGCCCGCCGGACTCCCGTAGAAGGCGCGCATCCTTGTGTCCGCCGGCAGCTCGCTTCCCAGCAGCGCGTGGGCGCCGGTGAAGCCGATATCCAGCACGGCGACCTTGATTCCGGCGCCTCCCTGTCCCGCCGTGATGTACGCAGAGGCGCCGATCTCCTCCAGCCCCTCGCTGACGACCAGGGGATGCGGGCGCGGCGGCTGCGACACGTAGTAGATCTCCTCGATCGCCACGAGATCCGATAGCTGCTCCGGGGCGAGCGTGACCTGCGCCCAGCGACCCCGGTGGCCCTCCCATCGCAGCGAGGAGACACGCAGCTCGCAGGTCGCGCGCAGCGCTGCGGCGGCCTCGCCGTCGGGGCCGGCATCGATGCGCACGCGCAGAGGGGGGGGGGCGGAAGCTGCCAGGGTGCGCGCCTCGAGAAGACCGAGCCGCCAGAGGGCGGGCTGGCAGCGGGGATGGACGGGAGGGACGCTTTCGGCGGGCGCAGCTCCGCTGGCGGACGCCGCCAGGAGCCCGAGCAGCAGAATCCAGGTGCCCATGCGGCTGCGTGGCGCGGGGGCCGTCCCAAGACGGGCGGTCCCGCGCGTCCGAGGCGCGAGGGCGCCTGGGCAGCCAGGTTTCGGTCTCGGGCGGAATCTCGCTACCAGGGGTGCCATGGGAGCTCCCAACTGAGGTGGATTCGGCTCCATCCGCCTGTCATCTCGTCTGCCTGCGATGCGCTGCCCGGCAGGACGCGGCGCTGCGCCGAGGACCAGAGCCACTCGAATCCAGCCCGCAGCGCCCCGGGGCGGCCCAGGCGCCAGCGGGCTTCGATCCCGCCCCCGATCCCGAACCAGTCGCCGGAGCCGCGGCGCTCACCCTCCAGATCGGCCGCCGAGACGTGTGCACGCCACGACTCGCGGAAGTGGGCCCAGCCGAGGATGGGGCCGAGAGCGACCTCCCAGCTCGCAGCCAGGCGGCGGCGATAGCGCGCCTGGAGTGAGAGGGGGAGGAACTGGATCTCGGTCTCCGCGGCATCGATGTAGGCGATCGGGCCGCTCTGCGATCTGCCGGCGGCGTAGGCCACCGCCATCCGCGCTTCCCAGGCGCCCCAGCGCCCCAGCTCGAGTGCGACGGCGGGCGCCCAGCGCGCGCCGTAGAGGCGGTCGAGCTGCGCGTCTCGAAAGAGGATGCGCGAGACGCCCACGTCGATGCCGGCCGCCCCCGCGGGAGCGGCGGCCAGGACTGCCAGGAGCAGTGCGCCACAGCACTCCGCGCGTAGGCGACGCCGGGGCGGGCGAGAGGTCGGGCCCGTGGCGCGCCGCGGAGCGGGCACGAGCTCGGATGTCCCGGAGGATGTAGGCATTCCGACTACAAGATCGGGGCGATCGACCCGCATCTCTACCCCCAGGTTGTGAGACGAAGATTGGTGATTCGCATCCGCCAACGCCACGTCTGCACTGGTAGTGCGCGCCCGCCTTGCAGCCCAAGGGCCACGCCGCCCAAGAGTATGACGGTCCGCGGGTTTCCGGCGCCACCTCACCAATCCTCGTCCCACCGGCCGCGGGCCGCAACGGGTGCGCAGGTGCCCGGGATCGCTGGCCTCTGGTCTGAGAGTCCGTACTGAGCCGCACCTACGATCGTGCCATGCGATCATCTGGTCAGCGACTGCCGCAGATCTCTGCAACCCCACCCGAATCGCTGCAACTGCCTCTCCTCGGGGGGCCTGGTGCGTATCCAGCCCGAATCTCGTTCCACCACCGACCGCCCGGGCGCTCCCCGTCAGGAATCCGGGCGATCTCTCAGTTTTCTGTCAACCAGAGCAGCGCTGGCGAGCGCGCTGCGAACCGGCATGCGGCGCTGGATGCGGAACCTGTTTCAGCTCAGTAGCTTAGAGAGAAGGCCCCGGCGGATCGACGGGTTCTTGGATCCCCCCGATGGCACGGCTTGTGCAGTACACCGAGATGGTTGCTTGCTCTCTCTCACTGCAACCGCCGATCGCGGGGGTGGCCATCGGGCACCACGCACCAGCGGGAAGGGGGATGCGCGGATCAGGACCGGCGACTGCCTCGGGCAGCTCGCGGGCCGCGTGTCCTGCGGACCAGTTGGCCGTGTGGACCCCAGCAGAGGCAACCTGGCGGGTGGCAACGGTATCGGCTGCCCTCGCGTATCGGCAAACCGCTTTTTCTATTGACGTGCCTTCATCGATTCCGTAGAATCGCATCGCGTCCGTCTGTTGATGGACGCGGTTTGCTGTACCTGCGTTCCTGTGAGCCAGAAGGGAGGCGATCCTTAAGATGCCCGGCGTACGGGTCAAAGAGGGAGAATCCTTCGAGAGCGCCCTGCGGCGCTTCAAGAAGAAGTGCGAGAAAGCTGGGATTCTCTCGGATCTTCGCAAGCACCAGCACTTCGAGAAGCCGAGTGCGCGGCGCAAGCGCAAGGAGGCGGCTGCGCGGCGCAAGGCGGCTGCCCGCCAGAAGGGCCGGTAGATAGAGAAGTCCGCGGTCCGCAAACGTCACTGCCGAAGGTTTCCGAGTCCACCCGGGCGTCGGCCGCTCGGGTCGTCCCGGTAGGCATCCGCCCCCGCCCGCTGGGAGGAATCGGTGAACGCGCACGCCCTCGAGGCTCTTGAATTCGGTCGCATCCGCGCACTGGTCGCGCGCCGCTGTGCCTCCGACGTGGGGCGCGAGCGGGCGGAGCGGATCGCGCCGCTCGCCGAGCAGGCCACGATCGATCTGGTCCTCGACGGGGTGGCCGAGGCACACGCGCTGCAGATCTCCGAGCCCGACTGGGACGAGATCGCCTGCCCCGATGTGCGTGAAGCATTGCGCCGGTGCATGGTCGAGGGCGCCGTCCTCGATGCCGCGGATCTAGTCCAGATCGGGCGATTCCTGGAGATCGCGGCGCGCATTCCGCGCTTCTTCACGCCGCGCGGCGGCGCGCGGCGTCATCCGGTGCTCGGCGCGCTGGCCGACCGGCTACTCGTGGATCCCGCCTTCGCCCGGCGCATCACGCGCAGTTTCGAGCCCTCGGGTGAGGTGCGCGATGAAGCCAGTACGGCACTGCGCCGCGTGCGACGCGACCTGCGCCGGCTGCGGCAGAGCGTGAGCGCGCGTCTCGAAGAGCTGAGCCAGCGCTTTCGCACGCCTGGGGAGGAGTCACATGTCACGCTACGGGGCGGGCGCTACGTGCTGAGCCTGGCGGCGGCCGAGAAGCGTCAGCTACCGGGGATCGTCCACGATCGTTCCTCGACCGGGAAGACGCTTTTCGTCGAACCGCTGGACCTCATCGATGCCAACAACGATCTGGCCGAGATGGAGGCGCAAGAGCGCGCGGAGATCCATCGCATCCTGCGCGAACTCAGTGACTGGGTGCGCGAGCGCCACGCGGCGCTGCGGGAGACGGCCGAGGCGCTGGGAGAGCTGGACGAATACGCTGCCCGGGCGCGCCTGGCGCGCGATCTGCAGGCCACGCGTCCGTCTTTGGAGGAGGCCTCCCGTACGCTGCACATCGTGCGCGGGCGTCATCCCCTGCTCTTCCTGGCGATCGGCGATCGCACCGTACCCCTCGATCTGACACTGGAAGGCGCGCGGCGCGGGATGGTGATCAGCGGGCCGAATATGGGCGGCAAGAGCGTGGTACTCAAGACGGTCGGTCTGCTGACCGTGATGGCCCAGTCGGGTCTCTTCGTTCCGGCGGGGGAGGGAACCACGCTGCCCTGGTGCGACGAGATCTTCGTGGACATCGGGGACGAGCAGTCGCTCGATTCCGACTTGAGCACCTATGCCGCCCGACTGCGGAACATGCGCGCCGCGCTGACGGCGGCCTCGCGCCGCAGCCTGGTCCTGCTCGATGAGCTCGGCGCGGGGACCGATCCCGCGGAGGGCGCCGCGCTGGGACAGGCGCTGCTCGCCGAGATCGGGCGGCGCGAGGCGTTCTGTGTGGCGACCACGCATCTGGGGGCTTTCAAGGCATTTGCGGCGAAGCAAACCGGCTTCGAGAACGCCGCCATGGAGTACGATCCGCAGACCCTGGGCCCGACCTATCGACTGCTGACCGGGGTGCCCGGTCGCTCGCATGCGTTCGAGCTCGCGGAGCGAGAAGGCTGGCCGCAAGAGCAGCTCGAGGCCGCACGCGTCTTCTTGCCGGCTCCCGATGCGCAGGCCGACGAACTGCTGGCGCGCATCGAGGAGGAGCTGCGCGAGCTGCGCGAGGCGCGGGCCGAAGTGGCGTCCAAGGAGCAGCGGCTGACGGCGGACCGGGAGTCGTATCGCCGGCTCTCGGGGAACCTGAAGAGGCGCATGTCGGAACTGCGCATCGAACGGGCGATGGAGGAGGACCGGCGGATCCGGGAAGCCCGCGGTCTGTTGGCGGAGCTGCGCGCGCGGTGGACCCGCGCCGAGGCGCAGCGCCCCGTGGCGGATCCGGCCGAGGAGCGCCAATGGTTCCATGAGCGCGAACGAGCCCTGGCCGAGATGGAGCGCACGCGGCCCCCCGTTCCGCGCCGCGAGTCGCCTCCGGCCACCGAGCCACTGGCCGCGGATCAGGTGCAACCGGGGCGCGAAGTGTTTGCGCGCAGCCTCGGCGTGCCGGTCAAGATCCTCGAGCGCGCCGCGGGCGGCAAGCGCGTCTGGGTGGACCATCGCGGCGTGCGCGTGGTCGTTCCCGCGGGGGATCTCGTCCGGCTGCCCGAGCGGTCCGAGCAAGAGCCGCCAGCGGCGCCGGCGCAGAATCGACCGGCAGCGCGGACGGCGCACGCGTCGCCCGGGACCGGCGCGGGGGCGCTGCAGGAGGAACTGTCCGATAGCGTGCGTGGCGAGATCGACCTGCGGGGCCTCTCACGAGAGGAGTGTCTGGCGCAACTCGATCTCTATCTCGATCGCGCGCTGCTCGCCGGGTACCCCCAGGTGCGCATCATTCACGGCAAGGGCACCGGGACGCTGCAACGCGAGGTGCAGGCCTATCTGAAGAAACACCGTCACGTCCGTGCGCAGCGTGGCGGGGAGGCGCACGAGGGCGGCTGGGGCGTGACGATCGCCATGCTGGGCGAGTCCGAGGGACGGGATCGAGGCTGATGGAATCGAGCACGCGGGAAGATGTGGTCGAGCAGGTCCGCGCGGCGGTGGACATCGCCGACCTGATCGGATCCTATGTCACCCTGCGGCCCGCCGGACGAAACCTCAAGGCCTGCTGCCCGTTTCACAAGGAGAAGACGCCTTCGTTCGTGGTCAGTCCCGAGCGTCAGCTCTTTCACTGCTTCGGGTGTGGCGCCGGGGGGGATGTCTTCACGTTCGTGATGAAGCAGGAAGGGCTCGAGTTCCCCGAGGCGCTCGAGCTGCTGGCGCGTCGGGCGGGCATCGAGCTGCCCGAGCGTCGGCGCGCGGAGGGACCCGATCGCAACGCCCTGCTGGCGGCGATGCGTGCCGCGGTGCGCTTCTACCGCGGCAAGTTGCGCGCATCCGAGGGAGAGGGGGCGCGGCGCTACCTGCAGTCGCGGGGCTTCCCGGGCGCCATCGTGGACCGCTTCTACGCCGGATTCGCACCCGGAGGAGGCGATGCCTTCCTGCGCTTCGCGCAGCGGGACTTTTCGCGCGAGGTGCTGGTGCAGGCCGGCCTCGTCGGCCGTAGCGAGGGCGGACGCCTCTACGACCGCTTTCGCGCGCGGGTCGTGTTGCCGATCCTCTCGGTCACCGGTGATCCGATCGGCTTCGGCGCGCGCACTTTGCAGGCGGAAGTGCAGCCCAAGTACCTGAATTCGCCCGAGACACCGATCTACAAGAAGAGCCGCGTGCTCTTCGGTCTCCCGCAAGCTCGCGGAGCCATCCGTGAGGCGGGCGAGGCACTGGTTGTCGAGGGGTACTTCGATGTGCTGGCGCTGGCCAGCGCCGGGATCGATCATGCTGTGGCACCCTGCGGTACGGCCTGGACCGCGGAGCATGCCCGCTTGCTGCTGCGGCAGACGCAGCGCATCCTGCTGCTCTTCGATGGAGACGCCGCGGGGGAAGCGGCTGCCTGGCGGGCGCTGGCCGCCACCCTGCCGCTGCATCCGGATCTCGGCGTGGTCATGCTGCCCGAAGGCCAGGATCCGGACGATTTGATCCGCGGCGGCGAGATCGATCGACTTCGCGAGCGCATCGCCCGGCCGCTCTCCCCGGTGGCGTTTGCGCTGCTGACCCTGGGCCGCCAGGGTCTCGACGGTCACATGCTGTTGGCGCGCGTGGCCGAGCTGCTGGCCTCGGTGGGCAACGGAATCGCGCGTGAAATGATGCTCGACGAGGCCGCCGAGCGGAGTCGGATGCCGGTGCGCATCCTGCGCCGCGAGGTCGAGCGGCTGCGCTCGGGCGCGGCCGGTCGTCGGCCAACGTCGGGCACGGACGGGGGCTCCGACGCGGCCGAGAGGAGACGGGCGCGACTGGCGCCCCTCGAAGAAGCGATGCTGCGTCTGGCGCTCGCGCAGCCGGCCAGCGCGCAGCCGCTGCAGGAGGCAGCCGGGGGGGTTCCGGCGGTCAGTGGGTCGGTGCAGGCCGTCCTGGCGTGGCTCGCGGATCGCTCCCGCGCGGGCTCCGCGCCACAGACGCCCGAGCTGTTGCGCCGCCTGCGCGACGAGATCGGGGAGCAGATCGATGCCTCCTTCCTGGTCGACGAGGATCTGCCGGTCCCCGACGAACGGTTCCGTGAGGCGCTCTTGCGGCGCTTGGCCGAGGGCGCGCTCGAGGCGGAAATGGTCGGCCTGGGTTACGAAATCCGCATGCAGGAGGGGCAGGGCGCAGCGGCGAGCGAGCTGGTCGAGCTGCTTGCGCGCAAGCAGAAGTTGGCCAAGCAGTTGGCGCAGTTGCGCGAAACCCGACCCGAGGATGCCGGGTAATACACGAGGAGTTTTTTCTGGACGCCGGCCGGTCCAGTTTCTATAGTAGCAAGTTCATGCCTGGAGGGCAGTTACGAATGGCGAAAGCGGGAACCGCGAAACCACTCGCCGAGCTGCGCGCTTTGGCGTTGCGACAGGGTTTCCTCACCGAGCAGCAGGTGCTCGATCAGATCAAGGCCTCGCTCGATGTCGATCGTCAAGTCGAGATGATGGACGAGGCCTTCGCGCTCATGCGCGAGATGCGCCTGGAGGTCTTCGAATCCGAGGAGGAGGCCCGCCGGCGCGTCAAGCGTTCGCGCGCCGCCGAGCCGGGTCGCGCGTCGCCGGCGGTGGCCACGCAGCCGGTCCGCTACGACGATCCGGTGCGCATGTATCTGCGGGAGATGGGACGCGTGCCGCTGCTCGATCGCCAGGGCGAGGTGCGCATCGCCAAGCGCATCGAGGCCGCCGAGCAGAAGGTCCAGACCACCATGTTTCTTCTGCCCTGGGCGGTGCGCGAGATGCAGATGACCGCCGAGAAGCTCAAGGAGGGGCGCGCGAAGCTCGAGGATCTCGTGCAGGTCGACACCGGGAGCTGGAGCGCCGACTTCTCGAGCAAGCGCGAACGGCGCCGCGCCATCCAGGCGGTGGGACGGATCGTCAAGCGCAACGCCGACTTCATCAAGTACGAGACGCAGCTCAGCCGCCGCGTTTCGGAGAAGCGGCGCAAGCAGCTCGAGACGCTCCGCGAGCGGGCGCAGCAGAAGCTGGCTGCGGAAGTGCTCAAGCTGGGCGCCAGCCCGCGCATCATCGAACGCGTCAGTCTGCGTCTGCTGCGTGATATGCGCCGCCTGCGCGAGGCCGAGGTGGTGCTCGAGCAGATCGAGCGGGAGCTGGCCGCGGTGCGGGATCGGGCGGGCGAGTTGCGCGAGCGCTCGCGTGCCGAGCGCCGCAAGAGCGCCAAGAAGAAGGCGCCCAAGCGCACCGCGGAGCAGAAGAAGAACGATGCGGCCGAACTGCGGCAGCTCGCCAAGCAGGACGCCGAGCTGGTCAAGGCGGTACGCAACGCGCGGCGCAAGCTGCGGCGCATCGAGGGCGAGGCGGGCATGAAGGCCGCGCGCCTGCACGAGCTGGTCCGGGTGATCCGCAGCGCCGAGGCCGAGCGCGGGCAGGCCAAGCGCGAGATGATCGAGGCCAACGTGCGACTGGTGATCTCGATCGCCAAACGTTACACGAACCGCGGACTCGAATTCCTCGATCTGATCCAGGAGGGCAACAGCGGGCTGATGCGGGCCGTCGACAAGTTCGACTACCGCAAGGGCTACAAGTTCTCGACCTATGCGACCTGGTGGATTCGCCAGGCGATCACCCGGGCGATCGCCGATCAGGCACGCACGATTCGCGTGCCGGTGCACATGATCGAGGCGATCAACAAGGTCGTTCGCACCTCGCGCAAGCTGGTGCAGGACCTCGGGCGAGAACCCTCGCCCGACGAGATCGCCGAGCGACTCGATCTTCCGGCGGACAAGGTCAAGAGCGTGCTCAAGGCCGCCCAGGAGCCGATCTCGCTCGATCGTCCGATCGGGGAGGACGACGACTCGAACCTGGCCGACTTCATCGAGGACACCTCCGCCATTTCGCCGGCGCACTCGGCGACCTTCGCCATGCTGCGCGAAGAGGTCAACGAAGTGCTGGGCACCCTGACCAAGCGCGAGGCGCGGGTGATCCGCCTGCGCTTCGGTCTCACCGAGGATGGGTGCCCGCGCACCCTCGAGGAAGTGGGCGCCTTCTTCAGTGTGACCCGCGAGCGGATCCGGCAGATCGAAGCGAAGGCCTTGCGCAAGCTGCGCCATCCCACGCGCCGCCGCCGCCTGCAGGCCTTCCTCGAGAGCATCTGATGCGCACCCCGGGGGTCTGCGGGCTGCTCGGTCTGCTGCTGCTCTGCATCATCCCGGCGTGCGAGCGGCAGACCCCCCCGCCCAACATCATCCTGATCTCCCTCGATACGACGCGCGCCGATCACCTGGGCTGCTACGGGCGGGAGCTGGCGTCGACACCGGCGCTGGATCGCTTCGCCGAACGAGCGCTGCTCCTCGAGAATGCCGTAACACCGATCCCGGTAACGCTGCCGGCGCATCTGACGATGCTCACCGGTCGCACGCCGCTCGGGCACGGGGTGCGGGACAACGGATCGTTGGGTAGGACACCAGGGGCGGTCACCCTGGCCGAGCTCCTTGCGCCGCTGGGGTACACACGGGCGGCCTTCGTGAGCGCCTTCGTCCTCAATCATCGCTTCGATGTCTCGGCTGGCTTCGAGCATTTCGACGACGAGCTCGATCTGGAGCGGCCCGCGGCCGAGACCACGGCGCGGGCCGTCGCCTATCTCGAGAGCGGCCCACTGGAGCCGCTCTTCCTCTGGGTGCACTATTTCGATCCGCACGATCCGCTCACGCCGCCGGAGGCCTTCGCCGCCGCTACCCGCGGCACGCTCTATGACGCTGAGATCAGCGCCATGGATGCCGGCGTCGGTGAGCTGCTGGCCGCGCTAGAGGCCGGTGGGTACGCGGAGGATGCCCACATCCTGATCGTGGCCGATCATGGCGAGGGTCGCGGGGAGCGTCATGGCTATCTCGATCATGGCCTGCTGCTCTACGAAGAGGCGAATCGCGTGCCCTTTCTCTGGCGACGTCCCGGCCAACGCCACCCGAAGCGCAGCGACGCGCTGGTGGGTACGGTCGATATCCTACCCACCCTGGCGGATCTCCTCGGGCTGCCTGTGCCGGAGGGGACCGAGGGCGTTTCGGTGCGCCCGCTGCTGGAAGGGGACGCGGGGCCGGAACGAGATGGGCTCTACTGCGAGACGCTGCGGCCCTATCTGGCCTACGAATGGAGTCCGCTCTACGCCTGGCGCATGTGCGACCGCAAATACATCGCCGCGCCGCGTCCCGAGCTCTACGACCTGCGCCGCGATCCGCGCGAACGGGAGAATCTCGCCGCGCAGCTCCCCGGGACGGCCGCGGAGCTGCGCACGCGTCTGATCGCGTATCGGCAGCGCTGGCGTCCGGCGACCGAGGCCCCACCGCATGAGATCAGCGAAGCCGACCGTGCGGCGCTCGAGAGTCTGGGCTACGTGCAGGGGCGACCTCGACGCGGTGCGCCGCGCGGGGAAGGCGCAGCGGATCTGCCGGAGATCGGCGAGCTGGAGGCCTTCGCCAATCCGATCGAGCACATCGGTTTCGAGGCGCAGTGGATCGCCGCGCGGCGCCTCGCGCGGCGCGAGGCGTGGGACGCAGCGGTGGACACGTTGCAGCGCATTCTCGACGCGGTGCCCGAGAGCCGGATCGTACCGCGCTTCTACGCCGAGGCGTTGCACCGCGCCGCACGCGAGGCCGAGGCGCGGCCCTGGATCGAGCGCTACCTGACCTATCGTCCGGACGATCACGAGGCGCGTCTGCTGTTCTGCGAGATCCTGATCGCCCTGGGCGATGTCGAGGTCGCCGCGGCGGAGCTCGAGCGGGTCCCGGCATCCTTCATCGATGCCGACGTCGCGTTCATGCGGATCCGTCTTGCCGTTCTGCGGGGCGCGTTCGACCGGGCCCGCGCGGCGCTGGAGGATCTGGCGCAGGCCGCTGCCGGCCTGCAGGCGGGTCGCTGGGAGCGGATCGCGGCACAGATCGCGCAGGTCGAACGCTGGGGCGTGCGGACACCGGCGCGGGGAGACAGCGCCCTGACGCGGCAGATCGAGGCGCTTCTCGACTTGCGATTGGGCGCGACCGCCGAGGCGCTCCTGAGGGAGGAGGTCCCCGGCGTATCGCCGGCGACCGGCTGGCTCCTGCGCGGCAGGGTGGCGCGCGCGCGCCATCGGTGGTGTGACGCCGCGGATGCCTTCGGCGAAGCGGCAGCCCTCGGCGCCGATCCGCAGGCCTGGGAAGCGTCGCGGCGCGAGGCGCAGCGGCGTTGCCGGCGCGCTCGAATCGGTGCGGGCGGGCGCCCGGGTCGCGCGCCTTGACCGCCTCGGGAGTGCTCTGATAGATTACGTCGACCTTCCTGGAATCGAGGGAGGGGCCCATAGCTCAGCGGTTAGAGCCGCCGGCTCATAACCGGCTGGTCCCTGGTTCGAATCCAGGTGGGCCCAAGGCGGATGGGCATGAAGCGAGGGCGGTTAGCTCAGCTGGCAGAGCATCGGCATCACAAGCCGGGGGTCACAGGTTCAAGTCCTGTACCGCCCACCGATCGGTTGTCGCGCCCGCCGCTCCGGCGGGCGGCACGACTCGAACGGGCGCGTTCCGCGACGCGCCCGTTCTGCTTCTGCGCGGGGAGTGGGCGCGATGGATGAGCAGGTCGAACTTCTGCACCGGCTCCGGCAGCTCGACGATCGACTCGAGCGTCTGCGCTCGCGGATCGCCGCGCGCCAGGGAGACCTGCAACGGTGCCAGGCCGAGGCCGATCTGGTGGCCCAGGCGCTCGAGCGGGAGCGCGAGCGCCTCAAGGATGCCCAGTCGAAGCGCCGCGAGGCCGATATGGAGGTGCAGACGTTCCGCCAGCGCAAGGCCCACTTCGAGACGCAGATGACGCAGGTCAAGACCAACGAGGAGTTCTTGGCGCTGCAGCGCGAGATCGCTACGATGGAGAAAAAGGCGCGCGAATGGGAGGACGTGGTTCTCGAGGCGATGGAGGAGGAGGAGCTCAACGGACAGAGGGTGGCCCAGCTCGAGTCCGAGATCGCCGTCAAGCAGCAGACCGCGGGGCAGGAACAGGAACGCGTGGAGGCCGAGCGGACCGCTGCCGAAGCGCAGGCTGCGGAGATCAATGCGCGGCGGAGCGAACTGGTGGGCGCGCTGCGCGGTGCGGTGCGGGCCAAATACGAGCGCCTGCGCGCGGCCAAGCCGGATGGCGTGATCGTGCCCGTGCGCGACGGGGGATGCGGGGGGTGTCACTACCGCCTGCCCCCGCAGACGGTCAATGAGGTCCGACAGGGGCGCCGCATGATCCTCTGCGAGAGCTGCGGACGGATCCTGGTCTGGGCCGCGGAGGATGTGGGAACCTGATCGATAGCAGTTGGATCGGAGCCGGTGAGGTGGTCGCGGGTTCGTTCCGCGAGGAACGGTTCTGAGGAAAGTCCGAGCTCCCTAGGGCAGGGTGCTGGGTAATCCCCAGTGGGAGCGATCCCCAGGAAAGTGCCACAGAAAACAGACCGCCAGGACCCGTGCGGCTGCGGCCGCCGCGGGTTCGGGTAAGGGTGAAACGGTGAGGTAAGAGCTCACCAGCGCCCGCGGTGACGCGGGCGGCTCGGCAAACCCCACTCGGAGCAAGACCGCATAGGGGAGGAGAGGTGGCCCGCCTCGCGTTCACTCCCGGGTAGGTCGCTCGAGGCGCTCGGCAGCGAGCGTCCCAGAGAAATGATCACCGCGGATCCGCCACGGATCCGAACAGAACTCGGCTTACGGCTGGCTCCGATCCGCACCGTTTCCGATGGCATCCGCCGCGGGCGGATGCTTCCTCGGGTACTGCGGCTGGGAGGAAGCGCTTGGGATCCCGCAGGCGAAGCGAGCGGTCGCCGCTCGGCGTCCGCCGCGGCACGCGAGGCCGCGCACCGCTTCCGGCCTTCTCCGTGGCGTTCCTGATCGCCGGCGCCTTCGCACTCGCCCACCTGCTCACGCCCGGCACCAGCATGCTGCCGGTCGAGCGGGACAGCGCGAAGTATCACCGTTTGGGAGAGGGGGTCGAGAGACTGCTCCACGAGGAGGGTCTACTCGGCGACCTCTGGGCGCGGCGGCTCACGCCGGCCCAGCGCGATACGCTGGGCATCGATCGCTGGGAACTCCAGCACGCTCCGGCCTATCTCGTGCCGCTCGGGATCGGCTACGCACTGTTTCCCGCCAACCTGAACGCCGGGCGGCTGCTGAGCCTGCTCTGCTATGCAGCCGCGGCGGGTCTCCTGGTCCTCGTCGGAGGCACCCTGGTGGGACGGCGCTGGCGCTGGCTGCTCCTCCCACTCTACCTGGCCTATCTGCCGCTGGTCTACTACGGCGTGGGGATCGCGACCGAACCGCTTTCGATGCTCGCGCTGCTCCTGGTTGCCTGGCGGCTGATCCGTCTGCATCGACGCCCGAGCCGGGGCAACAGCCTGCTGGCGGGCCTCTCGCTCGCGCTGCTCTTCCTGGCCAAGACCACCTTCCGGCCCGTGGCGCTCCTGCTGCTGCTCGCGGCGCTGCTCTTCTGGGTCTTCCGGCGGCGCCCGGGACTGGCCTTGCGTCTCGGATCGGGCGCGATCGCCCCGATTGTCCTCTGGGGCGGGCTCCTGTTGGCGGCGGGCGCGCCGCTCAATCCCCTGGTCGAGAGCGGCGAGGCCTCGCTCTGGCTCTATCGCGGCAACTACGTGCCGGACCAGGGTTGGGAGACCGTCGGCCTGGGCGACGGTCTCGGGCCGGAGCTGACCGAGGCGGGCAAGGAGGTGGTGGCCGCCCACCCGGAGGGCCTCAGCGAGGAGGAGTACAAGCGTCTGGCCTACGCCCGAGGCTTCCGCAACACGGTGCAGCGACAGCCGGTCGATTGGCTGCTGCTGGTGTGGAAGAAGTTCGGCCTCTTCTGGACCACGCCGCCACGCAAGGAGTACCTGCGCGGTCCGCTCGGCGCCTGGCCGATTCCCTGGAACCTGCAGCGTCTGCTCTTTCTGCTCGGCCTGGTGGGAATCGCCGTTGCTGCGCGTCGTGCGCCGCGGCTCTGGCTGGCCGCGGCGCTCATGCTGGGCGTTGCGGGCGTACACGCCGGGAGTCACCTCGTGGCGCGCTACGCCGTCCCGGTCCTGCCGCTCTGGTTCGCCTATGCGCTGCTCGGCACCAAGACAGTCTGGGTCACCGGGCGGCGGTGGTGGGCGCGTGGGGATTGGGGGCCGCGGGGTCCCTGGATCTGGGCCGCGGGAGGCGTGCTGGCCCTGCTGGTCGGCTGGCAGCTCAGAAGCCTGCCGGACTTCCTGCCGTCGGGCGGGCTTCGTTTGGCGTACGCCGCCGGGGTGCTGCTGATCGCCACCGCGCCCTTCGCGCTGCTTCCGCTGCTGCGGCTGGCGGCCTGCCGGGTGCGGGCGCGTGCGCGCCGGCGGCCGGCGCAGCTCTGGATCGGCGCGCTGCTCTTCGCCGTGGCCGCCACCGGCATGGGCCTCGGCGATCCGGACTGGGATCGCCGCTGCGTGACGCTCGATACCGCGGGCCAGTCGGTGCGCCAACGGATCCGAATCCCCTGGGAGGAGGTCGCCCAGCGCGGCGGGATCGACTCGGCCTGGGTCGAGGCCGATCTGCTGCGTGCGGTGGGCGGGCGCTTCGCACTCGACCTGCTCGTGGGCGGCGAGCGAGTGCACAGCTTCTGCGATACGCTCGGGGGACGGTACGAGGCATTCCTCTTCGATTCCCTGGTCCATTGCAGCCAGGCGCGCTACCGGCGCGTTGCCGATCTGTATGCCGAGTTCGTCCGGCGCTACGTCGATCCGCGCTACGGCGCGAAAAGCCCCGGCTACGACTATTTCCGGCGTTGGGTCAGGATGCCCGTTCCGCTCTCGCTGTTGGATGCCGAAACGGTAGAGATAGAGCTACGCCTGCGGGAGTGTAGCGGCGGCGCGTGGGTTCTCTGCTATGGGGACCGCCGTGCGGTGCGCATGCCCGAGCGCAGTTGGGTGGGGCCCGCCCAGGGAGAGAATCCGTTCGAGCACTCCAGCTATCGGGCGGAGTTCTTCGGCGCGGATCGCCAGCGCATGGATGCGCGACTGGCGCGGCGGCAAACGCTGCGCAGCGTGGCCTCGCAGTCGTGGGTGCGGAATGGGCCGCACGCGCCCTGGTCGGCCGTGCCGGGCGAGCTGCGCATCCGCTTGCGTGCGCGCCTGCGGGGACAGATGATCGCGCGGGTTACCGAAGGACGCTCGCGGCTGGTTTGGGTTACGGAGCCCCAGGCCGGCGATCGCACGCTGGGGCCGGACGAGATCCGTCAGTTCCAATGGTGGCGGGATGACTATTTCGATGGCACCTGGATCTTCTAGCGCGCGGGACGCGCTTCCGAGACGGGCGCTCCTGGGGGGGCGGGCGCTGCCGGGCGTCTCCGGGAGCGCCCGGCGGCTGCTGGCGACGCTTCTGCTCGCCTGCCTCTGGGCCCTCTCCGCCGGGGCGCAACACATCAGCTTCGGCAAGAACAAGGTCAACTACCGCGACTTCGACTGGCAAGTGATGGCCAGCGAGCATTTCGACCTCTACTACTATCCGGAAGAGGCCGAGCTGGCTCGCATCGCGATCTCCTTCGCCGAGCAGAGCTACGACCATCTCAGCGCGCACTTCGCCCACGAGATCAGCGAATCGGTGCCGATCATCCTCTACAGCAGTCACCACGACTTCGAGCAGACCAACATCACACCGATGCTGATTCCCGAGGGTGTCGGGGGACTGACCGAGACGGTGCGCGGACGCGTCCTGATGCCCTTCGACGGCTCGTTCCACCAGTTCTTCGAGACGTTGCACCATGAACTGGTGCATGTCTTCCAGCGCTCGATCGGTCAGCGGGTCTTCCGAGAACGCTTCCGCCACCGCATGCCATCCCCGCCCCTCTGGTTTACCGAGGGGCTCGCCGATCACTGGTCGGGTCGCTGGGATCCCGATGGAGACATGGTGTTGCGCGACCTGGTGCTCACCGGTCGTGTGCCGCCGATCTCGCGCTTCTGGACCTACAACGGGACCTTCGTCCTCTACAAGCTCGGGCAGTCGGTGCTCGACTTCATCGGCGAGACCTACGGCGAAGACAAGATCGCGCTCTTCTACTTCGATGCCTGGAAGGTGCGCCGGTTCGAAGAGCTGTTTCCCCTGGTGCTGGGCGTGACGCAGCAGGAGCTCTCCGAGCGTTGGATGCACTGGGTGCGGGAACGCTACTACCCCGAGGTCGCCGACGCCGATCCCGTGCTGCTCAGTGCGCGGGTCGTCTCGCGCGGGGCGATGGTTCTGAAGCCGACGCCGGTGCCCGAGGGCGTCGCCGGCTACGAGAACCAGTACGTCTTCATCTCGCCCCGCTCGGGCTACGCCAGCATCTACGTCGCTTCGCTGGAAGAAGGCGAGCAGGACGCGCGCACGCTGGTGCGTGGTCAGCGTCAGCCCGAGTACCTCTCCTTCCACGCGTTTCGCAGTCGCATGGACATCTCTTCGCAGGGCATCCTGGCCTTCTCGTCGCATGCGGGAGCGCAGGATCTGCTGGTGGCCTACGACCTGGAAGGCGAGGAGGCGATCGTACACTGGAGCTTCGCCGATCTGGTCGGCATCAGCTCGCCGCACTGGGACGGGAGCGGAACGCGTCTGGTCTTCTCAGGCCTGCGCCGTGACGGTCGCCGCGACCTCTATCTCTACGACGCCGGGCGCGATTCGCTCCGCGCGCTGACCGCGGATCGCTTCGTCGACGAGGATCCCGCCTGGCACCCCGATGGTCGTTGGGTGGTCTTTGTCTCCGACCGTGGCGCGCACGGGCGCGCCGGCGCGCGCAATCTCTTCCTGTTGGATCTCGAGACCGGGGCCATCTCCCCGCTGACCGCCGGGCCCTGGTGGGACCTCTCACCAGCCTGGTCGCCCGACGGCCGCGCGGTGCTCTTCGTGTCGACCCGCGACGGCATGCGGGATCTCTACCTGATCGACCGCAACGGACGCGGCGCGCGTCTGACGCACGCCATCGAGGCACTGCGCGACCCCCGATGGCTGCCTTCGGGCGAGGAGATCCTCGCCTCGGTCTACCACGAAGGCCGCTTCTCGACGGTGGTCCTGGATCGGACCGCGCCGGCGCCCGCCGACTCGTTCGTGGCCGCACCTCCCGTGAAGCGCGCCGCCTGGAACTGGGAAGCCGCGGCCGAGAGCACGCGCGTGCGGCGCGAACGGTACCGTTCGGCATTCGCGCTGGACGTGGCCCAGGGGGGCGTGGCGGTCGACCCCAGCCTCGGTACGGGCGAGGGCCTGCAGATCCTGTTGCGCGATATGATGGGCAATCGACTGATCTTCATGCAGGTCGGCAATACGACGATCTCGACGCGGGACTTCCTGGACAACTTCTCGGCGGGCGTGACCTACATCGATCTCTCGCGGCGTCTCAATCGCGGCTTCAGTCTCTATCATCACGCCGGGAACTACTATGACGAGCTGGGCTTTCCCTTCTTCGAACGGCGCGCGGGATTCAGCGCTCTGCTCAGCTACCCGCTCTCGCGCTTCACGCGGGTGGAGAGCTCGTTCGGCGCCGCCTTCTCCGAGAAGGAGAAGCCGTCGACCGATGTCTATCGGCGCGGGCTGATCGCCACCCACTATGTCTCCTGGATTCACGACACCTCGCTCTGGCATACGACCGGCCCTCTGGATGGCGGGCGCAGCCACTTGACGCTCGGGCTGACGATGAATCTGCGCCGCCCCGGTGTCGAGAACGTCCTCTTGCTGGCCGACACGCGGCGCTACGTGCGCCTGGGGCAGCTCTCGGCCCTGGCGCTCCGCCTACAGACCCGCCTCTCAGGCGGACCCGATCCGCAGGTCTTCCTTCTGGGCGGGTCGCACAGCCTGCGCGGCTATCCGTGGCGCGATCTGCACGGAACGCGCTCGCTGCTGGCCAATACCGAGCTGCGTTTCCCTCTGCTGCGCGGCTTCGTCATCGATCCCGCGCTGGTCGGGGCGCTGGGATTCCCGGGCGTGCAAGGCGCGATCTTTCTGGATGCCGGCCAGGTCTGGTACGAGGGCTGGCCGGATGCATGGCGGGGGAGTTACGGACTCGGTTTCCGCATGGGACTCGGCGGCATCCTGGTTCTGCGGCTCGACCTGGCGCGCCGCACCGACTTCCGCGATTGGCCGCGCAAGACGCATACGGAGTTCTTCGTCGGATGGAACTACTAGGCAACAGACCACGTGCGCCCGGCGCCCGGCAGGGAGGCGGCCCGCGTCCGCGAGCCGGAGGACGGCGTGCGGTGCTGCTGCTCGGTTGCCTGCTGGCGGTGCTGATGCGGGGGACGGTCGCGGCGGAAGGCGCGGAGCCGCCTCCGCGCCCGGGACAGCGCCCGCCGGGCGTGCTGATCGCGGTCTGGAAGAAGGACCTCGGCCGACACGTCGGCCGGCAGATCGACGCCGATGCGGAGCATGTGGCCGCGGCCACACTCGATCGGCGCTGCGTGCTGCTCGACGCGCGCAGCGGCCGGGAGATCTGGAGCCGGCGGCGCGACGCCGGCGTGCAGGCCGGACTCACACTGATCGAGGGAGCCGTGCTCGGCGTCACCGACTTTCCCGAGGGGCGCCTCTTCTGCCTCGCGCGGGTGAGTGGGCGCGAGCGCTGGAGCGTCCCGCTCGGTGAGGCCTGGGGCGCCCCCCTCGTGGCGGATGGACGGGTCTTCGCCGCCTCGTTGCCCGGTCGTGTGGCCTGCGTCTCTCTCGAAGATGGGCGCGAGCTCTGGCATCAGCGGACCCACCTGCGCGTGCGCGCCCCGCTGGCTCTGTGCGATTCGCTGCTGCTCGTGCCCACGCTGAACGACAGCCTCTTGGCGCTGGATGCGGCCAGTGGCGCCCGCCGCTGGAGCGTCGCGCCGGGCGGAGCGCTCTACGGTCCACCCGTGTGGACCGGAACGCAGCTCTGGACGCTGAGCTTCGAGGGCCGACTCTCGGCGCTGGATCCCGGGAAGGGTCGTATCCGGGCCTCGCGGCAGCTCGACGGTCTCTTCCGCAGCGGCCTGGCCGCGCGCGGAGACCGCCTGGCGGCGCTCGCGACGGACGGCACGCTGTGGATGCTGGACGCCGAGAATGGAGACCTGCTCTGGCGCGCGGAGCTGGGCACGGCAGCCGACCTGCCCCCCGCGCTGGATGACGAAACGGTCTGGGTGGGACTGCTCGATGGCAGCGTGCATGCGTTCCGCGCTGCCGATGGACGCCCGCTGAGCTGCCTGCGCGTGGATCCACCGGTGGCTGCCCGCATCGCGATCGCGCCCCCCCTGCATCTGATCTCCGGTGGTCGGGGGACGCTTGCGGCCTACCAGTGGAGCGGGCGGGGCGCCCCGCGGCGCGACACCGGGCGGTCTCTTTCCGGCCACCGGACCTCGTTGCGGGCCCGCAGCGCACCGCGACGTGGATGGCCGCGCGGACTGGCCGTCTCGCTCGCGGCGCACCATCTGGGCGAGGCGCCCGAGATCTTCGCGCGCGCCGCGCGGCGGGACGAGAGCCGCGTCGGAAAGCGGCGAGGCTGGTTGCGCTGGGTGACACTGGTGGGCTGGGTGGCCGGGGCGGGAGCCGCCCTCTGGCTGCAGCACGAGGCCGATCAGGCCTACGATCAGTACCTCCATACCGGGGATCCGCGGGAGCGCGAGCGGCAGATCGATCGCGCCGAGCGCCTCGATCGCGGTGCGCTGGGGGCCTGGATCGGTTCGGAGGGGTTCTTCCTGCTAGGACTCTGGGCCTGGTTGCGGGAGTCGTGAGGATGCGTGTCCGGACGTCGAGACGGCACCCGTACGGGCGCGGCGCATGGCTGCTCGCACTCGCACTGCTCTTCTCTTGCGGCTGCAGCGGACGCGATCGCGAGAATCCGTTCGATCCGCTCAATCCGGAGACCGGCGGTGCGCCCGCCGCGGCCCGGACGCGCGCCGATTGCGGGCGCGTGACCCTCTCCTGGGACGATCTCGGGATGCGTGACCTCGCTGGACACCGCATCTGGCGGGCGGAATGGCACGCCGACGAGACCGCGGCGCTCGGTACGCTGCTCACGCCCGAGACATTGCCGGCGGAGCGCGCGACCTACGTCGATTCCACGGTGCAGAACGACCAGAGTTACGTCTACCGCGTCGAGTACCAGTTCGGCGCCGATTCGGCGGCGGCCTATGCGGCGCCCATCGAGGCCCGCCCCGGGGGCGCCTTGGCCTGGTCGGCCGATCCCTGCGGCTGGGGCCTGGCGCTGCTCACGCCCGATGCGGGCGCCGTGGAGCGACTCGAATCGTACGGCACCGCGGTGCTCGATCTGGACGTCGACCCCCTGGCGCACCGCCTCTTCGCCGCACAGATCGATTCGGGACAGGTGCTGATCTACCGCAGCGACGGGCCGCGGATCGCCGCGGTGCCGGTGGCGGGGGCGAGCTGCGTGAGCTGGTCGGCGGGCATCGGCGCCCTGGCGGTGGGGGCCTTCTACGAGCAGCGGGTCGTCTGGATCACACCGCAAGGCGAAACCCTCTGGAGCCTGGAACTGGGTGCGGAGCAGCATCCGGAGGATCTGGCCTTCCGTGATTCGAGCACGACCTGGATCGCCGTGCGGGAGGGCGTGCTGCTGCGGGCGGGACTGGGGACTTCGCGCGCGGAGACGCTCGACGTGGCGCTCGAGCGCCCGGTGGCGATCGCCGAAGATCCGGGCCGCGGCTGTTGGGTGGCCGATCGGGGCGGGGATCTGGTCTACGTCAGCGATCAAGGCGACTCCTGGCGGGCGGCGCCGGGGCAGTTCGACGAACCGCTCGATGTCGATGCGGTCGGCGACGGCTCCTGCTGGGTGGCTGACCTCGGCAGGGGGGCGGTGGTGCGGGTCGATCGCGAGGCGCAGGTGCTCGAGGAGATCGGGGGCCTCTCGGGGGCGGCCGGCGTGACCTACGACCCGCTGGCGGCGGCGCTCTGGGTGGCCCTGCCGGAACGCGGGGAGGTTCTCCTGCGCAGCCTCTCGGATGGCTGGACCCGTCGCATTCTGATCGGCGGCTGTCCGCGCAAGGTGGCCGGCGACTGGGATGGGCGCTGTCGCGCTACGCTGCACGGGCGCTGAGGAGGACGCCGCGCCGGCCGCGGGTCTGTCCGGCGCGCCGGAGCGTCCCCTCAGGCCAGCCCGACTCGCCGTTGTCGCCGCGCATCCCAGATCAGCGGCGCGAGCGCACAGAGCAGCAATCCGCAATCCTGGGCGATGAGCCAGAAGCTGACCGTGTGCGACGATTCACCGAAGCAACCGCAGTGGATATCGATGCCGCGAACGATCGCCTGAAAGATCATGGCGATGAAGACCAGAAGCATGCCGCCGAGCACGATCGCCCCGCCCCGCCAGAGTAGGCCGGTGACGAGCGCCACCGCGGCGACCATCTCGATGGCGGCCATCAGGATCGCACCGATCGCGGCCCACATCGGGGGAATCACGCGATAGGCGTAGATGTCGGTGGCGAAGGCGAACGGATCGATCAGCTTCGGAACCGCGGCGCGCACGAAGACGAGCGCGAGCACCACGCGCAGGACCCAGCCCAGAATCGCCAGCGCCCGGGGGGAGAGCCCGGAGGCGGGGAGCCAGCGAAGCAGGAGCAGACCGGCCAGGATCGTCAAGGCGATGAGGCCCAGGAAGATCAGCACGGCAGTCATCGACCATCCTCCTCGAGCTGGGATTCCGCATCCAGCGGAGCCAACAGACCTCCGGCGCCGCGTTCCACCGGATAGCCGCGCGCCTGCCAGGCTTCGAAGCCGGCGGTCATGATCACCACGACCTCTTCGCCCGCCTCCCCGAGCCGACGGGCGAGATCGTCGGCCACGGGGACCTCCAGGGCGCTGCCATAGACCAGCAGGGGTTGCCCCCCGCTCCAGAGGGTCAGCTCGCGATAGAGCTCATCGAAGCGTGATGTCGGCAGGGAAAGGGCCCCCTCGATGTGACTCTCGATGTAGTCGTCGATGGGACGCGCATCGACGAAGACGTACTCGCCCTCCTCGAAGAGTCGCCGTGCGGCGCCGGGCGTGACGATGCGCGCCCCGCTCTCGGTGAGCAGCTGCGTTGCCGGGATGTCGAGCGGCAGCGGTTCCGTGCGCAAGCTGTTGAGGAGCCAGCCGCCAGCCGAGCCGAGGATCAGGATCAGCAGCGTTTCGAGCAGCCAGCGTCCCCAGGGCCATCGCCGTGCGCGCATGCACTCTCCTTTCTAACGACGTGCCCGCCGCACGCTGCCGCGTACCGGCACGAGGATCTCGGGTTGTGCCGGATCGTCGGTCGTGACGCGCAGAGTCGCATCGATGCGGCCCGCGGGCATCTCGGGCGGAATGCGGACCACGACTTCGTAGACGCGCCCGGGCTCCACCGGCGCGACGTCGATCTGCAAGGCGGGCTCGCTGCAACGGGCGCCGGTTACGCGATGGTTCCCTTCGCCGGCGCCACGCAGGAGCAGCGACCGACTGCGCGTCTGGCCCTCGCGCACCTGTCCGAGGCTGATCTCGGGCGGGTCGGTACGGAAGAAGCTGAGGATCTGCCCGGCGACTTCGATCTTGAGCGACTTGGCCAGGCGGTGCGAGGTGCGCACGACCGCGGTCTCGCGGAAGGCGCCCACCGGTGCATCGGGGCGCAGGTGGAAGGTGACGCGGTGCACCAGGCTGTCGCCTGCGCTGCGGCGCTCGACATCCGCCCGGACTCGCTCCTCGGGCACCACGACCTCGAGCACGCGCAGCGAGTCGCTGCGCAGCGAGTGGATGGTCACGGTCGCCGTGTCGGTCTCCCCGCGATCGTGCGCGCCGAAATCGATCGCCGTGGGCCGCACGCGCACCATCTCGCGCACGAAGGCCTTCAGTGTGATCTTGGCCTTGGGCGCGCCCGGGTCGTTGGTGGCCAGCAGGATGTGCTTGGCGATCTGTCCGGAGAAGTGCCGCGTCGAGAGCGTGACGCCCAGGGCGACCGTTTCCCCGGGCTCCAGCGTGCTGTCGGGCAGCTGCGCCACGGTGCAGCCGCAGTCGCTCTCGATCCCGCGGATCTCGAGGCGCTCTGTGCCGCGGTTGGCGATCTGCACCTCGGCGCGATGGGTCGCTTCCTGCTTGACGGTGCCGAAATCGATCACCGGCGGATCGAGAACCACCACCGGTCCGGCGACCTGTACGCCGCCGCCCTGGGCGACGGGAAGCAGCATCGCGCTGACGATGAGGATCGGGATCAGCAGTCGCATCCACGCCTCCGCCCGCTGCGCGGCCCCGTGGCGACGGCCTCCGGATGCAGCGTCAGCGGTCCTCTCCGCTTCTGGGTCAAGAACGCCGGCCAGTATAGAAAGATCCCGATTGCGCGGTCAACGGAGCCTGCGCCAAGATCGCGTGCGGATGGTTCGTGGACCGGCAGCCCCTACGGAGGAAGGATGCTCTCCTGGATCGATCTCGGCGGGATCTCCGCCGCCAGCCTGATCGCCAGTCGCTTTCGGCTCGATGGCGGCAGCATGTTCGGGCAGGTACCCAAGCTGCTCTGGAGCCGCTACGCGAAGGCCGACGCCCAGAACCGCATCCCGCTGGTCGTGCGCCTGCTGCTCGTCCAGAGCGGAGAGCGGCGCATTCTGGTCGACGCCGGCATGGGGGGCCGGTATGGACCGCGCGAACGCGCGCAGATGGCCATCGATCCCGACCTGGCCGATCTGGGGGCGCTGCTTGTCGGGGCCGATGTCCCGCCCGACTCGATCTCGGATGTCGTGCTGACCCACCTGCATTTCGATCATGTCGCCGGCCTGGGACGCGCGAGCGGGCGGGGACCGAGCGAGCTGGTTGTGCCGCAGGCGCGGCTGCATCTGCAGCGCGCGCAGTGGGAGCGGGCCCACGACCCGGGACCGAAGGAACGACGGAGCTTCCGCGCGGCCGATCTCGAACTGCTCGCGCGGGGGCGCCTGGAGCTGCACGACGGCCCCGCCGAGATCGCCCCGGGCGTGCGGCTGCGCCGCAGCGACGGGCACACCGAGGGACAGCAATGGGTCTCGCTCCACGGCGCGCGGGGGGTGGTCTTCTATCCGGCCGATCTGATCCCGACCGCGGCGCACATCCGCGCCGCCTATACGATGGGCTTCGACCTGCGACCGGATCTGGTGATTCGCGAACGCGGCGCGCTCCTGGCCGAGGCGACGCGCGAGTCGGCGGTCCTGGTCTTCGCCCACGATCCGCGCACGGCGGCGGCCCGCGTGCGCGAGGGGCGCGACGAGTATGTGATTGCCGGCAAGGAGCCGGGATGGGCGTAGGCGCAGCGCATCCGGCCGCCAGAGGGAGGAGTAGCGCGCATTGACGGCCACAACACGCAGATGGATCGGACGACTGGCGCGCGTCTTGGGTATCGTCTTGCTCTGCGCGCTGGTCTTGGCCGCCTGGAGCTGGCGAGAGGAGCGGCGCAGGGTCGTGTCGCTGGCGCAGCGTTCGCCCCCCGCATGGGTGACCCGCGTGGCCAGCGAGACGCGGCCGCAGACGACCCTTGCGGGGGCGCGCGACTCCGCCGATGCGGCGATCTTGCATCGCGCGCGGGCGGATTATGGCGCCGGGCATCATGCGCTGGCGCTGGTGACACTCGAGGACTATCTGGCCGAGTCGCCGGGAGACGACGAGGCGCGCTTCTACGCCGGCGTGGCGGCGCTGGCCGCGGGCAGCGGGCGGCGTGCGCTCGAGCATCTCCAGGC
>WJJG01000050.1 GCA_014729815.1 Candidatus Eiseniibacteriota bacterium
ACCCTACACGCCGCGATCGGGAGGGGGCCTGCCCGGTGCGCCGGCGGGGACCCTTGGGGGAATCCGCACGTGGCATAGTGCCGCGAGGCTACCATCGGGGCGGGAGCATCCGCAATCGAGCCGTTGTGATCCGCCGCAGGCTGTGCGGGAGCGGCAAGATGCTGCTCGGGGCGGACTCCCGCCCGCAGCGCCGGGCGACGCATGCCGCGCCGTATCGTTATGTTGTTGCCTCGTGCTACGATGCTTCCCGGGCAAGCAGCGAAGCTGACAGGGAGGAGGGCCCGATGCCACGGACAGGCCGCCCGCTACTGACGATCCTACTGATCGCTCTCGCGCTTCTGGTCATCGTGGTGCTCGTTCTCCCGCTCCTGATCCCCAAGCAGCAGGTCCGCGACTGGATCGTGGCGCGGGCCGAGCGCGAGCTCGAGCGCCCGGTGGCCGTGGGCTCGGTCGGCGCGGGGCTCCTGCCCCGTCCCTGGGTGCGCTTGGGCGAGATCGAGTTGGGAGAGGCCCCCGGGCAGCCGGCTTCGAGGATCACGGCCGAGTCGGTCACCTTGCGGCTTTCGCTCCTGCCGCTGCTCCAGCGCCGCGCCGAGGTCACCAGCATCCTCATCGAGCGCCCGCACTTCGAGATGACCCTGCCCGGCGAACTCCCCGCCGGCGGAGCGGCTGGCGATGACGCGCCCGGGCAGGGAGCTGGGTCCGCATCGGCCGATCACCGGGCATCCGGGGCGTTCGCCGAAGCGGCGCCCGCGGGCGAGGGCATCCCGCTGATCGGCTCGGGCGACGGCGCGGCCGCCGGCGAGGGAGCGGGAGAAGGCGCTGCAGAAGGTGGGCGCGCGGCTGTCTCGTCCCCGGTCGAGATCGAGATTCACGAGCTGCAGATCCGCGACGGCTCCCTGGCCATCCTGCACCCCGGCGGAAAGCCATTCCTGGAGATCGGTCGCCTGGAGGAGCGCTTGAGCGCGCAGTTCTCCCGCCAGGCGGTCATCGCGCTAGAGGGCCAGACGGAGATCGACGAGCTGCAACTGCATCTGCCCGCGGGGGCTCTGGGCCACGGGCTGCAGGTGCGCCTCACCAAGCGCCTCTCGCTCGACACCAACGCCGATCGGCTGGAGATCGAGCAGGCCACGCTCGCGCTGGGCGAACTGCCGGTCGAGGTGCAGGGCGCCGTTGCCGGTCTCAGCGCCGGCGCGCCGATCGCCGATCTGCACCTCTCGGGGGGTCCGGCCCGGGTCGAGGAGATCATGGCCTACGTTCCCGCGTCCCTGCTCGCCGGCACCGAGGATGTGCGCTCCTCCGGAACGCTCGAGCTTTCCGCCAGGATCGAAGGCGCGTTGGTCCCGCCCGAACCATCGCGGGAGGGGCAGAAGGAGCTGCTTCCGCCGGCCGACTTCACGGTCGACTTCTCGCTCGCCGAGGGACGCATCGAGCATCCTGAGTTGCCCGCGGCGCTCGAGGGTCTCGCCATAGAAGTGCACGCTACACCCGACACGCTGCATCTGCCGTCGATCGCCTTGCGCTCGGGCACCAGCCGCTTGCACGCCGATGCGATCGTCTCCGACTACATCGCCGCTCCACGCTTCCGCGGTGCCCTGGATGCACAGATCGACCTGGCGCTCTTCGATGGCGTCGAATCGCTGCAGCTCTCCGGAAGCGCCAGCGCCAAGCTGACCGCCTCGGGACCGCTCGATCGGCCCGGAGAGGTCCGCGCCGACGGCACGGTACGTCTTCAGGATCTCAACGCCAGCGGACCCGAGCTGCCCCTGCCCATTGCGGATCTGAATGCCGATCTTACGCTGCGTGGCGAGAAGCTGCGCATCCGGCAGCTCGCCGGCCGCATCGGCGCCAGCGATCTTCGCCTCACCGGCGAGGTGGCCGGCTACCGCGCGCTCGATCCGGCCGTCTGGACGACGGCGGCCGACGGAGGCGAGAGCGCTCTCGAGCCCGCGCGCATCGACCTCGAGCCCGCGCGCATCGACCTCGAGCTGCACAGCGAGCATCTCGATCTCGATGCGTTGATGCTGCAGCCCCCGGGCGGCGAGGGAGCACCGAGCGGGGGACGCGACGCGCGCGACGCTGGGGACCACGGCTCGGGTGGAGACGCATCCGAGCCGATCCCGCCCACGGCGGCCCTGGGTGTTATCGAGGGCAGGATAACAGCGGAGGTGGGCGAGCTGGTCCTCAACCGCGCCCGCGCCCGGGACGTCAAGGCGCGCCTGCGGCTCGATCGCGGGCGGATCTTCCTCGAATCGGCCGGCGGCCTGGCCTTTGGCGGCACGGTGGCCGCCGAGGGCGAGATCGACTTCCGCGACGCCGCGAACCCGCGCTTCGATGTCCAGACGCACGTCCACCAGGTCGAGGCGCGCAAGCTCTACGACTACGCCGCCGGCCTGAGCCGCTTCGGGCGCCTGGGCGGATTCCTGAGCGGCAGGATCGATGCGTCGGCCAAGATGAGCGGTGCCTTGGACGATTCGCTGGCGCTCGAACTCGGCAGCCTCGACTCCGAGGGCCGGCTCGAGACCCAAGACGCCGAGCTCGGCGGTCATCCGCTGCAGCAGTCGCTATCCAGCTATCTCTCGGTGCCCCAGCTCGAGCGGCTCGAGATCTCCGACTGGATCCAGCCCTTCCGCATCCAGAACGGCCGGCTGACGATCGATGGGATGCAGTTGCGCGCCGGCGAGATCGAGCTCAGCGGCTCGGGCTGGCAGGCGATCGACGGCTCGGTCGGGTTGGAGTTCGAGCTTCTCCTGCCGCCGGAGCTCTCCGAGCGGATCCGCGGCAAAGTCCCCGCCGAGTTGCAGCCGGTGCTCTTCGAACCCGGTGAGGGCGAACGCGTACTCGTGCCGCTCGAGGTCACCGGCCGCTTGCCCAAGCCGAAGGTCGGCCTCGACGAGGCCCGCCTGCGCGCGACGCTGCGCCAGCGCGCTACCGAGTTGCTCGAGGAGGAGCGTGACGATCTGGAGCAGAAGCTGCGCGACCGGCTCGAGGGACTGTTCAAGCGGTAGATTGTGGGACGAAGATTGGTGAAGCCGAGGGCGCAGGCCGGGATCTGACTGGATCTTGGGGCCGCATCGGTGGGGATGTGCTGCTTCGGGTCGACTGTGCCCACAAGGTCGACCGCTCAGTGGGTTTGGCAGGAGGCGGTTCACCAATCTTCGTCCCACAACCAGCGTCTGGTCCGCGTCGGGGCTTGAGCGGTGCCCATGTACACGCTATAATGCCCTTTGCAGTAATCAGTTCCGGTTGGTCGCCCAGTTCTCGGAGCCGCCGTGCACGCGCGTACATCCTCAGGAGCGCTCCAGATCCTCGCGCATCGCTCGCCGCTGCTTGCGCGACTTGCGCAGGGCGCGGCAGTCGCATCTCTGCTGCTGGCTGCCGCCGGCAGCTTCGCGGCGCCCGGGGCCGCGATGACCGGCGCCACGATGACGGGCGCCACGGCGAGCGGCGCCGCCATGGCCGCTGCTGCGCTGGTCCGTGCTGCGGCTATCGGCGATACGCCCACGCAGTCGCCCCAGCTCCCGATCCTCTTCGAGATGATCGACTACCACGCCGTCGCCCCGGGGAGTGATCCCCATTGCTGGACGGTCACCGATCTGGAGCGCGACGGCACGGCCGATGTCATCTTCGTGGCGGATCGCCACAAGCTCCTCTGCCGCACACTCAATGGAAGTCGGTGGACCGATCGCTGGGAGCGGACGGTTTCGCACCCGGGGCTCGATCCGCGCTACGCGCGCGTGGCCGCGATTCGTGATCTCGACGGCGATCGGCTGCGTGATCTGGCCTTCGTGCGGGCGAGCGGAGACACGCTGCGGCTGGATCTGATGATCGGTGAGTCGACTCACACGTTGGCCACCCATGTGTGCCGCGAGACCAAAGGAGACGGTGTGCGGGATGGCCGTCTCTTCCCACTGCGCGTCATCGAAAACGTGGCCACGGGCGAGCCGGTCCTGATCACCGTCTTCCTCTCCGGCAAGGACGAGAACTGGCGTGGGGTGGTGGGGCACGATCTCCAAACCGGCGAGGAGGTCTGGAGCTTCGAGACCGGATCGAATCCGAATCAGGGCTACGTGCGCTTCGTCGATCTGGACGGAGAGGTCGGCGAGGAGATCCTCTTCGGGATGCCCTCGCCTGGCAACCGCGGCTGGCGCAATACGACCACGGACAGCAGCGCTTGGGTGATGGCACTCCGGTCC
>WJJG01000051.1 GCA_014729815.1 Candidatus Eiseniibacteriota bacterium
CGCGGGCGCCAGGTCCGCGGTCCAGCGCTGCGGCGAACGCGCCAGCGCATCCGGATCGCACAGGAAGATCTCCGCCGGCATGCGGGAAGAACCCAGCAGAAGCAGCAGCCGTCCGTCCGGCAGCGGCGCCACCCCCCCCAGGTCGCCGGCACGCAGCAGGCGCCGGATCCCTCCGCTGCCTACGTCGATACGAAAGAGGGCATTGGCCTCCCGATCGTAGGCCGTGAAATAGATGTAGCGTCCGTCGTGACTCCATGTCAGGCCGAAGGCCGAGCGATCGAGGCCGCAGGTCAGACATCGCTCCCGATGGGTCCGCAGATCGCGGAGGACGACGCGGCGCAGATCCGATTCGAACCCGGCGCGCTCCATCGACGTGTAGGCCAGGTAGCGACCGTCGGGGCTGAAGCAGGGCTGATCGTCGACGCCCCCGCCCCCGCTGAGCCCCCGCGAGATGCGTGTCGCGGCCTGCCAGGGTCGTTCCCCCCGTGCAGCGCTGCGCACGGCGTTCTCCAGGTCGATCAGGAAGACATCGTTGTCGGTGCTCAGCGCGGTGCGTGGATCGAGATTGCGCACTAGGGCGATCCGCCTGCCTTCTGGTGCGAAGCGGTACGCCTCTCCGGCCGCCAATGCAAAGGGCGGGCAGGGCGCCCAGCCGTCGGTGAGGCCGACCCAGGTGTCCTGCATCGGATCGCCTACGAAGAGATGCGCGCGCAAGCTGTCGCGCCAGCTCGACCAGTGCCGCAGTGGGAACTGCTCGGAGACCAGCCCCGGTCGCGCGTCCCAGCGCTCGCGGGCCTGCCGGCTGCAGGTCCATTCCGCCGCCGGGCAGGCCGGATGCACGCGCGTGTGGATCGCCACACGGCGCTGCGGCGGCGCCTGGGGATCGGGATTGAGGGCGTATCCGGAGACCCGCGCGGGGATGTCCGTGAGAGGGCGCGCCTCGCCGCCGGCCATCGGCAGGCTCCAGAGCTGTCCGTCGCGAAGGAAGTAGATCCGCTGCCCATCGGGGGACCAGCGGGGCGCAGAGACCGGCGCCCCGCGGGTGATCTGCCGCCCCACTCCGCTGTCGAGGTCCAGCAGCCAGAGCTGCGTGCGCCTGCGGCGCTCGGTCGGATCGAAGGTACGCAGCGTGTAGACCACGCGGCGTCCGCTCGGGTCCGGCTGCGGAGCGCCGATGCTCGCCAGCCGCAGATGCTGCTCGGGCGTCAGTCGCCCCGCCCCGGCGGATGCAGTCGCGGCCCCCATACCAACCAGGACCAGGACGGAGGCCAGCGCCAGCCTTCGCATCCGCGTACTCCCCATCGCACGCATCTGGGCCTCCTCTCTCGAGTGCCTGCGGTCCTCTGCCCCGCATGACGCGTCGCACAACGCTCGGCATGCTAGCAGCCAGGTGCGGACGGGGAAAGCCGCCGGCCCACCGCGAACTCCGTACCTGGCCTGCGTTCGCACGTCCACCGAAATCTCACTCGATACTAGTCGAAAACGCATCGCGCGCGTGCTATACACTTCTGCTCGGAATCGATGCCACTCCCCCGCGAACAGCAGAGGTGGGGCCATGAGCACGAGACACATTCTCATCGTCGAAGACGAAGAGGACATCCAGGAGCTGGTGCGCTACAACCTGACACGTGAGGGCTATACCACGAGCGTCGCCAGCACGGGGGAAGAGGGCCTCAAGTACGGGCGCTCGAAGCAACCCGATCTGATCGTGCTCGACCTCATGCTGCCAGGCATCGACGGGCTGGAGGTCTGCCGTCAGCTCAAGAAGGACTCCGCCACGGAGTCGATCCCGGTGGTCATGCTCACCGCCAAGGGAGAGGAGTCCGACATCGTCGCCGGCCTCGAGCTCGGCGCCGATGACTATGTGACCAAGCCGTTCAGTCCCAAGGTCCTCGTCGCCCGCCTGCGCGCCGTGCTGCGCCGGCGCGGACGGCCCTCGCAGCTGGAAGATTCGGTGATTCGCATCCACGACATCGAGATCCATCCGCAACGCCACGAGGTACTGGTCGACGGCAAGCAGCTACGCTTGACCTATACCGAGTTCAAGCTGCTGCAGCTTCTGGCCGGCCGCCCCGGCCTGGTCTTCACGCGCTATCAGATCGTCAACGGGATCCGCGGCGAGGACTATGCAGTTACCGACCGCTCGGTCGACGTACAGGTCGTCGGCTTACGCAAGAAGCTCGGCGACGCGGGACGCTACATCGAGACCGTGCGCGGCGTGGGCTATCGATTCAAGGACTAGTGGTGCCGAAGAAGCGCCTCCTCTGGCAAGTCTTCCCTTCCTACCTGGGAATCACTCTGCTCGCACTGCTCGCGGCGGCCCTGCTGGCAGCCAGTGCGTTGCGCTCGTTCCATCTCCAACACACGGTTGCCGACCTGGAGTCGCGTCTGCCCCTCTTCCGGGCGCAGATCGAGCCGTACTTCCAGCGGGACGATCCCCAGAGCGCGGTGGATGCGGCCTGCAAACGCCTCGGACGGATCTCCGATACGCGGGTGACCGTCATCGTGCCCAACGGGCGTGTGATCGGCGATTCGGACGAGGATCCGGCGCGCATGGAACTCCATACCGGATTCGGTCGGCCCGAGATCGCCGACGCCCTGTTGGGGACGACGGGTTGCGCGGTGCGCTTCAGCGAAACGTTGCGGCGCCGCATGGTCTACGTGGCGCAACCGATCTTCGCCAAGCCGCAACCAACGCGCATCGTGGCCGCCGTCCGCGCTTCGATCCCGTTGGGATCGGTACGTGGCAATCTGCGCGCGCTCTACGGACGTATGCTGCTGGGTCTGGCGGTGGTGGTGGTCGTGGCCGCCTTCGCCAGCCTGTGGGTCTCGCGGCGGCTGAGCGGGCTGCTCGACGAGTTGCGTCGCGGTGCGGAGGCCTTCGCGCGTGGAGAGCTGCAGCATCGTCTTCCCCCCTCGACGGTGACCGAAGTCGCCCAGCTCTCCGAGTCGATGAACACGATGGCCGCGCAACTCGATCAGCGGATCGAAACGATCACGCGGCACCGCAACGAGCAGCAGGCGATCCTCTCCAGCATGGCCGAAGGGGTGCTGGCGGTCGATAGCGAGCATCGCGTCGTCAGCATGAACGCCGGCTGCGCGCACATGCTCCAGATCGACAGCCATCGGGCCCGGGGGCGCACGATCCAGGAAGTCGTCCGCAATCCGGCGCTCCAGAAGCTGATCGATCGCACGCTGGCCTCCCCCCTGCCGGTGGAGGGCGATGTGGTGCTGCGCGACCCGGACACCCGCTACTTGCAGGTGCACGGCGCCATGCTCCATGACGCGCAGAACCAACGCATCGGCGCGGTGCTGGTGCTCAACGACGTCACGCGCCTGCACCGCCTCGAGCGGATGCGTCGCGACTTCGTAGCCAATGTCTCACACGAGTTGAAGACACCGATCACCTCGATCAAGGGTGCCGTGGAAACCCTGCGGGACGGAGCGCTGGCGGCCCCGGAGGACGCCGAGCGGTTCCTGCGGATCATCGCCCGCCAGTCGCAGCGCCTCAATGCGATCGTCGATGATCTGCTCAACCTCTCGCGCATCGAGCTCGAGGCCGAGCGCACGGCCATCGCTCGCCACGACAGCCGCATCTGCCAGATTCTCAGCAGCGCCCTGCAGACCTGTCAGAGCAAGGCCGACCAGAAGCAGATCGCCGTCGAGATCGACTGCCCCCAGGGATTGCGCGCCGAGGTCAACGGCGAACTGCTCGAGAGCGCGCTCGTCAACCTGATCGACAATGCGATCAAATACAGTGACCCGCGGAAGCCGGTACGCATCGCCGCCGAGAGCCGGGCGGGAATGCTGGAAATCAGCGTAGCGGACGAGGGCAGCGGGATCGCCGAGGAGCACCTCGATCGCATCTTCGAGCGCTTCTACCGCGTCGACAAGGCACGCAGCCGGCAGATGGGCGGGACCGGACTGGGGTTGGCGATCGTCAAGCACATCGCCAAGGCGCATGGCGGGCACGTGACCGTCGAGAGCCGCCTGGGACGCGGCAGCACGTTCCGTATTTGCCTGCCCGTTGCGCAGGCTTGATGCGGCCGGCTACGGGCGCGAGTCTGCGGGGATGCGACAGAGGCGTACGCGGGGCGCAAGACACAGCCCTAACATTTGGCTAGCACAAATCTCATGTTGAGTACGGGGCCTAGGGAAGGGCTATGCTGGCGGCGGGTTCCTGATCGACGTCCGGAGGGAGACGCCGCGGGAGCCTGATCGGAGGCTAACCGATTGCGAACCTCGCCGGGATAGCCTACGGGTTTCGAATCGGGCATGCTCCCGGGTCGACAATCGCATCCACAAGGGCGTGTCCGAATCGTAGGAGGGAGAAGGAACCATGAGACGAGGTCGCTTGCTCGGAGGCAGTCTGGCGGCGCTGATCCTCTGCGCATTCGCAGGACTGCTCACACCCACTCTCGCGCAGGAGGCGATCGTCATCGACGGATCGACGACGGTCGGCCCGATCGCCAAAGCCTTCGCCGAGCACTACATGGCGGCGCATCCGGAGATCAACATCACGGTCAGTGAATCGGGTAGTGGCAACGGGGCCAAGAGTCTGATCAACGGCACCTGTCACATCGCGGACATGTCGCGCTTCATGAAGGATGCCGAATTCTCTGCGGCCGTGAAGAAGGGTGTCTTGCCGGTGGCGCATGTCGTGGCCGTCGACGGGATCGCCATGATCGTTCATCGCAGCAATCCCGTGCAGAACCTGACACTGGAACAGACGCGCGGGATCTATCTGGGACAGTACACGGACTGGAGCCAGCTCGGCGGACCCAACCAGAAGATCGTCGTCGTCAGTCGCGACACCAACAGCGGCACGTACGAGACATTCGAGCAGCTGGTGATGCAGAAGCAGAAGATGGCCGAAGGGGTCGAGTATCTGGGCAGCAATGGCGCCGTGCGCCAGAAGGTCCAGAGCACGCCGACCGCGATCGGCTATGTGGGACTGGGCTTCATCGACCGTACGGTCAAGGCGCTCACCGTCGAGGGGATCGCGCCCGGCCAGGAGACCGTCGCGTCGGGACGCTATCCGATCGCGCGGCCGCTCTTCATGTTCACCGACGGCTATCCGCGTCTGGGAACCCCGTTGCATGCGTTCATCACCATGCATCTCTCCCTTCGCGGCCAGGAGATCATCGAGGCAATCGGGTTCGTGCCGGTGACCAGCTACTAGCGCGGACGGATGGAACCGGACATGGAACGCGAGCAGTCGCCGGACAGAGAGCAATCGCCGGACGCGTTGGCTGCGCGCCGCAGTGACCTGCTGATGAGCGCCCGCGCCAGTCGCGCCAAGCGCGTGGTGGCCTTCGCCGGCCAGTCGCTGCTCTTCCTTCTGACTTCCAGCTCGGCCATCGTCGTGCTCTTCATCTTCTACTTCATCTTCAAGGATGCCCTGCCCTTCTTCCAGCTCCGCAGCCTGGGTGAGTTCCTGGGCAGCAATCGCTGGTATCCCACGGCGTCGCCCCCCGAATTCGGCAGCCTGGCGATCTTCCTCGGCACCGGCCTCGTGACGCTCGGTTCGATCGTCCTGGCTGTCCCCCTGGGCGTCTCCGCAGCGGTCTGCCTGAGCGATATCCTGCCCTTCGGCCTGCGGCAGGCGGTCAAGCCGGTGATCGAGATCCTGGCGGCCATCCCCTCGGTGGCCTACGGCTTCTTCGCGCTGGTGGTCTTCGCGCCGCTTCTGCAGGAGAGCGGTGGGCGCCTGCTCTCGGTCGCCGTCTGGCTGGTCGGCGTGCCGATCTGCGGCCTGATCGTGATCGTCCTCAGCGAGTCGGTGGCCGCGCGACTGCCCAGCGAACAACGCGCCGGGGGACGCATCGTCGCCATGCTGCTCCTAGGCGTTCTCACCGTCTGGGGCCTCTATCGTGCGTCACGGGGCGCCGCGGGACTGGAGATCGTCAGCGGCACCAACGCCCTCAACGTTTCGATCATCCTCGGCATCATGGCCCTGCCGACCGTGGTCAGTGTCTCCGAGGACGCTTTGCAGGCCGTCGGCCGGGAGTTGCGCGAGGGGAGCTACGCCCTCGGCGCCACCCGGGCCGAGACGATTCTGCGTGTCGTGATCCCGGCCGCCGGCAGCGGCATCCTGGCCGCAGTCATCCTGGGCATCATGCGGGTGATCGGCGAGACGATGGTGGTCTGGATGGCCTCGGGCAATGCCGCGCAGATCCCCGATCCCTGGTACAACTTCCTCGAGCCGATCCGCACGCTGACCGCCACGATCGCCGGAGACATGGGAGAGGCGGATCATGTCACCGGCTCGGCCCGCTACCACGTGCTCTTCGCCATGGCCCTCTCCCTGCTGGCGATCTCGTTCGCCTGCAACCTGGCCAGCGAGTGGGTCGTGCGCGTGCAACGCAAGAAGCTGAAGGGATAGGCGATCATGCAGCTCGGCACACGGCGACTTCTCGACCGCGCCTTCTCCGGGCTGGGCTTCATCTCGATTGGTCTGATGGCTGCCTCGCTGCTCGTGATCCTCACGCCGATCTTCGTGCGCGGCTTTGGGGCCTTCGTCTTCCAGGGCACCATCGAGTTCCGTCGCATGCAACTCGAGCGCTTCGAGCGCGGCGACCGGGACGAGATCGAAGCCGAACTGACCACCGCCCGCCGCGCGCGCCAGCCGGTCTACGAGATGCTGGACGCCTTCGATACGGAGATGGGCGAGATGGGCTTCCTCGAACGCCGCGAGTACGAAGGCCCGCGCGAGGAGCTCGAGGACGCTCTGCGCGAACTGCTCGGGCCGCGCCCGGAGGATCCGGTGCCGGTCATGGCGCGCGACCAGTATGGCGCCACGCGCTGGGATCGCGCACGCGAGAAGATCGACCTGGTCCTCTACCGCACCGAGTACGACTACTCCGATCGGACGCGCATGGGTGTCCCCGTCTCCGTGCCGCGGGTCGAGGACTTCCGCGGCACGGCGCTCGAGGCGCTCTTTGACTACGTCGAACTGCATGCCACCGAGATGCTGCGGCCCCGCTGGACGCTCTACCTACGCTTCCTCACCGACCACTCGATCGACGCGCACTTCTTCGGCGGCATCTGGCCCGAGGTCCTCGGCACGCTCTACCTCACCTTGGGAGCGATGATCTTCGCCCTGCCGATGGGAGTCGTCTCGGCCATCTACCTCGTCGAATACGCCGGCGAAGGACGTCTGATCAGTCTGCTACGGACCTTCATCAGCACGCTGGCCGGAGTCCCCAGTATCGTCTTCGGGCTCTTCGGGCTGGCCTTCTTCATCAACACGCTCAAGATCACCGAGAGCAAGAGCCTGCTCGCCGGAAGCCTGACCCTGGCCACGCTGGTGCTGCCCACCGTGATCCGCGCGTCCGAGGAGGCCATTCGCTCCGTGCCGACGACCTACAGGGAGGCCGCGCTCAGTCTGGGCGCCAGCAAATGGCGGGCGATCGTCACGGTGATCCTCCCCGCCTCCCTGCCGGGGATCCTGACCGGCGTCGTGATCAGCATGGGACGCGCGGCCGGCGAGACAGCGCCGATCATCTTCACGGCTGCCGTCAGCGTCGGCAAGGCGCTCGACTTCGCCAAGGTCAAGTTCTGGGAGACGCTCTCGGAAGCGACGCCGGCACTGCCGTGGAACATCTACAATCTGGCGACCGAGCACGAGGCCGTCGATGAGATCCGTCACGTGCAGTTCGGGATGGTCTTCACCCTGGTCATGCTGGTCCTGATACTCAACGCCACGGCGATTTTTCTGCGAGCCCGCATCTCGAAGAAGCTGAGAGGATAGCGTTATGGAAGCACCGGCCTTCGACCTGAACATCCCCGAGGCACGCGCGGACGTTCCGGAGTCGGCGCCGCAGGAGCACCCGCACATCCTGGCGCGGGACTTCTCGGTCTTCTATGGCAGCAACGCGGCGGTCCGCCAGGTGACCTTCAACATCCCACGCGGCCTGGTCACGGCGGTCATCGGCCCCAGCGGCTGCGGCAAGAGCACCTTCCTGCGCGCGATCAACCGTATGAACGATCTGATCCCGGGCTGCCACACCCGTGGCGAACTGATCTTCGGCGACCAGAACGTCTACGGACCCCAGATCGACGTTGCCGCGCTGCGCCAGCGCGTGGGCATGGTCTTCCAGAAGCCGAATCCCTTCCCCAAGTCGATCTTCGACAATGTCGCCTACGGCCCCCACATCTTGGGCATCCGCGACCGGCGCAAGCTGGCCGAGATCGTCGAGCGCAGCCTGATGCGTGCCGCCCTCTGGGAAGAGGTCAAGGACCGGCTGAGCGACAATGCCCTGGGGCTTTCCGGGGGGCAGCAGCAGCGCCTTTGCGTGGCCCGGGCCCTGGCCATCGACCCCGACGTCCTCCTGATGGATGAGCCGACCTCGGCCCTCGATCCCCGGTCGACGACCCGCATCGAAGACCTGATTGCCGAGTTGCGCGGGACTTACACCATCGCTATTGTGACGCACAACATGCAACAGGCTGCGCGGGTCTCCGACTTCACGGCCTTTCTCTATGAGGGGTGGCTGATCGAATTCGGCCTGACCCAGCAGCTCTTCACGCGACCCAAGGAGAAGCAGACCGAGGACTACATAACCGGTCGCTTCGGATAGGAGATCGGCGATGTCGCTGCTACTTCAGCGCGAGATCGAGAAGGTCAAGCGCATGATCCTCTCGCTCAGCGCCGTCGTCGAAGAGAG
>WJJG01000052.1 GCA_014729815.1 Candidatus Eiseniibacteriota bacterium
GGGGAACGCGGACGAGGATGGCGAGTCCCCGTCGATCAGCTACGGCCGCCGGCCGCAAGCCGGGCGACGTCGCCGCCGCTAGCCCGTCCGCCCCGCGGGGCGCGCTCCGCCGGCGCGGCGACGCACAACGGCGAGCGCCCCGCGCGCGCGGCCGGATCCTGCCATGAAGACCGATACGATCGTCGCGCTCTCCACGGCGCCCGGTCCCGCTGCGCTGGCCGTCGTGCGCCTCAGTGGCCCTGCGGCGCTATCGATCGCCGGGCGTTGCTTCCGCGCCGCCGGTCGGCTGGCGAAGCTGGCGACGCGTTGCTGCGCGGTCGGCCACCTGGTCGATGGCGAGACGCCCCTCGATCAGGTGGTGGCCACCGTCTTCCGCGCTCCGGAAACCTACACCGGCGAAGATCTGGTCGAGTTCACCTGCCATGGCGGCTCCGCGGTTCCCGCGGAGGCGACGCGCGTCCTGCAAGCCGCCGGCGCGCGCCCCGCCCGCCCGGGGGAGTTCACACAACGGGCGTTTCTGAACGGTCGGCTCGATCTGGCGCAGGCCGAGGCGGTGGCGGCCCTGATCGGCGCCCGCTCGGCCGCGGAGGCCCGCATCGCGGTGCGGGCGCTCGAGGGCGGCTTGCGCCAGCAGATCGATCCGCTGCTGCGACGCCTGACCACCGCGCGCGCGCAGATCGAAGCCGCTCTCGATGTACAAGAGGACGGCGCGCCGGATGTGCTCGCCCCGAACGAGAACGGGCTGTCGGGCGGACGCGCGTCCCGCGACGCACCCCCCGGCGACCGGTTCGTCGAGGAGATCGCGCAGCTCGATCGACTGCTGGCCGGGGCCGAGGGGGGGCGGCGGATCGCCGAGGGCTTGCGGGTGGCGATCGTGGGTCTGCCGAATGCGGGCAAGTCGTCGCTCTTCAACGCCCTGCTCGGGCGCCAGCGCGCGATCGTCTCGGCGGAGGCGGGCACGACGCGCGACTTTCTCGAAGGCGAAGCCTGCTGGCAGGGCTTGCCGCTGGTCCTGATCGACACGGCGGGCCTGCGGCCTCCTGCGGCGGGCGCGGACGGGACGGCGGACGAAGGCGCGGCGATCGAGCTCGAGGCGATCCAGCGCACGCATCGCACGCTCGCCACTGCTTCGCTCGTCCTGCTGGTCGTGGACGCATCGGCCACGTCCCCACGCGCGGCGACGGCGCAGATCGAGGCGCTGGCGATCGGAGAGCGGCCGCTGATCTTGGCGCTGCACAAATGGGACCTGGGTGCCCGCGAGGGATGGAGGTCGGCGCGGCAGCCCCCCGGCCCGCTGGGCGACGCGTGGATCGTGCGCAGCTCCGTGCGTGGCGCCCCGGGCGTGGATGCGCTGCACGCGGCGATCGTCCGGGCGGGGGCCGGAGAGGTCGGTGACCTGGCCGACGCCGTGGCCCTCGGCCAGCGGCAGCGCGCGCTGCTGGCGGAGGCGCGCGATGCCCTGGAGCGAGCGCGCGGGCTCGAAGCCGAGAACGCCGGGTCCGAGCTGATCGCCTTCGAGCTGCGCGAGGCCGCCGAGGCCCTCGGCCGCCTACTGGGTCGGCGCGTGGGACCGGAGTTGCTCGAGGAGATCTTCGCGCGCTTCTGCGTGGGCAAGTAGCGCCGCGAGAGCCCGGCGAGCAAGTAGCGCGGCGGGCGCCGGGCGAGTCATCGGTCGGCATGCTTCGTCGCGAGGCAACGGATCGCGATGCGACGGGTCGGGATCGACCATACGCCGGATTGGACTTGAGGGATCGGAGATGCAGTCGCAGGTCGGGCGCGCCTACGATGCGGTGGTGATCGGCGGAGGCCACGCCGGAATCGAGGCCGCTTGGGCGCTCGGGCGGCTGGGTCACAGCGTGGCGCTGGTCAGCTTCGAGCCGCACCGCCTCGGGCGCATGTCGTGCAATCCCTCGATCGGCGGTCTGGCCAAGGGACAGCTCGTGCGGGAGATCGACGCGCTCGGCGGGCTGATGGGGCGACTCATCGACCGCACCGGGATCCATTTCCGCATGCTCAACCGGCGCAAGGGTCCCGCGGTCCACGCCCCCCGCGCGCAAGCCGACAAACGGCGGTATCAGCAGGCGGCCACCGCGGCGCTCGCCGCCCTGCCGGGGGTCACACGCATGGCCGGCGAGGTGACCGAAATCGTCACCGAGGCGCGCGGCGACGCCCGGCGGGTGGTTGGCGTGCGCATCGCACCCGTACCGTGGGGCCGGGTCACGCCCGGCGGCGCGCACTCGCATGCGCCACGACCTCCCGCGGGGGAGGAGGAGATCCCCGGATCGCCGGTCGAGGCCCCGATCGAGATCGCCACGGGCGTGGTGATCGTCACCGCGGGGACCTTTCTGGGCGCGCGGCTCTTCACCGGACTCGATCCGCGCCCGGGCGGGCGGCGCGGCGAGCCGCCGGCCGATCCGCTATCGCGCTGTCTCGCGCAGCTAGGTCTGCAGCTCGGGCGTCTGAAGACCGGCACACCACCCCGCCTGCGAGGAAACACGATCGATTTCGCGCGGCTCGAAGCCCAGCCGGGCGAGGAGCCACCGCCGCGCTTCTCCCACTTCGATCCTGCGCCGGTGCACAACCAGGTCGTCTGTCACCTGACGCGCACCAATGCGCGCACGCATCGTATCATCGCCGGTTCCCTCGACGGCTCGCCTCTCTTCGGCGGGATGATCCGCGGCGTCGGGCCGCGATACTGCCCGTCGATCGAAGACAAGGTCGTGCGTTTTCCGGATCGACGCTCCCACCAGATCTTCCTCGAACCGGAGGGTCTCAAGGCCGAGGAGATCTATCCGAACGGCATCTCGACGTCTCTGCCCGAGTCTGTACAAGAGGCGTACGTGCGCAGCATCGAGGGATTGGAAGAGGCGGAGATCATCCATCCCGGATACGCCGTGGAGTACGACTTCGTGTTGACCTCTCACGTCTCCGCGACGCTGGCGGTCGATCGGGTCGCCGGCTTGTACATGGCCGGTCAAGTGAACGGCACCAGTGGATACGAAGAGGCCGCGGCGCAGGGGCTCGTCGCCGGGGTGAACGCGGCGGCCGAACTGACCGGCCGTGATCCGTTCGTGCTGCGGCGGCACGAAGCGTATATCGGGGTGCTGATCGACGATCTGGTTACGAAGATTCCGACCGAGCCGTATCGCATGTTCACGTCGCAGTCGGAGTTCCGCCTGCTCCTGCGCCAGGACAACGCCGACCTGCGGCTGAGCGATCTGGGACGCGAGCGGGGACTGTTGTCGAAGGAGGACGGGGAGCGGGTGCGGGCGCGCCGCGCGCGCCTGGCGTACCACCGGGGACGGTTGGGCGCGGCTCGGTTGGGGCGCGGGCAGATCGCGGAGCTGGCCCGCGGCGCGCCCGACGCGCGGCTCGCGGGGAAGGATGCGGGTCGCAGCGCGGAGGATCTTCTGCGCCGACCCGGTGTCACAGTTGCGGCGCTGCAGGCGGCGGGGATCCTGGATGGAGTGCCGAGCGACGATGCGACGACACTCGAGGCCGACGTCAAATACGCCGGCTACGTTGCGCGACAGGAGCGGGAGGTGGCCCAGCGCCGAGATCTCGAGGAGACGCCGCTCCCTCGTTGGCTGCGCGCTGAGCCCCCCGCGGATCTGTCTCGGGAGGCGCGCGAGAAGATCCTCCAGCATCGCCCGCGCACGCTCGGCGAGGCATCGCGCATCCCCGGCGTCACGCCCTGTGACGTCTCGCTGCTGGCGATCCGGATTCGGGCGGGGCGTGAGGGTGCGGCCGGAGCGATGCGCGCATCGGGGGTGCTGCCGGAGAAGTCCCAGGAGTGACGACGTGGCACGGGGCTAATCCGTAACAGACTGTTATATAAGAAGATGCGGTATTCCCGGGGATGCTAGTCACCCCTTGGAAAGCTCCTGGTCGGTTTCCGGGCGGTGGGAGGATCCGGAGTGGACGCGGGTGAAGATCGATCCTTGACCTCTCAACTGGAATCCCTGGTGTCGGTTGTATCGTCTCACGGCCTGGCGCTGGATCCGCGGGCGGTCGAGCGTTTGGCGGTCTACTGCGCGGAGCTGACCCGGGCGGCACACAGGATGAATCTGGTCTCGCGCTCTGACCTCGAGGATATTGTATCCAAGCATGTTGCACCTAGTCTCGGAATCGGATTGGTCGAGGAGCCGGACGCGAAACGGACCTGGATCGATGTCGGCACGGGAGGCGGATTTCCGGGAATGGTTCTCAAGAGCGTGTACCCGAACTGTCGCATGACATTGCTGGATGCATCGCGGAAGAAGACCGAGTTTCTGAGAAGAGTGGCATCGCGTCTGGCGCTCGAGGATCTGCGAGTGGTTCGGGCGCGAGTCGAATCCCTGGCCGCTGCGTCCCAGCTCGATCCCAGCCCCGAGATGCTCGGCCCTCGCGGTGCCGAGCCGTTGCCGCCCGCGGCGTTCCGCGGCGCATTCGACCGAATCACGATGCGCGCCGTCACGAGTCTCCGGCAAACGTTCCCGTGGATCGATCAGATCGCATCGGATCATTGCCGCCTGTATACGTTCAAGGGCCCCGCCTGGCGCGACGAGCTCGCGGAGGCGGACGCCGTTCTTCGCTCCAGCAACTGGAGCCTCCGCACTGTGCAAGAAATCCCCTGGGCGCGGCCGCGGATCCTGGTCTTCGGTCGTCACGACGAC
>WJJG01000053.1 GCA_014729815.1 Candidatus Eiseniibacteriota bacterium
AGCAGCTGATCGCCGAGAGCACCGGGAAGGAGGGAGGGGGGATCCTGCCGGTGCTCGGCGATGCGGGGCAGCCGCCGCGCGACCTGAGTCGCGCCCGCATCTTCGTCGAACAACGCCTCGCCGGCGGGGCCTCGCCGCACGGCTTCACCCCGGCCACTGCGGCGGACGCCGCCGCGTCCGGACATCCGGCCCTGGGGATCACGTGGCAGTCGACGGCCGGTCTGGGCGCGGAGTTCTTCCGCTGGGAGGTGGCCACCGCGCTCACCGGAGCATTGCTGGGCATCCAGCCGTTCGATCAGCCCAACGTCGAGGCCGCCAAGCGCCAGGCGCGGGAGTTGATCGAGGGCTATCGGCGCGAGGGGGCGCTGCCGTCCGACCCGCCGGTCTGTGCCTCCTCCGGGATGCAGATCCGCGCGCCGTTCGAGGCCGCGTCGCCGGCCGATGCCTTGCGCCGGCTGCTCCCCGCACCCGCAGCGGAGCAGGCGGCCGACGCCGCCCGGGGATATCTGGCGATCCAGGCCTACCTGCCCGACGATGCGGCACTCCTGGCCCAACTCGAGGCGCTCCGCCAGCGCTTGCAGGCGCGCAGCGGATGGGCCACCACGCTGGGCATCGGTCCGCGTTATCTGCACTCGACCGGGCAGTTGCACAAGGGCGACGGGGGCCGCGGGCGGTTCCTGCAGATCACCGCCGAGACGCGGGCCGACCTGCCGATTCCGGATGCGCCGGGCGCCGAGACCTCGGCGGTCAGTTTCGCGACGCTCGAGCAGGCGCAGGCGCTCGGCGATCGCCGGGCGCTGGAAGCCGCGGGGCGCATGGTGGTCAGCTTCGATCTCGCGAGTGACCCGCTCGAAGGGCTGCAGGCGCTGTGGGCCGCGGCTGGTGACTGAGGCGCGGCCTCAGGCGCCTTGTGCGGCGCCGCGCAGATCGGTCACCGCTGCGATGGCCCGCACGAGCTCATCGGGGTGCGACGTGCCGATGCGGTACCGACGTCCGTCGCGCATCTCGAGCTCGACGGCATCCAGCCCCGAGACGTTGTAGAGCACGCCCCCGGGGAAGATCCGGATGCCCCAGCCGTAGTACCACTTGTTGCGCACGGCCCGCACGGCGCGGATCTGCTCGAGCCGGAAACTGCGCCGCACCAGTCCGGGTCCGAACCAGAGGCGCACCGCTTCGGTCGTCACCTCCACGGTCAGCGACCCGAACAGGAAGAGCGCAAGCAGAAGCAGCGCCAGGGTGAGCAGTCCGATCGAGCGCGACTCATCCAGAACCAGGACGAAGAGCAGAACCAGAATCGGGAGCCCCACCATCAGCAGCAGGAGCTTGCCGTACTGGGTGCTCCGATAGGTCGTCATCGCCTCCCTCTCCCACCGCCGCCGGTCAGCGCAGCCGGATGAGTCGACCCCGCGTGGTCGCGGCGGCACTCGCGATCACGCAATGATAGATGCCGGCCGGCGCCGGTCTCCCCTGCTCATCGCGGCCATCCCAGGAGACCCGCACGGTTCCATCCGGCGCCGCAGGCGCAGCCAGAGTGCGCACCAGCCGTCCCGCCGCATCGTAGATGCGCAGCGGCTGCCCGCCAACGGGGGGGTGCCGAGCCCAGATCAGCGCTGCGCCCGCAGTCGGATTCGGCCGCAACTGCAGCGACCCGCAGGTCGCGACCGCGGCCGACGGATCCGGGTCCCGGACTGCGGCGGGCAAGGCCCACTCGTAGGCGCCGATGTCGATCCGCTCGAGCCAGATGCGCGGCGTCCCAACCAGATCCTCCGCCGGCAGTCCCAGCCCGGCGGTCTCGGGGCGTCCCGCCTCCACGCAGGGCGACTCCGCGCGCAGCGCGAAGGGATGCGCGCCTTGATCGACGAAGAGCGGATCGGCATCCAGGTTCCCGTCCCCCGCGTGCCCATCCTCGATGTCGCTGTAGGTCACGTAGTAGAACTTCCCCTCGCGAATCTGTCCTCCGAGGAAATAGGCCGAGGGATTCGACCAGAGGATGCAGCCGGTCACCCGCGCCTTGGAGATGTGATTGTGGATGCAGGCCGTCGCATAGAAGAGATCGTCGTTGTGCACCGGATTCTGCGCGATGGTGTTGTGGATCAGCTGCGGATAGGCATCCAGGCAGTAGACGGCCGAGCCGCCGACGAAGGCATGGTTGTCCCAGAGCAGTGAGCTGCAGAGCAACGGAGCGGCGAACTGATCGCAGTATGCCACCGCTCCATAGTCGGCTACGTTGTGACGGAAGATGCAGTTTGCCACGCGCAGCTTCACGCCGCCGCGGAGCGAGAGTGCGGCGCCGCGGGAGCTGTCGCCGGCGGCCTTGCAGTATTCGAGAATGCAATACTCCAGGCGGGAGCTGTCGTTGGTCGCGCGGGGATGATCGAAGCGCAGCCCGAACCAGGCGCCGGCCGACGTCGAGTCGATCGCGAAGCCGCTCGGATCGGCGCTGGTCAGCAGGATGGGCGCCGCGGGCGTGCCGCAGGCGGCCAGCGTGCCCTGGATCTGCAGCGCATGGTGGCCGGCCGCCTCGATCCGCACACCGGGGGTGACCGTCAGGGTCGTTCCGTCCGTGACCATCACGTCGCCCACCAGGCGCACCGTATCGGCATCCCAGATCGTATCCTCCTCGATCGCTCCGGAGACCTCCAGCATTCGCGGCCGTGATCCGGAACGCATCGGTTCCGGGACGGACAAGACCGACGGAAGCCGGGGCTGGCGACCGGCGTCGCGCGCGGGCGACGAGGCGGCCAGGTCTCCACGTGGGAAGGTCTGGCATCCGTACCCCGTCGCCGGCGAGCCGGGCGCCGGACGGAAGTCTCCCTGTTCGGGGTCGATCAGCTCGGGATCCTCACTGATCACGTTGTTGTGTGGCGCCGCACCGGCGTCTTCCCACGGAGTGGGCGGCGTTCAGCCGTACTCGCAGAGCATCACGAAGTGACGCAGGGGATCGGCATTGATCACCGGATCGCTGTGGAAGGACCAATTCTCGCGGATCGTCGGCTCGCCGTAGAAGCCGGCCTGAATGCTGAAGCAGATATTGGATCCAGTCGGCAACCATTCGAGCGAGGTGCCATGCGTGTAGATGAAGTCCCAGCCGGTATCGATGGCGTTGATCGCCAGATTGCGCTCGAGTGTGATCCCCTCGCCCGCGCCGGTGAGCCGCACGCCGTAGTCGTCGGTGCCGTAGAAGGTGACGTAGCGGACGCTGCCCTCGGGCGTCAGGCTATAGTCGGCGTTGTCGATCCCGCGATAGCGGAGGTTCCCGCCCACGACGATGCAATCGTCGATGTCGAGCCGGTGGTTGCAGTAGGAGATGCAGAGCTGGGAGCCCTGCAGATCGAGAATCGCACCGTTGCCCACGATGCGTACGTCGCAGCCCGGCGGTCCTTCGAGCCGCCAGCTGATCGGACTCAGGATGGGACCGATCAGCAGCCCCCCCGTGTAGACCTCACCGGTCTCCAGCTCCA
>WJJG01000054.1 GCA_014729815.1 Candidatus Eiseniibacteriota bacterium
CTTCTGCGGCGCAGCTCGCCGTCCTGCGATCCGACCTCGATCGCGCCGGTCTCGACGTCCCGCTCTGGCTGGCGCCGGATCGGCCGCGGGAGTCCACGGCGCCATGCGAGGTCGCCGATGGCTGGGTCGAGACCGGGGCGCTGCGTCCCGGGGAGATCCTGCTGCGGCGCACGCGCGCTGTGCCTGCCGGACCCGAGAGGGCTGGGTCGCTGGCCTCGGCCGTGCTGCCGTCCGCTGATCCGGGCGCGACGATCTCGATCGGCGCGCTCCTGCTGGACGGATGGCTCGATCTGCTCACCGTCGCCCCGCGATCGGCGCCCGCGGGTCCCGGTTTGGCGACAGCCCTGCAGCCGGCGTACGACCTGCTCCAGGCCACACGACGCCGCCTCTCACGCGCCGAGTTCATCTCTTGCCCCGGCTGTGGACGGCTCGGCTACGACCTGACCGCGACGGTGCGGCGTCTCAAGGCCCGGCTGGGCCACCTGCGTGACGTCAAGATCGCCGTGATGGGCTGTGCGGTGAACGGACCCGGCGAGATGGCCGACGCCGACTTCGGGTACGTCGGATCGGTGGCCGGGCGCGTGGATCTCTACGTGGGCGCGCGGCGGGTGCGCCGGGGCCTCTCCCCGTCCGGGGCCGAGGAGGCGCTCATCGTTCTGCTGCGCGAGCATGGCCGCTGGGCGCCGCCCCCGGATGCGATGCATTCGCCCCCTTCCGGCGCCTGAGATGGAACACTCCCTCCGCCGGACCCGTATGCACTCCCAGTAGGACGCCGCGGGCGCGCCGCGCCGGTGGTCGTCCCTCCCCGTCGCGACCGTGGGTGCGGAGGTGCGGCCGCGCGGCCTCGACCTCGGGCATCCGGACCAGTAGCGGTTCATTCTCGGAGGCCCAGATGCGCGCAACGAGATCAGGCCAGCGGACCTGCCGGCCGAGGCCCCCTGCAATCTGCTCGACTGCAATCGATTGGGGAATCGGAGGCGCCGCCGCGATTCTGCTCTGCACCGCCGCTCTGCTCGCCGGCATCCTGCTGCTGGGCGGCTGCAATCGCGGCGGGGAGTCCTCCCCCGACCGCGCCCAGGCGGATGCGCCCGCGGCGGCAGCGGCCGCAGCCGACTCCGCGCAGGCGACGGCCGCCGGCGCCCAAGGCGGGTCTACCGCAGCAGATTCCGCCGGCGTGTCCGACGAGCATCTGGCCGCAGCGGAGACCGAGCAGGAGGATCGCGGCTTCTTCGCGCGCCTCTTCCACCGGGGCGAGGAAGAAGAGCAGGAAGAGGAGGCCGTCCCGGTCGAATTGGCCGAGGTGGTCGTCGCCGATCTGCCCAACTACCTGCTCTCGACCGCCACGCTCGAGCCCGAGAAGCAGGCCGAGATCCTGGCCAAGGTGCCCGGTGAGATCGAACGGATCCAGACCGAAGAGGGCGAGCGCGTGCCCGCCGGGGCGGTCTTGGCGATCCTCGATGGCGCTGTTCCGCGCGTCGCCCTCGAAGAGGCGGAGGCGCGGCTGGACGCGCTGCGGCTCGATCTCGAGCGCGTGGCGGCCCTGCACGAGCAGAATCTGGCCAGCGACAAGGATCTCCAGGATGCCCGCTCGGCCTTCGCGCAGGGCGAGGCGCAACGCAAGGCCGCCGCATTGGAGGTCGAGTACACGCGCATCACGGCCCCCTTCACCGGCCAGATCGCCGAGCGACGCGTCGACCCCGGTCAGACCGTGGCGGTCGGCACGGCGCTCTTCTCGATCGTCGACGCCGAGCCGCTGCTGGCGCGCATTCATCTGCCCGAGCGCGAAGCGGTGCGCATCACGCCCGGACAGCCAGTAGTGATCACCCCCGACACCGCCCCCGACCGCGCGCTGCGCGGCGAGGTGCTGCGCGTCGCCCCGATCGTCGATGCCCGCACCGGAACGGTGAAGGTCACCTGCAGCGTACGCGAGACCGCCGATCTGCTGCGCCCCGGCTCCTTCGTGCGCGTCAAGGTGGAGACCGACGTGCAGGAGGATGTGGTCTGCATTCCCAAGCGGGCGCTGGTACCCGAGGGAGAGGACAACTACGTCTTCAAGGCAGCCGCCGACAGCGTGGTCAAGACCTCGATCGTCACCGGACATCACAATCACACACTCGTCGAGGTGCTCGAGGGGCTCTCGCCGGGAGAGCAGGTGGTCACTGTGGGCCACGGCGCGCTCAAGCACGGATCGAAGATCCGCCCGATCACGCCCGAGCCGCTGGGCGATGTCGCCAAGGCCGACTCGGGCGCGGCCGAAGCCGCCGCGCGGTAGAGCGCCAGGGAGCGGAGCAGCATGCGCATCGTGCAGGCATCCATGAAGCGGCCGGTGACGGTCACGATGATCACCATCGCCGCGGTCCTCTTCGGACTCGTCTCGCTCTCGCGCCTACCGCTCAATCTGCTGCCCGAGATCTCCTACCCCACGCTCACGATTCGCACCGAGTATCCCGACTCGGCCCCCGCCGAAGTCGAGAAGTTGATCACCGAACCGCTCGAAGAAGCCGTCTCGGTGATCCAGGGCTTGCGGGAGCTGCGCTCGACCTCGCGCCCGGGCGTCTCGGAGATCACGCTCGAGTTCGCCTGGAAGACGAACATGGACTACGCCGCCCTCGACGTGCGCGAGAAGATCGATCTGGTCGATCTGCCCGAGTACGCCGCCAGCCCGATGCTGCTGCGCTACGATCCCTCGCTCGATCCGATCCTGCGCGTGGGCCTCTACGGCGAGAAGAGCCAGGTCACCCTGCGCTATCTGGCCGATCGGATCCTGAAGAAGGACCTCGAGTCGCTCGAAGGGGTCGCCTCGGTGCGCGTGCGCGGCGGGCTGGAGGAGGAGATCCACGTCGACGTCGACGAGGGCAAGCTGACCGCGCTGGGCGTGCCGATCTCCGCCCTGGGCGCCTTTCTCGAGAACCAGAACGTCAATGCCGCCGGCGGCCGCTTGCGCGACCGCGATGCCGAGTTCCTGGTGCGCACGGTCAACGAGTTCGAGGGGCTGGAGGACATCCACGACGCGATCCTCTACGAGGAGGCCGGCCGCAGCGTGCGTCTGGCCGACGTGGCCCAGATCTCGCGCGGCTACAAAGAGCGCGAGATCATCTCGCGCGTGCAGGGCCAGGAGGCGGTCGAGCTGGCCGTCTACAAGGAGGGGCATGCGAACACCGTCCAGGTGGCGCGGAGTGTGAAGGCGCGTCTGGAGAATCTGGTCGAGGAGCTGCCCGAGGGCGCGCGAACCCAAGTCCTCTTCGATCAGTCGACCTTCATCGAGCAGTCGCTGGCCGAGGTGCGCTCCAACGCTCTGATCGGCGGGATCCTGGCGATCTTCGTGCTGTACCTCTTCTTGCGGGATCGCCGCAGCACGGCGATCGTCGGCGTGGTGATTCCGCTTTCGGTGATCGCGACCTTCTTCGTCATGCAGCAGCTCGACGTCTCACTGAACATCATGTCGCTCGGTGGTCTGGCACTCGGCGTCGGCATGCTGGTGGACAATGCCATCGTGGTCCTCGAAGCGATCAACCGGCGGCGCGGCGAGGGGCTCTCGATCTGGGAGGCCACCGGCGCGGGCACGGGCGAGGTCGCCCGGGCGGTGACCGCCGCGACCCTGACGACCGTGGCCGTCTTTCTCCCGATCATCTTCGTCGAGGGCATCGCCGGGCAGATCTTCCGCGATCAGGCATTGACCGTGGCCTCCTCGCTGCTGGTCTCGCTGATCGCCGCGCTGACCCTGATCCCGGTGCTCTCGAGCCTTGGCGCCCGGCGGCGCCGAGCGGCACAAGCCAGCGAGGCTGCGGCCGCGCCCATGGATCCCTCTGGCGCCGGCGCCTCACCGGCGGGTGGTCGCCCCCCTTCGTCAGACCGCGAGGGCCGGTCCGCGCGCCGGCGCCAGGCCCCCCGCCTGCTGGTGCGACTTGGCCGCGTGCTGCTCTTCGTGCCGTTGCTCCTCTTCCGCTCGCTGCGCTTCCTGCTGCGCTGGACCGGGCGCATCCTCGGCGCGCTGCTGCCCGGACTGCTGTTGCGCGGAGGCCGCCTGGCCGCCCGCGGCGTGGCGATCGTCGTCGGGATCCTGCTGCGCCCGCTCCAGCTGCTCTTCGATCGCATCTGGGCGGCGATCGACGGCGCCTATCCGCGCGTCCTGAGCAGCGCGCTGCGTCATCGCGCCCGCGCGCTCGTCCCGGCCCTGCTCCTGGTCGCCGCCGCGGTTGCGATGATCCCGCGCCTGGGCGTGGAGCTCGTTCCCCCCTTCTCGCAGGGCGAGTTCACCTTCGATCTCGAGCTGCCGCCGGGAACCCCGCTGCGCGCCGCCGACCGCCGCGTGGCCGCCATCGAGGAGGATCTGGTCTCCGATCCGCGCATCCGCTCGCTCTTCGCGAGCATCGGCGAGAGCCCGGAGCTGGGCAGCGCGGCGACCGAGCGGCGCGAGAACGTCGCCCAGCTCAACCTCTCGATCGCCCGGCGGGACGACCGCCGGCAGGAAGCCGCGGTCATCGAGACGGTGCGCGAACGCCTGGCGCGTGAAGGCGATCTGCGCTACACGTTCCGGCGGCCCACCTACTTCAGCTTCAAGACGCCGATCGAGGTGCATGTCTTCGGACACGACCTCGACGCCCTCGGCGACTACGCGGGAACCTTGGCCGCCGCCATGGCGCAGGTGCCGGGTCTGCGCGATGTGCGCAGCAGCCTCGAAGAGGGCAGCCCCGAGGTGCAGATCGCGTTCCGCCGCCAGCGCGCCGCGGCGATGGATCTCGACCTCGAGACCGTCGCGCGCACGCTGCGCAACAAGATCCGGGGCGAGGTGGCCACGCGCTTGAAGGAGAGAGATCGCCAGCTCGACATCCTCGTGCGCACCGCGCGTGCCGACGAGCTCCGAGTCGATGAGGTGCCCAACATGGTCGTCGGCCAGGTCGAGGGCGTTCCGATCCCGCTCTCCTCGGTCGCGGATGTCGATGTCGGCATCGGCCCCTCGCAGATCACCCGCATCGGCCAACAGCGCGCGGCGGTCGTGCGGGCCAATCTGGTGGGCCGCGATCTGGGCAGCGCCAGCCGCGACCTGCAGCGCCTGCTCTACGAGGTGCCGGCGCCTCCTACGCTGGCGGCGGAACTGGGCGGACAGAACGAGGAGGTCTCGACCTCCTTCCGCAGTCTGGCGCTGGCGGTCTTCCTGGCGATCTTCATGGTCTATCTGGTCATGGCCAGTCAGTTCGAGTCGTTCCTCCACCCGCTGGTGATCCTCTTCACCGTCCCGCTGGGGCTGGTGGGGGTCATCTTCGCCCTGGCGCTGACCGGTACCGCCGTCAGCGTGGTGGTGCTGATCGGAGTGGTCATGCTGACCGGCATCGTGGTCAACAATGCGATCGTGATGATCGACTTCATCAATCAGAAGCGAAAGGCGGGCCTGGCCAAGCTCGAGGCGATCCTCGAAGCCGGCCGGGCGCGACTGCGCCCGATCTTCATGACGACCCTGACGACGGTCCTGGCGCTCTTCCCGATGGCGCTGGGCCTCGGCCAGGGCGCCGAGCTGCGCGCGCCGATGGCGATCGCGGTGATCGGCGGGCTGCTGCTCGGCACGCTACTCAC
>WJJG01000055.1 GCA_014729815.1 Candidatus Eiseniibacteriota bacterium
GGCGACGCCCGAGCCGCTGGCCGTGCGCGTGTCCGGGGCCCGCGGCCCGGAGCTCGAGGCGCAGGGACTCGATGTCACCTTCCGGGGCGCCGGGTACGTCGAGCTGCTCGCCGATCCGGCCGACCTGGTGTGGCTCGGCGAGCACGGATACCTCTGGGCGCCGCTGCAGCGCGATCTCTTCTCCGGAGCCCGCACGGGATCGCGTGAGGGGAACCTCGACTTCCAGTACCACACCTATGACGAGATGCTCGCGGAGCTGCAGCGACTGGTGGCCGATCACCCCGCCATCTGCCGGCTCTATGACATCGGCGATTGCGAGAGCCGGCATTGGAGCTGGGACAACTATGCCGAGTCGTACGACGTCTGGGCGCTGCGCATCTCCGATCATCCGGACTACGATGAAGCCGAGCCCTGCATCGTCTACGACGGGCGCCACCATGCCCGCGAGCCGGTGGCCACGGAGATCGTGCTGGCCGTGGCCCGACACTTCTGTGAGAACTACGGCAGCGATCCGGCCATCACCGACCTGGTGGACGGCAGTGAGATCTGGTGCGTGCCGATGATCAACGCCGACGGGCATCAGTGGGTCGAGGATGTCGATCCGTGGTGGCGCAAGACGCTGTGGGACTACGACCAGGATCATCACGTCGACAGCGGCGAGGGAATCGACCCGAATCGCAACTACGATTGGCACTGGTCGGGCGGATACTGGTCGGACGAGACGTACGGCGGGCCGGCGCCCTGGAGTGCGCGCGAGGTGGCCGCCATGCGCGGTCTGCATGAGCAGCAACGCCCGTCGATCAATCCCAGCTATCACAGCTACGGCGAGGTGATCCTCTATCCGTTCGGCTATGGCGTCGATCCGGAGCCGGCGGTGACCGAGGTGGCCGGCGAATACGCCAGTCGCGTGGGCTACGTCTCGCAGCAGTCGACGACCGCCCACGGGTCTTCGAAGGACTGGCTCTACGGCACGAGCGGCTGCGTCTCCTTCACAGTCGAGACCGCCGATGAGTTCATTCCGTCCGGGGCCACCATGGAGGCGGTCGTCGCCCAGTTGCTGCCGGGGAGTCTCTGGCTGACCGAGCGGTTGCACGGGCCATCGATCCAGGGGGTCGTCGTCGACTCGGTGATCGGGATCCCGCTGGCCGCCACGATCCACATCCCCGAGATCCAGGAGGTCTACGGCAACGGGGAGCTGTGGGACATGCGGACCGAGGCCGCCACCGGCTTCTTCTGTCGCATCTGTCCCGCCACCTCCCAAACATTGACCTTGGAGGTCGACGCCGACGGATACGAGCCGAAGCGGGTCGAGGTGACCACCGGCGGCAGCGCGCCGACCCAGGTGGAGATCGAGCTGGTTCCCGACTCGTTCCAGCGCGGCATCCTGGCGGGGATCGTCAGCAACGCCTCGGCCGGGGGAACACCGCTGCCCGGAGCCACGATCGACGTGCGCCCCGGCGGACCGCAGCTGCTCAGCGGACCCGACGGCGCCTACATCGGCTACGTCGACCCGGGCAGCTACACGGTGGTCGCCACCCATCCCAGTTTCGCGCCCGACTCGGCGCTGGATGTGCCGATCCTGGTCGGCGAGACAACCGAAGTCGACTTCGCCCTCGACGACATCCTCCCACCCGAGATCGACGGCACGACCGACTACGCCAACACGAGCGATGACGTCGGTCCCTACGAGATCGAGACGACGATCTTCGACTACAGCGGGCTGTCCGAAGCGGCCCTGGCGTACCGGATGGCGGGCGGTACCTTCCTAGAGGTTCCGCTCGAGCCCGGACTGGGCGACCGCTACCAGGCCGAGATCCCCGGCCAGCCGCACGGATCGCACGTCGAGTACTACATCCGCGCCTGCGATCCGGGCGGGAATGCGGCCAGCGACCCTCCGGATGCGCCGCTGACACTGTACGACTTCTACGTCCTGCCCGAAGTCACCGTCTACGAGACGGGCATCGAGGAGGGCGCACCCGGCTGGAGCCACTATGTGGTCACTGGCGGCTTCGTCGATCAGTGGCATCTCTCGACCCAGCGCAACCACACGCCGCTGGGAACGATGAGCTGGAAGTGCGGGGATCTCGGCTCCGGCGACTATGCCAACCTGTGCGATGCGGGCCTCGAGACGCCCGAGTTCGTGCCGGCGCTCGATAGCGAGCTGCGCTTCTGGCACTGGATCGATGCCGAGGTCAGCGGGAGCTATCCCGGCTACGCCTACGACGGGGGGATCGTCGAGGCGTCCGTCGCCGGGGGCCCCTGGGAGCAGATCTTCCCCGAGGGAGGCTACCCGTACCTGTGTCGCGAGGGTGGCACGCCGGGACCGTTCCCGGCCGGAACGCCGCTCTACTCGGGCACGGAGGATTGGCAGGAGGCCCGCTTCGATCTGTCGGCCTTCTCCGATCCGCTACGCCTGCGCTTCCGCTTCGGCAGCGATGGAGCCGCCACGCAAGAGGGCTGGTACATCGACGATCTGTTGATCCTCGGCCTCCAGGCGCCCTCGGATGTGGACGCCGGCGCCCGATCGGATCGGGCGGCGCTGCACCTCGCGCTGACGCCCAGCCTCGTGCGGCGCGGTGGCGAGACGCAGATCCGCTATCAGGTGCCCCGCGCCGGGGAGATCGCCCTGCAGCTCTTCGACCCCACCGGGCGCTGCCTCTGGCGGCAGCGGCTGGACGTCGCGCCAGGCCTGGGGAGCCTCCGCTGCCCGCTCCGCGACCGCGGCGCCCGGCCGATGAGCAGCGGGATCTATCTGCTCCGCCTGCGCGCCCCCGGGGGGGAGGAGACGGGAACTCGGCTTATCGTCTTCGAGTAGCTGCGATTGCACGCATCCGCGCCGGCCGGCGGTCCTCATCCCGGACGGAGCCACCGGCATGGTGCGGCTGGAGTTGGCAACCCATCGGCCGATCTTGTAGTCTGGTACGGCTTTCGACCCGGGGCGACGGCATCCCGCGCTCCGGGCCGCGCCTTCGAGAGGGCTCCGCGGGCGTCGGCGACGCGATAGGACGATCGGCGGACAGAGAGGTTCGAGCGGGCCGTGAACATCCTGGGCATCTCCTGCTTCTATCACGACAGCGCCGCCGCGCTGGTGCGCGATGGAGAGATCGCGGCCGCCGCGCAGGAGGAGCGCTTCACGCGCAAGAAGCACGACCCCGGCTTCCCCCGTCGGGCAGTCCGCGATTGCCTGCGTCAGGGCGGCCTGCGGGGACGCGACCTCGACCTGGTCGTCTTCTACGAGAAGCCGTTCATCAAATTCGAGCGCATCCTGGAGACCTACCTGACGTTCGCGCCCCGCGGCTTTCCATCCTTCCTGATGGCGATGCCCCTGTGGCTGAAGCAGAAGCTCTGGATGCGCGAGACGATTGCCAAGCAGCTCGACTACGACGGCAAGATCCTCTTTCCCGAACACCACGAGTCGCACGCCGCCGCCGCCTTCTACCCCTCCCCGTTCCCGGAAGCCGCGATCCTGACCTGCGACGGTGTTGGGGAGTGGACCACCACGAGTTTCGGGGTCGGACGCGGCAACCAGATCGATCTGCAGGCCGAGATCCGCTTTCCGCACTCGATCGGTCTGCTCTACTCGGCCTTCACCTACTTCACCGGGTTCAAGGTCAACTCGGCCGAATACAAGGTCATGGGCCTGGCGCCCTATGGCGAGCCGAAGTATGTCGATGCCATCCTCAGCGAGCTGATCGACTTGAAGGAGGATGGCTCGTTTCGGATGAACATGGACTACTTCGACTACTGCGCCGGCCTCAAGATGACCTCGCGGAAGTGCGATCGGCTCTTCGGCGGCCCGCCCCGCAAGCCGGAGAGCCCCATGACGCAGCGCGAGATGGATCTCGCCCGCTCGGTGCAGGTCGTCACCGAGGAGGCGGTGCTGCGCATGGCGCGTCACATCCATCGCGAGACGGGCCAGGATCGGCTCTGTCTCGCCGGCGGCGTGTCCCTCAACTGCGTCGCCAACGGCCGCCTGTTGCGCGAGGGACCGTTCGAGGAGATCTGGATCCAACCGGCCGCCGGGGATGCCGGCGGCGCTCTGGGCGCCGCGCTCCTGGGCTGGCATCGCTACGGCGGGCATCCACGACGGGCCGATGGCGGGCGGGACCTCCAGAAGGCCAGCTACCTGGGGCCGGCGTATGGGGAGGAGACGATCGAACGCTTCCTCCAGGAATACGATCTGCCCTACGAGCGGTTGTCGAACGAGGCGATCCCCGAGCGGATCGCCGACCTGATCGTCGATCACAAGGTCGTCGGCTGGTTCCAGGGCCGCATGGAGTTCGGCCCGCGGGCGCTCGGTGCGCGCAGCATCCTGGGAGATCCGCGCTCGCCGAAGATGCAGTCGGTGATGAATCTGAAGATCAAGTACCGCGAATCGTTCCGTCCCTTCGCCCCCTCGGCCCTGGTCGAGCACGCTCCGGAGGTCTTCGAGATCGATCGGCCGAGTCCCTACATGCTGCTGGTGGCGCCGGTGCGGGAGGACCGCCGCATCCCGATGACTTCCGAGCAGCGGTCGCTCTTCGGCATTCAGAAGCTGAACGTGGCCCGCTCCGACGTGCCGGCCATCACGCACGTCGACTACACGGCGCGTTTGCAGACCGTCGCGCGGGAGGACAACCCGCTCTACTACGACATGATCGAGGCGTTCCGCCGCAAGACCGGCGTCCCGCTGGTGATCAACACTTCGTTCAACGTGCGCGGCGAGCCGATCGTCTGCTCGCCGAAGGATGCCTATCTCTGCTTCATGCGCACCGAGATGGACCATCTGATCATGGGCCCCTTCCTGCTCGAGAAGACACGGCAGCCGAAGCGCCATGATCGGCTGGACTGGGATCAGCAGTTCGAGTTGGACTAGGTGGGGCGGCGCCCGCGGCGCCACGGAGGAACGGGAAGGGTCGCCATGGCAGAGGATCAGACCCGCCAGATGCAGCGTCGCCATCTGCGACGCTTCGGCCTGACCGTCGGCTGCGCATTCCTGGTCCTGGCCGCGCTCCTCTTCTGGAAGCAGCGCCCCCTCTGGCCGCTCTTCGCCGGCCTCTCGGGAGCCTTCCTGCTGCTGGGCGTCATCTGGCCACCGGTGTTGGGCCCGATCGAGCGCATCTGGATGAAGGCCGCCCGGGTGATGGGTTGGTTCATGACCCGGGTCATCCTGGGCCTGGTCTTCGTGCTGCTGTTCGCCCCGGCCGGGCTGGTGATCCGCCTGCTGGGCAAGGACCCGCTCGAGCTGCGCCGCGACCCGCAGGCGCGTAGCTACTGGCACCGGCGCAGTCCGCGGGATGCCGCGCCGGAGAAGATGGAACGGATGTTCTAGGAGACACCGGCAGGCACGGCCCGGCCGGCAGGAGGGAGCATGGGGAAGGCCAGCATCCTGAAGGAACTGTGGGTCTTCATGCGCGAGCGGAAGAAGTGGTGGCTGGGTCCGGTGATCGTGATCCTGGTCCTGCTGAGCCTGTTGATCGTCTTCGCCGAGGGCTCGGCGCTAGCGCCCTTCATCTACGCGATCTTCTAGATGGCCACGCGTGATCGCCGCATCCCGGGAAGCGCCGCGTCCCGTGACCGGACGTCCGGCGCGCGCACGAGCGCCAAGGCCGCCGTGGCACTGATCCTCCTGGGTGTGCTGCTGCTCGCGCTGCTGTTGGTCCTGACCGAGGGCCTGCTGAGCGTCACCGGCGTGGGCCCTTCCCACCGGCTCTTCCTGCGCGCGCACTACTGCGGCGAGGAGCTCTATCAGCTCAACCGGGAGATCAGCCAGCTCTTCTTCCCGGCCTGGGTCGATCGGCCACTGGCCCACGAGCTGCTAGCGGTCCAGAAGTCGCCGCGCGCCTATCGCATTCTGGCCACCGGCGCCTCGACGACCATGGGCGATCCGTTCGGATACCAGACCGCCTTCCCGGCCTTGCTGCGCGAGATGCTGGGGGACGTCGCGCCGCGGCGCGACTACGAGATCGCCAACTGCGCCTGCATCGCCATCTCCAGCCTGGATGTGCTCCTGATCCACCGCCGGGCGCTCGACTACGAGCCCGACGCGATCCTGATCTACACCGGCCACAACGAGGCCTACGGCGCCGATGGGATCGACACACCGGTGCAGCGCTCGTTCCAGAGCCGCGCGGCGGCGAAGTTCTGGCTCTGGTTCCGCAATCTGCGCCTGGTACGACTCGTGCGCGGGCTCGTGGCCCCCGGCGCCCCGCCGGACGGCACCGATGCGGCGCAGGAAGGCTTCGGGATGTGGGTCATGCGGGATCGTCTGGTCCCATCCGAGAGCGAGAAGCATGCCCGCATGCTGCGCTTCTATCGGGAGAACATCCTCGAGATGCTCGACGCCGCGCGCGCCGCGGGCGTCGACGTGATCCTCTGCACGCTGATCAGCAATCTGCGCGACCAGTGCCCGATGGGCGCGGTGCATCGCAGCGACCTGACCGAAGAGGCGCGCGCTGCCTGGGAGGCGGCCTTCGCGCGCGGCGTGGCGGCCAGCGAGGAGGCCGCGCGCGCGGAGGCAGACGACGTGCGGCGCGACGCCTGGGAGACGGGGCGCGAGGCGCTGGATCGAGCCTGTCAACTCGATCCGGCCCATGCCATCGCCCACTTCCGGCTCGGTCGCTGCCTCGATGCGCTCGGGGATTCGGCGGCGGCCTTGCGCGAATACCGCCGCGCACGCGATCTGGATCCGGTGCATTTCCGGGCCTGCAGCGCGCAAAACGAGATCCTGCGCCAGATCGCGCGGAGCTGGGAGCCGCGGGGGCGTCACGAGCTGGTCTTGGTGGACCTCGACAGCCTGCTCTACACCGACTACCCGCGGGGCCCGGGAGCCGACTTCTTCACCGAGCACGTCCATCCCTACCCGGTCGGACATGCCTGGATGGCGCGCAAGATCGCCGAAGGGCTGGCCGAGAGCCCCTGGGGCGAAGCCCTGGGCCCCTGGGACTTCTCCCGACTCGACGAGTTGCCGCGGTACCCGGCGCGCGCGGGGATGACCGCACTCGATCTGGCCGCGGGACTGATCCTGACCGACCTGCACAAGCTGGCCAAGTGGCCCTTCACCAGTTGCTACGACAACGTCGAGGCGCGCGCCGCGCTGCAGGCGCGCATCGATTCGCTCGGGCGCACGCTGGGGCCCTTCGAGCGGGAGATCTTTGGCGGCATCCCCACCGATCGCACCGGCGACTACTACGACTACGGCCAGCGTCACTACGCGCTCTTCACCCGCTACCGCGCGCAGCGGCGCGGACCCGAAGCGCTGCGCGAGTTGCGGCGTGCGCGGGACTACTGGCCCCCGCTGGCGTTCGTGGAGACCGACATGGCGCAGATCCTGGTGGGCATGCGGCGGCTCGGAGAGGCCGCCGAACATCTCGCCTGCGCGCGCCAGCTCGATCCCGACTACGCGCCGATCCACTTCGTCACCGGCGCGCTGCATCACAGCCGCGGAGAGCTGAAGGAAGCCGCCCGCGCCTTTCGGCGCTATCTGGAACTCGAGCCCGAGGGGCCGTACGCCACGGCGGCCGCGCGCGGACTGCAGGTTCTGGGCGCACCCACCCCACCGCGCTAGACGTCCGCGGCACGCCCGGGAATCACGGGATGCGACTCAGTCCTCGAAGTCGCCCGCCGGGCCCTTGTCGGCATCCAGACTGCTCGCCCGCTCGCGCAGCTTCTCCTCGGTCCAGTCGGCGGGGTCCTCGCTGCGCCGCGCCTTGGGGGGCAGCGCGTGAGAGCCGGCGTCGAGGATCTGCTCGATGGCCCGCGGCGCGGTGCCCGCGGCCTGGAAGACCTCGGTCAGCAGGCGATAGACGAACGACTCGACCCCGGCGGCCATGCGCTCGCGCACCTCGCGCGACTGGCCGAGGATCCTGTTCTCGAAGGGCAGATTGAGCTTCTTGTAGTTGCCGCCCTTCAGACCGTGCTCGTCGGCGTAGGCCACCATCTCCGCCCACAGCGCCTCGGTCACCCCGGCGCCCTCGACCTTCTTGAACTGCCCCTCCGCATCCAGGATCGCATTGCCGTAGTCGTTCACCTCGACGCCCCAGGAGATCATCTGCAGGGCGGTGGCCACGTTGGCCTTGGTCGTGCGCGTCTCGCGCGCGATGCGGCGGAGTCGCTCGGAGCTGTTGCCGGAGGTGCCGTGCTGGGCGCCACTGACCCCGTAGGGCTTCAATGCCTCGTGGATCTCGGCCGTCAGCTCGACCTGGATCCCGGCGTCGCTCTCCTCGATGCCGTGGGTCGTGCCGTTGTTGAGCGCGATCCAGTCGGGGAAGATCTCGTGGGCATTCAGTCCGCGGATCAGGAAGCGCGCCTCCGCGACCGTCGAGAGTCCCTCCTTGCCCTTGATCTCCCCGACCTCGGTCTCCAACCCGGCCCATGGCGGCACATGGCGGCTCAGGGCCAGGTTGGCCAGCAGATTCTCGGCATCCGGTAGATGCGACGCGTCGATGGCGATCGACGTCACTCCGGCGTCGAAGAGCGAGGGAATCTCGACGCGCGCCCGCTCCACATCCTGGGGCCCCTTGATGCCGTAGTGATCGGCGTGGATCGCGACCGGCACGGTGATGCCCAGCTCGTTGCAGACCGCATCGGCCAGGCGAGCCAGGTTCCAGAAGTTGACCGCGCAGTAGGCCCCCGCGCCGCCCTCCGACTTGGCGATCTCCAGGATCAGCGCGGCATCGGCCCGCTGCGCCGCGCGCAACGCCCCACGCAGGACGATCTGGTTGCGCGCGTTGGCGGCGATCGAGATCGCCTGGCCCTTGGCCAGCATGGCGCGGTCGATCACCTTGCCGCTGACGATCAACGCGCGCGAGTTCGGAAAGAGGGCGCGGATGTTCGGCGGACGCCCGATCTCGAGTGCCTTCTCGAATGGCTCGCTCATGATGGATCTCCTCCCTACGGGCCACGATGCCCAGAGACCGATGCTCGCGCGATCGCCGCTCGGAATCAAGAGGCAGCCGCAGCGCGGCCGCCCTTGTTCACACCGCGCCCCTTCGATAGACTCGGCCGGCAATCGAATGCGGGCCGCCGGGGCGCTGGGGTCCCGAGATCCGCAACCCGTCCGTCCCCAACAACGGAGTGCGAGCATGGCGCAATCGATCGACGAGTTGGAACCTCGGACCCTGTGGCACTACTTCCTCGAGCTCTCCAAGATCCCGCGCTGTTCGAAACAGGAGCAGGCGGCCATCGAGTGGATCGCGCGGATCGCCGCGGCCCACGGTGCGGAAACCCAGCGCGACGCCACCGGAAACCTGCTGGTGCGCATTCCGGCGAGCAAGGGGTACGAGCAGGCGCCCACCGTGGCCTTGCAGGGCCACATCGACATGGTCTGCGAGAAGAATGCCGACACGCGGCACGATTTCTCCCAGGATCCGATTCTACCGGTCATCGACGGCGAATGGGTCACTGCCGAGGGTACGACACTGGGCGCCGATAACGGCATCGGGGTGGCGGCCGGCCTGGCCTTTCTCGACAGCCCCGACTGCGTCCACGGCCCGCTCGAGCTGCTGGTCACCGTCGACGAGGAGACCGGGCTGACCGGTGCCTTCGGCATCGAGCCGGGCTTCCTCTCGGCCGACTACCTGATCAACCTCGACTCCGAGGAGATCGGGATCTTCACCGTCGGCTGCGCGGGCGGCACCGACACGCAGATCCGCTTCCGCGCCCCGCGCAGCCCCGCCCCGGACGCGGAGTTGCTGCGCGTGACGGTCACCGGCTTGCAAGGAGGGCATTCCGGCACGGACATCCACAAGAACCGCGGCAACAGCATCAAGCTCCTCCTCCGCATCCTCGCCGCGGCGCTGGACGATCCGAACCTGGGCGCGCTGCGCCTGGGACCCGCCAGCGGGGGCAGCAAGCGCAACGCGATTCCGCGGGAGGCAAGCGCCCTCTTGGCGGTGCCGGCCGGCAAAGGGCATGCGTTTCATGCGGCGATCGAATCCACGCGCGATCGCATCCGCACGCAGCTCGCCGGCGTGGACGAGGGCTTCGCGCTGCGGATCGAGGACGCGCAGTCGGGGGAGGCCGGCTTCTGCGATGCGGACGCCTCGGCGCGGATGATCCGCATGGTCCGCGCGCTGCCGGCCGGCGTAGCGGCGATGAATGTCGAGATCCCCGATCTGGTGGAGACCTCGAACAACGTCGGCGTGCTGACCGATCGGGGAGACGGCTACGAGATCGTCTGCGCCACGCGCTCCTCCCTGGCGCCGGCGTTGCGGGACCTGCTGGGTCAGCTGCGCGCCGTGGCCGCGCTGGCGGGCGCCGAGGCCGAACACGCCGACGGCTATCCGGGATGGAAGCCGAACCTGCAATCGCCCCTGCTGGCGCGCGCGCGGGAGGTACACCAGCGCATCTTCGATCGCCCAGCCGAGGTGCAGGCGATCCACGCCGGACTGGAGTGCGGGCTCTTCACCGAGAAGTATCCCGAACTCGACATCATCTCCTACGGGCCCGACATCGAAGGCGCGCATTCGCCCGATGAGCGCGTGCGCATCGAGACGGTGCAGCGCATGTGGGCCTTCACCTGCGCGCTGCTCGAGGATTTGGCCCGGCGGCAGCCGTAGGTTCGCAAACGGGAGCAGGTGCGCGTGCGTGTGACCGCAGCCCAGCGACCGCTGCGCGGGATCCGCTTGCGGATCGGCGAGCGGGCGTCGATGACCCTGATCGCCATCGCGATCGGGGTCGCCGGCGGTTTTGGGGCGATCTTCTTCCGCTGGTTGATCGATGCGCTGCAGCGACTGGCCTGGCCGGACGCCGCGTCGCCGCTGGCGATGTTCCGCACCGCGCCCTGGTATTGGCGGATCGCCGTCCCGGCCGCGGGCGGACTACTGGTGGGCCTGATCGTCAAGTTCCTGGCGCCCGAGGCCAAGGGACACGGCGTGCCCGAGGTGATGAACGCGGTGGCCCGGCTGGGCGGCGTGATCCGTCCCGTCGTGGCGGTGGCCAAGTCGTTCGCCTCGGCGATCTGCATCGCCTCGGGCGGCTCCGTGGGGCGTGAGGGACCGATCGTGCAGATCGGCGCGGCGGTAGGTTCCACCGTCGGCCAGCTGCTGCGGCTCTCCGCCCGGCGGATCCGCACGTGCGTCGGCTGCGGCGCCGCGGCCGGTATCGCGGCCACTTTCAATGCGCCGATCGCCGGGGCCTTCTTCGCCTCCGAGATCATCCTCGGCGAGTTCAGCGTGGGCGCCTTCGGCATCGTGGTCATCAGCTCGGTGACCGCGACCGTGATCTCGCGCAGCTTCCTGGGCAACATCCCGGCCTTCGAGATCCCGGCCTACGAGTTGGTCAACCCGGCCGAGATGATCACCTACGTCCTGCTGGGCCTGCTGGCCGCGGTGGCCGCGGTCGGGTTCGTTCAGACGCTGCACTGGTCGGAGGAGTTCTTCGAGCGTCTCAAGCGGATCCCCGGCTTCCTGCAGCCGGTGATCGGCGGACTGGGGATCGGATGCCTCGCGCTGGTTCTGCCCGAGGTCATGGGCGTGGGGTACGACACGATCACCGCGTCGCTGCGCGCCGAGCTGGCCCTGGGCTTCCTGGCGCTGGTCCTGGTGGCCAAGCTGCTGGCGACCTCCTTCACCCTGGGCTCGGGGGGCTCGGGGGGCATCTTCGCACCCTCCCTCTTCATGGGCGCCGCGCTGGGCGCCGCGGTCGGCAAGCTGGCCCGCGCGGTGTTCCCCTTCACGATGGCCCACCCGGGCGCCTATGCCGTGGTCGGGATGGGCGCCATGGTCGCCGCCGCCACCCACGCGCCGATCACGGCGATCCTGATCATCTTCGAGATGACCGGCGACTATCGTGTGATCCTGGGCCTGATGGTCTCCTGCATCCTGGGCACCTTCATCGCCCAGCGCCTGCGGCGCGAATCGATCTATACGATCAAGCTGATCCGTCGCGGCATCGATCTGCAGGCCGGCCAGGAGATCAACGTCCTGCGCAAGCTGCATGTGCGCGACGTGCTGCGCCGTGAGATCGAACTGGTGCCGCGCACCGCCCCGCTCGACGACCTCTACCGTCACATGGTCGAGTCGCAGCACTACGAGTTCTTCACCGTCGATGAACAGGGCGGCCTGGTGGGAGTGATCAGCGTCGATGATCTGCGGCGCAACCTGCCCCACCTCGAGGGGCTGCGTGCGGTGACGATCGCCGAGGATCTGGCCGTCAGCCCCGCGGTCTACGTGCGCGAAGACGATACGCTGGATACCGCCATGCGCCAGTTCGGCAAGCGCACCTTCGAGGAGCTGCCCGTGCTGCCGGCCGGGGAGTCGCGCGTGCCGATCGGCACGATCATGCGCCACGACGTGATCAACGCCTATAACAAGGAGATCCTGAAGGTCGATCTTCCCGGCGCGCTCTCCGCAAGGATCGATTCGGCCGCTCGCATGCGTACTTGGGAGACGGTCGGCGGGTATGTCCTGGCCCAGCTCGAGTGCGCCCCACAGATCTGCGGGCGCGATCTGGCCGCGCTGGACCTGCGCCAGAGGCGAGGGATCCAGATCATCCTGGTCGAACGCCCGGATGCGCCCGGGGAGGAGCGCTTCGCGCTGCCCACGCGCGAGACGATACTGCGCCACGGAGACCGGATCGTGATCTTCGGACGGCGCGAGGATGTCGACGAGCTGGCGCGGGAGTGCTGCTAAGTGGCTTCGCGTGATTCCCGAGTGCGGCGAGGTGCCGAACGCGGGAGCCGGTCGATCAAGCTCGCCAGATAGTCGCGCGCCTTGCCCTCTCCGTCGGCGGGCGCCCAGTCTGGGAACTGCTTGTCGGTGGCCGGATCGTACGGCCCGTTCTTCCCCTCGAAGACCACCGTATCCTCGTGCAGCGCGGCGAAGCAGTGCCAGACCCCGGGGGCGATGTCCACGCCGAGTGTCTCCCGATGGGGGCCCACGTGGCGCGCCTCGAGGATTCCGCCCCGCTCGTCGAACGTGAAGAGGCCGATCTCCCCGCGCAGTACCAGGAAGCTCTCCGATTTGGGCGGATGGCCATGCCGGTGCGGGCGGATGTAGGAGCCGGGCTGGACGACGTTGAGAAGCCGCTGGTAGCCGTCATCGTAGGCATGGAAGTTGTGGTTCACACGGCCCCGAGGCGCCCTGCGCGCTGCGGCGGCCAGGCGGCGCAGGAGCGCCCGGGTGATGTATTCCACTGGCAGTCTGGACCTTGCGGATCGATCCATAGATGCTCCTTCACCACCTCGGCGCGCGGACCCGACCGCGGCCGCCCCTGCAGCTCGCCGCCCGCGTGCGCGCCGCCTGGACATGGCGCAAGAAATCTGCTATCATGCGCTCGAACTTGGCAAAGGATTTGCCTGCTGCTCGCTCGATCCGCCTTCGGTGCGATCGCGAGCCGAACCCACGACGAGTGCTCGCGCAGCGTAGGACGTACAACCGACGTGGGAGGCCTACCTGCCGCAGCCTCCATGGGTTCTATCTGGCCGGCGGACGGGTGTCCGCGCCGGCCTCCGGTTGAGACTGGCCCAGGGGAGTTCTGCCAGGTCCGGCCTCTGCTTGGAATCATGCGGGTTTGCGCATGAGGCTTCCTGGGATCCCCTACGGCTGGGGGCGGCCACGGAAGTGGCCGCCCTTCTCGTATGCGCGCTCCCGCACGCGCGGCCTGCTTCCTGCCGCGCAGGCGACTCCGCCGCGCTCAGCTCTGCGCAACATCGCGACCGAGATGCTTCTGCACCGAGGCGATCTTGGCCCGCAGCGCATCCGATCGGCCCGCCCTGTAGTCGATCTTGACCGCCACGGAGATGCGTTCGCAATCCTCGCGCATGCGCTCGAAGCAGGCCGTGACCACCCGCCAAACCTCCTCCCAGCTCCCTTCGAGCACGGTCCCCATCGGATTCATACGGTAGGGCACGCCGGAGCGGTCGATGATATCGAGGCTGCGCGCCACGTACCGGCTCACCGACGCGCCCTTGTCGAGCGGGGTCATCGAGAACTCGAGCAGCACCTCGCGATGCGTCGGGGGCGTCGTGCCGCGGGTCTCATCCATGGTGTGCACCTCCCTCCTTACTCGCCGGGTCTTCGCGGTTCCGCTTCGCTCGCAGCGGCTGCGGCGCCGCGCGCGGCCCACAGCTCGACCAGATGCTGCATGGCGATCCCCTCACGCTGCAACCGCCCGGCCAGCTGGATGCGACACCCGGGATTGGCGGTGATGACGCATTGCGCGCCGGTGGCCGCGAGCTGGACGACCTTGCGCTCGGCCAGGCGCTGCGACATCTCCGGCTCGAGCAGATTGTAGATGCCCGCCGAGCCGCAGCAGAGATCCGCCTCCCCGGCGTCCGCGCGCCGCACGCCCCGCAGCGCGTCGATCAGTCGACGCGGCGCCGCGGCCACGCCCTGGACGTGCCGCAGGTGGCAGGGATCCTGGTAGGTGACGAGCAGCGGCGCTGCGTCGCCCATCTCACGGGCCGGCATCGACGCCGCGGCGGCTTCGTGCGGCGCCGGGAGCCGCGCGGCCAGATACTCCCCGACGTCGCGCACGCGCGCGGCGAAGCGGCGCGCGCGTGCGGCATAGCGTTCGTCATCGGCCAGCAGGTCTCCGTAGCCCTTGAGCGCCGCGCCGCAGCCGGCCGCCTCGACGAGGATCACTCCGTCGTGCGCCTCGAAGGCCTCGATGTTGCGACGCGCCAGACGCCGCGCGCTCTCGATATCGCCATGATGCAGCAGCAGCGCCCCACAACAGACCTGGGACGATGGATCCGCGACCGCCAGATCGAGGCGGGCCAAGCACCGCTCGAAAGCCTGCATGACCTCGGGAAAGAGCACCGGCGTCGTGCAGCCCCGGAAGATCGCCACTTGCTCGCCGGACGCTGCCCCCGCACCGCCGGGCCGCGGCAGCGCAGGCGCCGGCGCCTCTGCAGCCGGCTCCGCGCGCAGCGACTCGATCAGCAGCCGGAAGTGCGTGCGCACCGAGTTGGCGAAGAAGAGCCGCACGATGAGCGTGGCCAATCCGCTGCGCGCTGCCGCGCGCACCGCGCGCAGTGCGAGCC
>WJJG01000056.1 GCA_014729815.1 Candidatus Eiseniibacteriota bacterium
ACTACCTGCTGCGCTCGCAGAGCGGCGATCCGGCCGCCTGCTGGCTCGATCTCCAGGGCTATGAGCTCGGCGGACAGCATGGGTTTCAGGAGGTCGAGGTCGAGGGCATCGGCTTCCGAAACGGCTCCGGCGGATATGATGTCGGCCTCTACGGCGGCGTGGTCTTCCGCTTCTGCGAGTTCATCGACGTTGCCTGGGTGGCCCGCACGAACGAATCCGGGGCGCGGCTCGAGGACTGCACGGTGACCGGGGCGACCGAGACGCTCATCACGTTCGACGCAGCCACGTTCCATCGTTGTCATCTACACGGCAATGCCAGCCTTGCCACCGGATACAATGTCTATCTGGTCGATTGCGTGATCGAGAACAACGTCTCCGACTCCCCGCTGATCGACGTGCAGGCCGCCCTCTACTACGGCGGCTGCGGTCTCTGGCAGTGCGACAACTGCCTCTTCGCCGACAACCGGGCGCCGCAGATCCTCTCCGGATCCGGGATCCGCTGTGATGGGTGCACATTCGTGGGGAACGAGGCCGCATCGATCGCTTGGCACCTATCCGGCATCGAGGCGTGCGAGGATCTGATCCTGCGGAACTGCACCATCGTTTCGAACGACGCTGCCGGGAGCGCCCAGCTCATCGCCGACGGCTGGGACGACTACTGGGAGGTCGAGCGCCGAGTCTACAACTGCCTGATCGCCTTCAACACCGGGAGCGCAGTGCACGTGCTCGCGGAGATCGCCATCCCGGAGTTCGGCTGCACCGATCTCTTCGGCAACGACGAGGGTGATTGGACGGGTCTGATCGCAGACCAACTCCCTCTGCGCGGCAACATCACCGCAGAACCCCTGCTCTGCTCGCTGGCCGGGCGCGACTTCCACTTGCGCGACGCCTCTCCGTGCGCCCCCTTCAGTCCGCCCAACGAGACATGCGATCGGATCGGCGCCTGGCCGGTCGGCTGCTCGGCCGGCGCTGCGGAGCTGCGGGGGCCTTCTGCTGGGCGTCTGGAGCTGCGCCGCCCCCAGCCGAACCCTTTTGCGCGTCAGGTGCGCATTGCCTATGCGTGCGGCGTGAAGGGCGCCGGGGGTGCGGATCCCGCCAGTCTCCCTCCCTCGCTCGCCGTCTTCGATGCCGTCGGCCGCATGGTGCGGCGCCTGAAGCCGACACCCGGAATCGCCAGGGAGGGTTCGGTCCTATGGGATGGCCGCGACGAGCGTGGCGCACTGCTGCCGAGCGGCCTCTACATCTGCAGACTCAGCGACGGAACACGCAGTCGGTCCCGTCCCGTCCTTCTGGTCCGCTAAATGGCCTCGCGTGACTTCGCCAAGGATCGTTCCCGGGCGCCGAGCGCGGGATACAAGGTCGGGGGGGCACGCGTAGCGTTGCTCTTGATCGCATCCTTGCTTGCCTCCTGCGTCTGGACACGCGCCGACGATCCCGCAGCCGTGCCGGCTTCCGCTCCCGACTCCGGGGGCGCGACAGTCGCCGCGCGGGCCGATGTCGACTCCTTCAGCGTCGGACACAACCTCTACTACGAGCAGCGTCTGGCCGAAGCCATCCCGATCCTCGAGCGCGAGTACGCCCGCTCGGTGCGTGATTCGGGAGCCACGTCCCTGCGGGTCGCGCGCGTCCTCGATACGCTCGTACCCGCGCTCTGGAAAAGCGGCCGCAGCCAGGAGACGCGGACCCTCGAACTCGCGCGCGAGGCGGTGGCGATCAACGAGCAGCACTTCGGTCCCGAGCACCCCGAAGTGGCCAGCAGCCTCTTCCACATCGGCGTCATCCGCGCGATGGCCGGCGCCTATGCCGAGGCCGAGCCGATCTTCGCGCGTGTCCTTGCCATACGGGAGGGGCACCTCCCCCCCGATCACGAGGATCTGCCCTCCTCGATCAACGCCCTGGCGAACATCCGCTACATGCTCGCCGACTTCACCGGGGCGCTGCCGCTCTACCGGCGGTCTCTGGCGATGAATGAGACGACCCGCGGATCGCTCGATGGTCAATCGATCTCGATACGCGGGAACGTGGCCAACACGCTGCTGCAGCTCGGCGAGTACGAGGAGGGACGCACGCTTCTGGAAGAGCAGATCACCCTGCTCGAGGACAAAGGTCTCGAGACCGAGGACCTCGGTTACGCCTACAGCCTGTTGGGAAAGATCTTCGTCGTGCTGGGCGACTACCCCGAAGCGCTGCGGGCCCGGAGCCGCAGTCTGGAGATCCGCGAGGCCGTTCATCCCGAGGATCATCCGCGCATCGCCGAGGCGCTTCTCAATCTGGGCAACACGCTCTGGAGCACGGGCGATCTGGCCGAGGGACGTGCGCTGGTCGAGCGCGCGCGCGGGATCTGGCGACGCGTTCACGGGGAGGAGCACCCCTACATGTCCAGCTTCGATGAGGCCCTCGGCCGTCTGGCCTTCGCCGAAGGCAACCTGGCCGCAGCCCGCACGCACCACGAGCGCGCCTTGGCGCTGCGCGCCCGAGACATCGGGGAGGAGAGCCCGGAGGTCGCCGAGACGCTGCACTCGCTTGCCCGCATCGCCATCGAGGAGAGTCGCTGGGACGCTGCCTACCGCCAACTGACCCGCGCCCTGACGATCGCCGAGGCGGAGCTCGGCCCCGCTCACCCGCGGGTGGCGGAGTACGCCCACGACCTGGCCGTCGTCGAGTTCCACCGAGGGAACGATCGCGCAGCCGCCGAGCATGCGCTGCGCGCGGAGCGGGTCCAGACCGAACACCTGCGGCTGACCCTGCGTGGTCTGCCCGAGCGACAGGCACTTCAGTACGCGCAGCAGGGGCGGCCGAGCCTCGATCTGGCTCTGACCTTGAGCGACTCGTTCTCGGGCGGCGACCTGATTGCCCGGATCTGGGATGCACGGATCCGTTCGCGGGCGGTGATCTTCGAGGAGATGGCCGCACGCACACGCCGCAGCACGATCGCCGGTGACCCCGAGCTGGCCGGCCTGCTCACGGAGTATCGCACCGCCTGCTCGCGCTTGGCCAACCTGACCCTGCGCGGTCCCGAGGAGGGCGATGCCGATATCTACCGGCGCGTACTCGACGATGCTCGGCGCGAGTACGAACGGCTCGAGCGGCAGCTCGCCCGGGCCACGCGTGGGGACGACGCCGAGCTCGGGAGCGCAGGCTGGACGGAGGTCGCCGGTGCACTGCCCGAGGGCAGTGCGTTGGTCGCCTTCGTGCACTTCGAGCGCTCTGCACGCGAGTCCCAGAGCGGTCGAGGCAGGCAGCCCTGGTATCGGGTCTTCGTCCAGAGCGCCGGAGCGTCCCCACCGTGGACGCTGGCGATCGCGGACGGGACCGGCCTCGATGGACTGATCGCCGACTGGCGCCGGGCGGCGGCCGGGGATGACCAGCGCCGCGCGGACGACGCCCCTGCCGCACAGGCGACCTGCGATCGGCTGGGTGGCATGCTGCGTGAGATCATCTGGGACCCGATCCTCGCCCGGCTCCCGCACATCACGCGCGTCTTCCTAGTGCCCGATGGCCAGCTCCACCTGATCAACCCGGATGCGTTGCCGGCCCCGGACGGTAGGTACCTCGTCGAGGGACGGAGCGTGATCCATCTGCTGCCGGCGGAGCGTGACCTCCTCGGTGCGACCCCACCGGCCGCACCGGCCGGCGGCGCGCTGATCGTGGGCGCGCCCGATTTCGACGCGCTCCCGGAGGTCGCGGCGCGCATCCCCCGGGCAGCCACACCGCATCGCACGTTGCTCGCGCCGCCCCGCGAACTCTTCCGCGGTGCACGGCCACCCTGTCGTGAGCTGCGCACGCGCTCCTTCCCCTTGCTGCCCGCCGCCCGCCAAGAGGTCGAGCGGGTGGCCGGCTACTGCCGCGATCGTCTGGCGTCCCCGAGATCATCCGCGACGGCGAACGCCCCGGTTCTGGTCCTCACCGGAGCAGCCGCGAGTGAGGACGCGGTCAAGCAGTCCGCGACGCAGCGGCGCCTGCTTCACGTGGCCACGCATGCCTTCTTCCTCGATCCGCAGTGCACCGCCGGGACCGGTGTGCCCGCGAATCCGCTCCTCCTCGCGGGCCTGGCCCTCGCCGGCGCCAATCTGCGGGGCGCCGGCGACGCCGATCGCGACGACGGCATCCTCACCGCCCAGGAGATCGCGGCGCTCGATCTGTCGGGCACCGACTGGGTCGTGCTCTCGGCATGCGAGTCGGGCGGCGGCGCCATCGTGGCCGGGGAAGGCATCCTGGGACTGGCGCGCGCCGTGCGCATCGCCGGGGCCCGCAGTCTGGTTGCCAGCCTCTGGTCGATCGATGACGAAGCCGCCCGCATCTGGATGGAGGCGTTCTACGAAGCCGGCCTGCAGAGGGATCGGAGCGCCTGCGAGGCGGTGCGCGCCGCCAGCCGGCGCGTTTTGCGAGAGCGGCGGCAGCGCGGGCTGTCCACGCATCCCTTCTACTGGGCGCCCTTCGTGGCCACCGGGGACTGGCGCCCCTAGGCACCCGCCCGGCGCGCCAGCCTATCGAAAGGCGTCCTCCCCCGTGATCTGCCGGCCGACCACCAGGGCGTGGATCTCGTGCGTCCCTTCGTACGTCAACACGCTCTCGAGATTCGCGGCGTGGCGCAGCGGCGGGTACTCGAGCGTGATCCCACTGGCGCCGTGAAGTCCACGGGCCGCCCGCGCGATCTCGAGCGCCGCACTCACGTTCTTGTACTTGGCCAGCGAGACGTGCCAGTGCTGGGTCCGCCCGGCGTCCTTCATCCGTCCCAGACGCAGATTGAGGAGCTGACCGGCAGTGATCTCGGCGAGCATCCAGACGAGCTTCTCCTGGGTGAGTTGGAAGCTGGCGATCGGGCGCTCGAACTGGGTGCGCTCGCGCGTATAAGCCAGGGCGGATTCGTAGCAGGCGGCCGCGGCGCCCATCGCCCCCCAACAGATCCCGAAACGCGCCTCGTTGAGACAGGAGAGTGGCGCGCGCAGGCCGGCGGCATCGGGCAGCCGATTGGCGGCCGGAATGCGGCACTCATCAAAGACCAGCTCGCCGGTCACCGAAGCGCGCAGGGAGAGCTTGCCCTTCGTCTCGACGGTCGTGAAACCGGGCGTGCCGCGCTCCACGAGGAAACCGGCCACCGTGTCGTCGCACTTCGCCCAGACCACGGCCAGATCGGCGATCGTCGCGTTGGTGATCCACATCTTGGCGCCGCTCAGGACGTAGTGGCCGCCATCCCGCACCGCGCGAGTGATCATCGCGCCGGGATCGGAACCGTGGTCCGGCTCGGTCAGTCCATAGCAGCCGATCAGTTCTCCACTGGCCAGCTTCGGGATGTACCTGCGCTTCTGCTCCTCGCTGCCCCAGGTGTGGATCGGATGGATCACCAGGGAGGTCTGCACGCTCATGAAGCTGCGCAGCCCGCTGTCGGCCCACTCGAGCTGCTCGCAGACCAGCCCGTAGTCGGTGCTGGTCGCCCCGGCGCAGCCATAGCCTTCGTACTTCATGCCCAGCAGGCCGAGCTTGCCGAGCTCGCGCCCGATCTCCAGCGGGAAGCTCCCAGCCTCGTAGTGCTCGGCGAGGATCGGGAGATACTTCTGGACAACGAAGGCGCGCACCATCTCGCGCAGGCGGTGCTCCTCCTCGCTGAGCTCATCCCGAAGACGGTAGAAATCGGTGTACTCGGGCATCGGATCCTCCCGGCAGCAACTGCGCCGCAACCAGTTCGTCGGCAGGCCAGTATAGCGGAGCCGTCCGTCGCGCGGGAGACGGAACCTGCGCCTCCATCGGCTGTTGTGCGCCCGCTGGGATCGATACGACGAGCTCTCATCTCTGGATGCCCCGCGCGGGCCGTGGAGTTCACGGGAAAGGAGGGGGGCCACGCGAATCGCCATCACCACCCCTACGGGGAAGGTCGGACGTCAGACGGTCAAGAAGCTGCTCGACCGGGGGGAGCCACGATCTGGTTCTCCTCGCGCGTGATCCCTCGAAGCTGGAGGAGGAGCGCGTGCGTGGAGCTCGACTCCTCGCCGGCGATCTCGCCGACGCGGAGTACGTCACGCAGGCCACACGCGACATCGGCGCTCTTCTGGGTCCTGCCGCCCGATATCCAGGCGCCCGACTTCTAGGCGTGGCAGGAAAAGGTCATCGCCCGCGGGGTTGCGGCCGTGCGGGCGAATCGGATCCCGCACGTGGTGTTGCTCTCGAGCATCGGCGGGCATTTGGATTCGGGTACCGGGCCGGTCGCCGGTCTCCGCGTGGCCGAAGAGGAGTTCCGCGAGGTCGCCGCCGGCCTCACGATCCTCCGGCCGGCCTACTTCATGGAGAACTTCCAGAGCGGGCTGCGGACGATGCGCGAGTCACAGAGCATCTTCCTGCCCGTACTGCCGGATGCGCGCCTGCCGCTGATCGCCACGCGAGACAACGCCGAGGTTGCGGCAGCGGACATCTCCGCGCCGAGTACCCCCGAACGGAGCAGACGACGACGCCGACGACGATCGAGGCGTTCGCTCGTGATCTGGTCGCCCCGGAGCTCAGGGCCGTGGGCGCCTCCGGCGGGCCTGCATGAGATGTATCCTTGCGCGTGAGAAGCGGGATCGGACTCGAGGGTCCGGCCCCGCTGGCTTGCTTTCGCCTGCCGATCGTCGGCTGGAGCGACTGCCGCGTCCCTCTCTCAGGAACCCTCCAACCAATCGGCGCCGAAGTCGGGGGCCAGCCGAATGACCTCGAAAAGCGTGGGCGCCTTGGCCTCCTGCAGCTCGACTTCATAGGGCACATGGAACTCCCAGACCACGGTCCCTCCCCGTGTCACCTCGAGCGCCCGACCGGCATCCGACTCGGTGATCAGCGTGTTGCCGTTGGGAAGACGCTGACAGGAGCCGCCCGACCCCGAACAGATCGGATCCTCGGGTGTACCGGCGAAGATCCATTCGCTCTCCTGGGTCAGAGGCTGGAACTCCAGCACACGCGAGTTGCCGAAGTTGCCATGATTGTCGAAGATGATCATGTGGCTGCTGTCGATGACCGTCGGCTGATGCTGGTAGCTCCATAGGGAGGACGAGGCCCATTCGACCCGCTCGCTCTCCCCTCCGATCACGCAGACCGCATCCAACCCCACGATCGAGATCAGGAGATTCCCGGCCCGGAAGCGCGGGTCGAGGCCGGCCAGACGCCCGTCAAGGAGTTCGATCGTGTTGGTGTGCAGGAAGTCGCCCTCGCGATCGTTGTGCCAGAGCAGCGAGCGATAGGGAGACGCCTCGAGCGCCTCGAGCACCGAGAAGCGCTCGAGCTCGTTTCCGGCGGCGTCGAGGATCGCCACCATGTCTTCGAGGATCGGCGCCTGCTCGTTGATGCGTGGTAGCAGCTTGGCTTCTCGGGTCAAGGCGTAGATGCGTCCATCCGCCGCGACGTGGAGATCGTGGTGAAAGCCGCCTTCCTGCGCCCAAAGGATGCTCGAGTCGCGATCCAGCTTGACCAGTCCCACACCGGTGAAGATCGCTAGCACATCACCGTTGGGGAAGACGTGCGCGCGACGCCAGAAGTCGTAGACCTCACCGCGCTTCTTCGCCGTGCGGCCCCACTCCCGATCGGGCCAGGCGCGCGCGGCCTCGCAGTGCCAGCCATGCAGCTCGCGGCCCTGCATGTCGATCAGGGTGGCACCGGCGTCATGGCCCGAGACGTAGAAGTTGAGCCCGTCCCATGCCTGGCCGGGCACGAATCGTGTGACGCTCTTCTTGTCGGTCGCCGGGCGCGAGCCGGCCAGGTAGCCGATCGACTCGAGCTGCTCGATGCGTCGCTGCTGCTCGGGGGTTGGTTGGGAGGCGCCAGCGGCGGCGGGTATGGCGGCTTCGCGGTCGCTGCCATCCCTCGCGGTCGACCGGTCCATCCCGCGAGAGCCCCCATCACCCGCTCGGCTGTCGGAGAGCACCTCTTCGACCGCCGCCCCCGTGGCGACTTGCGCGATCTCGCCGCATCCGAGGACCTTCGAGAGGGCCCGGAAGAGCAGGACATTGAGCACCACCGATACTACGGCAGCCCCGATGATCAAGACGCGTACGGTCTTGGGGCCTGACGGCATGGCTTCACCCTTCATCCGCGACGAAACCCGAGCCCGTTGCGGGGACCCGGACTACATATCTCTCGGCGGGGGCATTCGTGCTACGACAAGATCGGCGCGCTCGAGGGGATCCTTGGCGGATGTTCCGCGGAGTCGGCGCCGTGCCAGCCAGGTTGTGGCACGAGGACTCAGCAGAGGCAGCGCCGGCGCGACGGTAGCGAGAGGCCGTCGCGCCGGGCCATCCGGCGACTCCTCCCGCGGGCGATCCTGCGCTCTGTCGCCCCGGGCTGTCGCGAGCTCTCGCGCCCCGGGCCTTCCTAGCTACCCATCAGCCAGGCCGCCAGCAGATTCACCGCCGCGGTCAGATCCTTCTTGTGGACCGACTCACAGACCGTGTGCACGTAGCGACAGGGAATCGAGAGGGTGATCGTGCGGCGGCCGCCGCCGAGGCGCTGCAGCATGCCGGCGTCGGTGCCGCCGAGCGGCAGCAGCTCATACTGGTACTTGATCTTCTTGCGCTTGGCCAACGCCACGAACTCATCGACCAGCGAGCGTGTGCTGATGCTGGCGCTGTCCATCACCTTGATTGCCACGCCGTCCCCGAGCTTCGAGATCGTGTCCTCCTTGCGGATCGTCGGCGTGTCGACGGCCAGGGTGACATCCACGGCAATGGCGACCTCCGCATCGATGTTCTGCGCCGCGACCATCGCACCGCGCAGACCAACCTCCTCCTGCACGCTGCCCAACCAGTAGACATCGTAGACGTTCTTGCCCTTGGCCTTCTTGATGGCGTTGAGCGCCACCCAGGGGCTGACGCGGTCGTCCATCGCCTGTCCACACACGAGCTGGCCCATCTCGACGGTGGTCTGCTCGATCACCACCGGATCGCCCGGATGGACGCGCCGCTTGACCTGACTCACAGGCATCCCCAGGTCGACGGCGAACTCGGTGATCTTGGGGATCTTCTTGAGATCCTCGGGGGAGGCGATGTGGACCGGCGGGGTGATCGGATTCAGAACGCCGGGCAGCTCGCCCTTGACGGTCAGGACGCGCACGCGGCGGGCGAAGAGATTGCGCGCGTCGAACCCGCCGAGCTGCTGGACGCGCAGAAAGCCGGCATCGTCGATACTACGCACGTAGAAGCCGATCTGATCCAGATGGCACCCGATGACGACGCCCTTCTCCTTGATCCCACGCTTGCGCTTGGCGGCCTTGATCGTGCCGATCAGATTGCCGATCCGATCCTCCTCGAGGCTGTCCCACCATCCCTTCGTGTGCTTGCGGATCAGATCGCGCACTTGCTCCTCGCGTCCGGAAACACCGGGTGTCTCAGTCAGCTGCTTGAGGAATTCCATCGCTCCCCTCCCCATCTTCGATTCGCGCATCCCGCGTCCATCGCGGACTCGTTCTCCTCACGGCCGGCCGCGGCGGTACGCGGGGGCGACCTTTCGCGCGTCCTCGCCGTGGGGTACAATTCCGCTGCGTAGACTACCGTGCTGCGTGTGCTCTTGCATCCCGCTTCTGCGCTCTCGGAATCGGGCGCGACGCTCGATTTCGAGGTCGCACACAAGAAAGGAGGTTCTCCATGGACTCCTTTGTCAGCGCCTTCCGCCGATTCCCGCATCTCGCCTGCCTTCTGCTCGCCTGTGGCCTCGCCGCCTCTCCGGTTGCCGCCGAGATGGGCGACGTGCTGCACACGATTCCCTGTCCCGGCGACAATCCCGCCGACCTCGCCTGGGTGGACGGCGAACTCTACTCGGTCATCTTCTCTCCGACCGAGCAGCGCGGGATCTACCGGCTCGATCCGCAGACCGGGGAGGTCATCGGCATGGTGCCCTATGCTGGCACCATGCCGCAGGGCTTGACCTATGACGGCTACAACCTCTGGCAGGTCTGCCTGAGCTGCAATTCCGTATTCAAGATGGATCCGATCTCCGGAGAGGTGCGCGATTCGTGGGGGGCGCCCGGGGGTGGGGATGGCCAGCCGATCGGACTCGGCTGGGACGGCGAGTCGCTCTGGCTGAACGATTCGCGTGATCCGGAGAAGATCTGGCAGCTCGATTCCCTGGGCACCGTGCTGGGACAGATCCCGACGCCCGGAGACAGCCCCTACGGAATGACCTGGGCTGACGGCGTCATCTGGGTTTCGGACAACGACGTCGGCGGCGTGGCCTACATCTACAAGGTCGATCCGCAGAACGGCGACATCCTCGATTCCTTTGCGTGCCCCGATGGCGGCGGATCGCCCAACGGCATCGCCCACGACGGCGAGTACCTCTGGATCGCCGTGAATACGACCGACACGATCTACCAGGTCGATGACGGCATCCCGGGTGCCGACGTGCCCGATGGCCCCGCTGCATACGCCTCGGGCCTGCGGCTGGTTCTGGCGCGTTGCCATCCGACGGACCGCTCGGTCGTCGTGCGCTTCGAGAGCGATACCGCGTCTCGAGTGCATGCGGAGCTGTTCGACCTGCTCGGACGGCGCATCGCGGATACCGTGCAGCGAACGGGGAGCGCCGGCGCTCACGAGCTGCGACTGGCGCGCCCGGAAGCTGCGGGTGTCTACGGTCTCCGCCTGCGCAGCGGATCCGCCATGTGCAGCGGGAAGATCATGGTTGTCCAATAGGTGCGGTGGCGCGACGCCACGGGCACCCGTTCGCGCCGCTTCTCAGCGGAAGCAGACCTGCGCGCGAATTTCGTACTGCGGCGCGGCACCTTCGCGGAAGCGTAGATCGCATCCGGTCTCGAGCCGGACCGCGCGCCAGTGTGCGCGCAGCTCGAGGCCGGTTTCGTGGACGCTGGTGCGGGACAGACAGGAGCGCCCCTCGAGCGGGACCCCCATGCGGACGTAGGTTTCGCCGACGCACCCCCGCCCCAGGTCGATCTTCAGATCGGGGGTGACCAGCAGGCGCCTCCCTCGAAGCGCCGCGCCGCGCAGACCCCAGCGGAGGGGCAGGGACTCGAAGCGCACTCCGTCGCGCAGCGCGATCAGGCGGCGGGCCACCCGATCGAGACCCCAGGGAAGCTGCGCAACTCCCCCCACGTCGCTGCCGCAGCGAGCCGCTGCTGCGCGCCCCATCCGTACCGGCGCCGGCGCATGCCCGGTGTTCCAGTCGGCGCGGCCCAGGAAGCGATCCCAATCCAACTGCTCCAGCATCGCGCGGCGGCGCGCGAGATAGTCCGTACGCCGGCGGGCCGAGTTGGTGTCGGCCAGCGGCAGCAGCAGCCCTGCGAGCAGGAACGCAACGAGGAGGCGCGCCTTCATGCCTGCCGCATGTGACAAGCGGCATGCCAAGCGGTGTGCCAAGCGGCAAGTGTCTTTCCAAAAGGCAGTTGCCGCAGCGATGAGATCCGCCGGTGTGGTCGGACTGCCACGGATTGCAGCCCAGCCACCACGGTGTTCGGGCGCGGGGGCATCCCGCTACGCGCATCTCTGGCCTGCCTCGTCGGCAACGGTCCGGGACAACGCCGCCCCGTGCGACGCGCGGGGCCGCGCATGATCGGTTCTATCCGTCGCTCGGAGCTGCCTGAGATCCGCCCGCGAGTGCGCGCAGGCGCAAGTTCTCGTACTGCAGGGCGATCTGGTCCGCGAGTGAGGTCAGTAGCTTCAGATCGGCCGCGCCGAGTTGCTCCCTCGACGAGGGCCAGCTGAGGAGTAGCGCGCCCTTCAGCTCCGGACCACGACGCAGGGCGAGCAGGAGTGCAGTCGGATTCTCTCGCAGCCACGCCGCTTCGGCCGGCGAGAGCAGCTCGGCCTCTCTGGCCAGGGCTTCATCGACCATCAGAGCGCGCGTCTCTCGGCTGAGCACGCGCTCGCGCGCCCCGCCGCGCTCGAGCGGTACGGCCCCGCCGCGGGCATCGACCCGGTCGCCGTCCGCCTCGCGTCGCAGCAGCGGCCGCACGGCATCCATGCCGAGCCCCTCGCGCAGATATCCCCGCAGCCGGTTCCAGAACGACATGAGGTCCGGCAGCGCGGCGGTCGAGGTCAGAAACTCCGCGAGCATACGACGCAGGCGCTGGCGCTCGGGATAGAGGCGACGCTCGATCAGTCCCTCCGTCCAGCCGGTCGCCTCTCAGATGAAATAGACGCCGCCGTAGGCGATCAGGATCGCGCCGAGGGCCACGATCAGGATTGGGACGAGGCGTTGGGCGAGCATCTCCCTCTATCCCCGGCCACGGTCTGTGTCATGGCCATCCGCCCGTCCGATCTCCAGCGCACCCGCGAGGGGACGCCCGGCGCGCCCACCCCGCTGTCCGTGCGGCGATCGAATCAGAAGTAGAACCCGATCTGCACCAGCCCACTGGTCGGCGTGCCTCCGTACTCGCTGCGCGGCGCTCCCTCCACAGGCGCTTCGCCGTAGGGCAGGTAGCCGTTCGCGCTGAGAGTCACCTGATCCGACGCCACCCAGGTCAGCGCCGGGACCACTACCCCCGATGCGTCGCCCGGGCTGAAGACCCAGCTCAGACTGACCGGGGTCATGGTCGCAAAGCCGTAGGTCAGCTGCACTGCGCCGGCGTGGCGTCCGAGGATCTGGGAGTCTCCCAGCGAAAGCCGAGTGGTGAAGTCGGATTCGCCCCGCCAGCGATCGAGCGCCTCGAGATCCGGCAGACCGAATCCGGAGTAGTGGTATTCACCGAGCAGCATCACTCCGGCGGGGAGATCGGCAGGCAGACCGAAGGGCAGCTCGAAGCTGTACGACGCCCCCGTGACGGTCTTGACGGCCAAATCGTCTGTTGCGAACGCGCCCCCGCCAGCGATCGCTTCGGGCGTACGGAAGAACGCCAGCTCACCGTGCACCTCGGCGTTCCAGACCGGCGAGGAGAAGGACAAACCGTAGAAGTCATCCTCGCGCCGCCGGCCCGCCAGCAGGGCCGCCTCGAGATCCCCCAGCCGTCCGTGCACTCGGCCGATGAATGCCGAGGACTTCATCGCATCGCCCAGGGCCGCGATCATCTCCACCGCCAGGCGATGACTCACCGCCCACTGCCCGCGCACCGCGTCGATTCCTCGCCGCCACTCCCGATCGCTCTCGAGCGGCGTGAAGGGCGCGAAGATATCCACCGCGCTGAAGAGCACGCCCCGCCCCCAGCCGACCGCCTGGCGCCCGACGGTGACATCCGCCGCCCCCGCGCGCGCAGTCAGCCGGCAGCGATCCAACTCGTGCCGGTACTCGAAGGTGCCACCGATCTCGAGCAACGACTCGTCGGCCGGCGCGAGCCGGTAGGGCGCTGGGACCTCCGGCGGCAGGATCGCGGCACCCCCCCCGGCGCCCGACTGTTCCGAGACCATGCGCGCGCGATGCTCGTAGGCCACTTCCGCGCGCAGCCAACCCGCGGGCCGCACCTCCAGCCCCAGCCGGCCGCGAAAGAGCGAGGCCGTGCTCCACCGCTGCGGGTAGAGGATCGTATCCCGCGGCGCATGGGAGAGCAGATTCGTCCACTTCAGCGATCCGCGCAGCGAGACCTTCCGGCTGCCCATCGCATCTGACCAGAGCTCCAGGGCCGTTGCCGGGCAGAGGGTCGGCAGCAGGAGCGCCAGGCTCAGCGTCATAGCCGGCACGAGCCGCAACGAGACGGCCCCGCTACGCATCACGCGCCGCCTCCTTCTCGGAATCGCGCGTCTCGTCGCTGACGACCCGTCCGTCGCGCAGCTTCACGACCCGGGAGGCCCAGGAGACGACCAGGGGATCGTGTGTCGAGAAGAGGAACGTCATGCCATGCTCGTCGCGCAGCGTGCGCATCATCTTCAGCAGCGCCTCGGCGTTCTCGCTATCCAGATTGGCCGTGGGCTCGTCGGCCAGCACCAGCTTCGGGCGCGCGGCCACTGCACGTGCCACGGCCACCCGCTGCTGCTGTCCGCCGGAGATCTCGCTCGGCCGGCGGTCGATCTCTGCTTCGAGGGCGACCTCCTTCAGCGCATCCAGCGCCCGTCGGCGACGGTCGGGCGCGCCCTGCAGCTCCAGCACGAATTCGACATTCTCCCGCGCGGTCAGTACCGGAATCAGATTGTAGGCCTGGAAAACGAAGCCCAGCGACTCGAGGCGTAGCAGCGCGCGCTCACGCCGACTCATCCGCGCCAGATTCCGGCCGAATACGTGCACCGTGCCGCTGGTGGCCACATCGAGTCCCCCGATCAGATTGAGCAGCGTCGTCTTCCCGCTGCCGCTGGGACCGACCAGCGCCATGAAGTCCCCCTGGCGGATCACCAGATCGATTCCGCGCAGCGCGCGGACGACGATCTCGCCGTTGCGAAACTCCTTGGTGACACCCTTCAGCTCGACGAGTGTGTCCGGCATGTCTCTAGCTCCACTTCTCCCGCGCGCGCACTCCACGAGCCGCTGATCGCGCGCGCCTCCCGCCCGGCACCGCTTCGCATCGCCAAGCGTCGTTCGGCGTCCGCTACCCCTCTCGCAGACTGAGCGCCGAGCGGGGATCGGTGCGCACGGCCAGCCACGCCGGATAGAGCGAGGCCAGGAAGGTCGCCAACAGCCCGATACCCAGCGCCTGGGGGATCATCCAGAGACCCATGTCGCTGTAGATCACCGGATCGATGAGCACGCCCTCGATGTGGAAGTCCCCCCCCATCAGCGCTCCGAAATCGATCCCCTCTGTCGTCGTGTAGTGCACGAGTGGCGTCACCAGGAGCAGACCGAGCGCGGCGCCCAGCGCGCCGGTGGCCACGGACTCGAGGAACACGAGCCCGACCACCTGACGCCCCTTCATCCCCAACGCCAGCAGCACGGCGAACTCGCGCTTGCGCTCGAGGATGGCCGTCATGCGCGCGCTGGCGATTCCGAGCGTCACCACGAGCATGACGATGACGATGATCATGCCCATGAATCCGGCGTCGTTCTGCGCGTCCGCCCCTTGGGTCGGCAGGACCACTTGCCAGGGCAGGACGACGTCCCCTTCCGGGAGACGCGCGGCGAGTGCCTCGGCGACCTCGGGGATCTCATCCGGATCCTCGAGGACCACGGTGATCTCGCCGGCGCCCTCGTAGCCGGTGATGCGCATGAACTCGCCCAGGTCCACGTGGCTGACCCCCGCATCCATCTCGCGGCTGCCGGTGCGCACGATGCCGACGATGCGCAGCATCGCGTATTGCATCTGGCCGTCCCGGCCGACGACGGTCAGATAGAGGTCGTCGTGCAGCTCGACATCGAGATGCTCGGTGATGGTTGCGCCGACCACGACCGCCCCTTCCTCGCCCGCTTCCAGATAGCGCCCCTCGTCGACCGCCTGCGCGATGCGGTTGAAGCGCAGCTCGGCCACCGGATCGACGCCCAGCAGCTCGGCCCCCACCACGCGCGTGCCGAAGGCCAGCAGGGCCGTCTTTCGCGCGCGGGGCGCCGCCACCTCGACTTCGGGCAAGGCCAGCGCGGTGTCGCGTTCGGCGCGCCAATTCTCCAACCGCAAATCGGGATCGCGGCTCTGCTCCCATTCGGCGTGGGCGATGCGCATGTGCCCGAAGCCGCTGGCCACGATCGAACGCACGCGCAGCTCGTCGCTCCCGCGCATCAGCGCCGCCATGAAGAGCGCGACGGCGATCCCGATCGCCACGCCGATGATCGAGAGCAGCGTGCGGCGCAGGTTGCGGCGCAGGCTGCGCATGGCGTAGCGGTTGGTCAGCGAACCCCTCATTTCTGTAACGCCTCCACCGGTTGCAGTCGCAGGATGTGCACCATCGGCCAGAGCGAGGCGATCAGCGACGTCAGCAGCACGGCCACCGCCCCGACGATCACATCACGCGGCTCGAGAACCGGATAGGTCTTCGTCGTGGCGATCACGCCCTGCCACGCGACCTCATACGTGCCGCCGCCTCCGAGAGCCGCGTAGTCGAGTCCGGTCTGGGATGTGACCAGGACGAGCCCGACCCCCAGCGCGCTGCCGACGAGCACTCCGATCTGCCCCAGGAAAGCCGCCTCGAGCAGGATCATGCGCGCCAGCCGTCCCGGCCCACAGCCCAGGGCGAGCAGCATTCCGATCTCGTGCGTTCGTTCGAAGGTCGACATCAGCAGCGTGTTGGCGATCCCCGCCGCCGCGGCGATCAACACGATGAAGAGCACCAGCAAGCCCCAGACGTCGATCAGTTCCAGCATGCCGATCACGAAGGAGACCAGCTCCCGCCACGGAAGCACCTCGGCACCCTGCAGCTCGGGCAGCGCGCGCAGGCTCTCCGCCGCGGCAGCGGCCTCTTCCCGATCGCGGACGTGCACGATGATCTCGTGCGCAGCATCCGAAAGCCGCAGGAACTCCTGCGCATCCGCCAGCGACATGACGATGCCCGAGCTGTGCACCAGATCGACCGTCGAGGGGATCACCGCGGCCACGTCGAAGAGGTTGTTGGCGATCGAACCATCGACGTCCTGTCCGACGATCGCCAACTCCATTCCCGATTCGATCTCATGCTGGCGCGCGAAGCCGTAGCCCACCAGCACGCGCCGATCGCCCAGCGAGTCGGCGGGCGCCTGGGCGAGCAGTCCGCCCTCATGCGCTTCGGCAGCCGGATCGGCGCCGACGACCATCCCCATGAAGCCCTCGCGCTCGAGCGCCACCAGCGCGGGCGCATAGATGCGCGCCGCCGCCTGCGTGACCTGCGGTTGCGCGCGCACGGTGGAGAGCTTCGCGCCCAGGTCGTCGAGCGTCAGGTCGATCGAGCGCTCCTCACGGTATTCGGGATGATGGATCTGGACATGGCCGACCAGCGGGCCGGTCAGCGAGTCGAAGAACTGCTCGCCGAAGCC
>WJJG01000057.1 GCA_014729815.1 Candidatus Eiseniibacteriota bacterium
CAGCATCATCCGGCTCCACTGCGACATGAGCTGGCTCTCGCGCGTCTCGGAGAGCTCCTGGATGAGCTGCAGCGACCGCAGCATGGCCGCCACGTGCGCGGCGATCGCATCGAGCAGCGAGACGTCCTCGTAGGTGAAGCGGTCGTCTTCGTCACGCCGCTCGAGTCCCAAGAGACCGACCAGCTCGCCGGCGTGGAGCAGCGGCGCGACGATCTGGCTGGCGGTGGCGTCCAGCCAGCCGCTGTTCTCGGCGTAGATCGGGATGTAGGACAGATCGTCGCTCTTGCGATCGAGGAGCAGCGCCTTGCGCCCGGCGGCGAGTTGCTCGCAGAGCGGCGAGTCCGCGCCCAGTGTCACCCCGGCGTCGACTCCCTTGCCATGCACCGGTTCGAAGTCGCCGGTAGCCTCGTTGCGCAGCGTGATCGTGACCGCATCGGCGGCGAAGGTCTCGGTCAGGAAGGGAGCCAGCCGCCGGATCAGGGTCTCCCGGTCGGCGGCTCCCTCGAGGAACTCCGTGATCCGCGACCATTGCGTGCGATAGTCGTAGCGGTTGACGTAGAAGTTGCGATCGATGTAGCGGCGCACGGCTCGCTGGAAGCGGTTCGAGAAGAGCAGCAGGACCGCGACGAGCACGGCCACGAAGCTGACGGTGACGATCAGGATCTCATCCGGCGACCAGCGCGTCAGGGTGGCCACCTGGGCGACCACGCCGATCGCCAGAACGAAGATGCCCGCGGCCAGGGCCGTGAAGGAGGAGTAGACCACGCTGCGCGAGACGCGCGTGCTCGCATCGACGACCGATCCGCGCAGATAGCCGTGGGCGGTCGTCGCCCCGGCCAGGGCGATCGGGATGCCGGCCGCCACCAGCTTGCCCAGGCCGACCGAGGCGTAGAGCAGCCCGGTGGCCAGAAGGAAGGTGTAGAAGCCGAGCACGCCGAAGAATCCCAGGTAGGCCAGACGCAAGTGCGGGCGCGTCTCGGAGGTGGTCAGGCGGTAGGTCTTCTCGAAGTTGTGTCCGATCAGGACGATCCCGACCAGCAGATAGCTGGCGAAGGCCTTGCCGACGTAACCGAGGTAGATCGTGCCGGCGCCCCCGCGCCAATCATAGCCGGTGAGGAACTCCGGACGCTGCAGCACGACCAGGAAGACCAGGCCGCCGAGGCCCAGGAGGAAGAAGACCCGCCGGCAGGCGCGCAGCGAATCGTCGGGGCACTCCCGCCCGAAGCAAGCCGAGAAGAGATAGCCGGCCAGCAGGACCGGCACGGCCGAAGCGACCAGGGCGTAGACCCAGACCGTCTTGATGGCGATCGGTCCCACGACCACCAGGCGCAGGACGCTGAAGAGGTGCAACGCGACCGCCGCCGCGGTCAGCACCGTGGCGAGCACCAGGACCCGGTGCGCGCGGCCGCGGATCAGCACGGCCACGACCGGCAGGAGCGTGCCGATCAGCGCCAGGATCAGGATCGTCTGCTGCAGACTCATTGCATCGTGCTTCCTCGTAGGATCTCCGCTTCCTGCAAGGCCTGCCGTCCGATATCCGTATCGGCATAGATCTCACCGATATGTTCAAAGATTGCCACCGCGCGGGCGGTATCGGCCAGCTCGGCGGCCGCCATCCGCCCGGCGGTGATCAGGAGCATCGCGCCGCGCGGCGTCTGAGCGAATTCGTCGCCCAGCGAGATCATCTCGTCGATGGCCTGATCGAACTCCTGTTGCAGCGCCAGGGTCTGGGCCAGGCGCTCGCGAGCCATGGCCGTCATGGGGCCCGGGGGATAGCGGTCGATGAAGCGGCGGTACTCCTCCGCAGCGCGCGCCAGGGCGGCTTCGGCGGCTTCTGCGTCGCCCGCGCGGTTGTGGTGCGCGGCGATCTCGAGCGGGGCCATCAGGGCCGGCTCGCTGAGGGGGTACTGCACCGGGATGCTGCGATAGGCCTCGAGCGCCTCCGGCCAGCGCCCGCGGCTCTCGAGCAGCCGGGCGCTGGCCAGCAGCGCCTGCGAGCCGATGGTGACATCCTCGCCATGCTCGTCGACCACGCGATCGAGGTAGCCGAGCGCTTCGTCGATCCGCTCGAGGCTGGCGGCCGTCTGCGCCAGGTTGAGGAGGATCTGGGGCGCCTGCGAGCAGTCGGGGTAGTCGCGCAGGATCCCGGCCAAGGTGGCGCGCACCGTATCGGGATCGGCGCCCGAGCGGCGCTGGATGCCGGCGATGGCGTAGCGTACGTCGCAGGGTTCCCGCAGCGGCTCCTCCATGGCCCGCAGCTCGGACTCGATCGTGCGCAGGCGATCCAGCGTCTCGTCCCAGGCCTCCAGATCGGTGGCCAGCTCGGCCAGACGCGCCAGCGTTTCGACACGCAGAACCGGACCGGTCTCCTCGTCCGCGAGGATCCGTTCGTAGTAGGAGCGCGCCGTGGCATAGTCGTCGGCCGAGCGCTCCTCCGGCGCCGCGGTGCTGCGCAGACGCGCGATACGCAGGGGGAGGTTGAGGACCACGGTCTCGGCGCCGGCGCCCTCGGGGTCCGGTGCGACGCGGTCGATGATCCGTTCGTAGAAGCCGGCGGCGCGATCCAACTGCCGCCGCCGTTCGGCAAGCATGCCGCGGGCCATGGCGATCTCGGCGGCCACCTCGGGAAGGTCGTCGAAGTTGCGGGCCAGGTGCTGGTGGATCTCGTCGACCCGCGCCGAGTCCCCGATCCCGTCGCGGATCTGGGCGGCCGTGAAGAAGGCGCGCGCGGCGATCGCGCGAATCTGCTGCTCGGCCTGCGAAGCGTGCGCGGTGTCGGGCACGCTGGCGTATTCGCGGCCGATGGCCTCGAAGCGTTCTGCCAGCGACTCCCAGCGTTCCCGCGCGACCTCCTCAGGGCGAATACCGAGATTCTGCTGTTCCCAACTGGCCTGCCAGAAGGCGCGCTCGGCGCGATAGCGGCGGCCGATGTCCGTGTCGCTGCTGCAGGAGGTCAGCAGCAGGGCGAGAGCCAGAAGAGCGATCGTACGATTCATCGTGCCGCCTCCACACGCCAGAGAAAGAGCCGGGTCACCGCACCGACCACGAAGAAGGTCAGCAGGATCCCCAGGAGGATCTGCGCGATCACGAGGCCGGCCATGACCTCGGGGCTCAGCTTGCCGGCGATCAGATCGACTCGCCCGGCCAGATAGGAGAGGGGGAAGAAGAGCAGCGCCGGCACGCCCACGACCAGCAGGGTGGGCGGGAAGGTGTGTCCGGCGACCCGCACCGAATCACGCACCGCGGCGCCGGGTCCTTCTCCCATGAGCACGATCCAGGCGGTGGCATACGCCAGCAGACTCTCGATGACGATGAAGACCAGCAGGACTCCCAGGCGCACGCCCCAGCGCACGAAGGCGTCGCCCAGAATCGCTTCGCGCGGGACCAGTCCGGAGGCGCGCGAGACGCCGTAGACCAGCAGCACCAGGAAAATGCCGACGGCGATCAGAGCGGGGGCACGGCGCAGCGCCGCCCGCCAGGGGCGAGCGAAGCCCTCGATCCCGTACGCCCTCGCAAAGAGCAGCGCGCCCGCGCCCCCCGCGATCGAACTGACCAGCGCGGTGACGAACAGGTTGATCTCGAAGAACATGTTGGGCAGCGCGAAGTAGAGATTCGGGTAGTGGGTCGCCGCCTCTCCTCCGAGCAGGCGCACCACCGGCAAGGCGATCGGCAGCAGGGCGGAGTGGTGGAAGGAGAGCAGGAAGAGCAGCGCCAGAAGCTGAACGGCCGCCACCAGGAGCATCGGAACCCAGAGGGTGGGCCGGAGCATGAGGCTCCCGGCCCCTCGCCAGGCCCAAGCAGCAATGCTGAAGGATTGGGTGATCAGACTCACGTGTGGGGGACCCTCCTCTCGCTCGAACGTACCCGGTAGGCCGCCTCCGCACCACACCTCCCCCGGTACCCGCTGGTTCGGTCGAGAGGAGAGCCAATGAGCTCTGTGGCTCCCGGCTGGGTCGGGTTTGACGGGCTACGCTCGCGGGATCGCCACGGCGTACGGCGCGCTACGCAGTCCACTGGCGCACGGCGGCCCGAAACTTGTGCACGACGCTCTGGCATGGGGCCTGTCTAACATGAACGGTGGCACAGGCGCCGGATCGGTCGCGTGGGTAGGAGGTCCTATGTGGCGATCCGGCTGTCAAGGAGGTGAACAGTGGAAACGTGCCTCTGTCGATATCCTGAACACTCCTCGCCTACCAGCCGGAATTCTACTCCGTGAACCCCCCCATCGTCAAGTAAGGGCAATCACTAGGGCGATCGGACGGGCGCGAGGCCGACAGTCGCAGCGCGCTCGCAGGTCGTTGCTTTGCATGGCCTTGAAGGCGCATGCCTCCGCGGCTCCCTCGCCTGGGTACGCCGAAATCGCATGAGGAATCGACA
>WJJG01000058.1 GCA_014729815.1 Candidatus Eiseniibacteriota bacterium
GGCGGGGGTCGACTCCCAGCGGGGCGCGATCAGGAGCGCGCGGGGCGCACGGGCGACCAGACGCTCGACGACGATCTCCGGTGCGAGGCGCTCGAGGAAGTCCGCGGCCAGGGTGACGTACTCGGTGGCCGAGGGCAGCCGCAGCGTTGCCGCCGGCCCGCGCGCGGCCAGCCGGCTGCCCCGGAGCAGCTGCAGTTGATGCAGCTTCACCGCCTCGACCCCGGCGCGCGAGATGCGGGCGGCGCCGCGCAGCTGCGAGGCGCGGCTCTCCCAGGGTGTGCCGAGGATCATCTGGGCGCCCACTCGGATGTCGCGCTCACGCAAGGCGGCGATCGCCCGCTGTGCGTCTCGCCAGGTGTGATGACGCTCCATGATCTCGAGCGCGCGCTCGTCCGTGGACTGGATTCCCAGCTCGACCTGGAGGAATCCCTCGCGGGCCTGCTCGGCGAGCAGGCCCAGCATCTCCGGCGGCAGCGCGTCGGGCCGCGTGGCCAGCGAGATGCCGAGCGTGCCTTCGATGCCGCGCGCCTCGGCCAGGAGGCGCGCGAGGCGGCGCGGATCGCCGTAGGTGTTCGTGTAGGGCTGGAAGTAGATCAGATGCCCCTGCGCGCGGGGGTAGCGCGCGCGCAGGCGCGGCAGGGCTCGGCGCACCTGTTCCGCCAGAGACCAGTGCGGCCGACTGGTCGGGGGGCGGAAGCCGTCGATGCTGCAGAAGAGACAGCCGCCGCGGGAGAGGCGACCGTCGCGCACGGGGCAGGAGAAGCCGGCGTCGACCACCACGCGGAAGACGGGCGCGCCGAAGCGCCGGCGCGCGAAGCGCCCCGGGGAGACGTAGGGGAGCCTCGCGCGCGCATCCGCTTGCGTCACTGGAGAACTCCGCGCGGGCATCGGCCACCCGCTACTCGGGAATCGGAACCGCGATGAAACGGCGGGCGGTCTCGGTGATCACGTAGAGCAGCAGCGTCTCTCCCGGCTGCAGCTCGTCGATGATCGCGCGCAGATCCCGCACCGATTCGACCGGCTGGCGGTCGGCTTCGATGATCACGCTCCCCACGCGCAGGCCGGCCCGGGCGGCCTCCGAGACGCGGTCGACCTCGGTCACCACCACGCCCCCTGTCTCCTCGTCGAGGTCCAAACGCTCGCGCCACTCCGCATCGAGGTTGTCGACGTCGAAGCCCAGGTCGGGGAGATTCTCGCCATCCCCGGGCCCCGCGGCCATCGGCTCGTCCGGATCCCGCTCTCCGATCTCCACACTGATGCGGCGGCGATCCCCGTCCCGCAACAGGGTGAAATCGGCCTCGCTCCCGGGAACCATGGAAGCCACACGGAGGCGCAGATCATCGACGCCCTCCAGCGGCGCACCATCGATCTCGATCAGGATGTCGCCGGCTTCGATGCCGGCCTCCTCGGCCGGACTATCCTCCATCACCTCGCTGACCAGCGCGCCCCCGCGAAGGTCGCTCTCGAGCGCGCTGCGCAGGTTCTCGTCCAGATCCTGAATGTAGACGCCCAGCCAGCCGCGGACGACCCGCCCTTCGTCGATCAGGCTGCGCATGATGTGGCGCGCCAGATCGATCGGGATCGCGAAGCCCACGCCCTGGTAGCCGCCCGTGCGGCTGGCGATGGCGGTGTTGATGCCGACCACTTTGCCCCGCAGGTTGACCAGCGGGCCACCGCTGTTGCCGGGGTTAATCGCCGCGTCGGTCTGGATGAAATCCTCATAGCTGGCCAGACCGATCCGCGAACGCCCCTTGGCGCTCACGATGCCGGCGGTCACCGTTCCCTGGAGCGGTACGCCGAACGGATTGCCCAACGCCAGGACCCACTCCCCGGTGCGGATCTCCTCACTGGAGCCGAGCGCGAGATGGGGCAGCGGTGCGTCGCTCTCGATCCGCAGGACCGCCACGTCGGTCTCCGGATCGGTGCCGACGATCTCGGCGTCGAATTCGCGATCGTCGAGCAGCGTGACGCGGATGTTCTGGGCCTCGTGGACGACGTGACTGCTGGTGAGCACGATACCGTCGGCCGAGACGATGAAGCCCGATCCGAGCCCGCGCTGCCGGTACTCGCGCTGCCGGTCACGGCCGCCGAAGGGGCCGAAGCGCTCGAAGAACTCGTCGAAGGGCGTGCCGCGGAAGCGATCGCTCATCGAAACCACGCGTTCGCTGGTGATCGTCACGACCGCGGGCAGGGTGCGCTCCGAGATGACCGCAAAGGCATTGCCCAGCGACCGCGCGGCGGCGATCGCGGTCTCCCCCTGCTCCTGGGCGACGGCGGGCGGGGGACTGGCGAACAGGGCCAGGACGAGCAGAACCGGGGCCAGGGACCCACGGCGCATGGTGGGGGACCAGACCTTCATCTTCTTCCTCCTTACGTGCAAGAAGCACCGTGGCGAGCGCCGCCGCGCGGCGGATCCGCGCCACGGCGCCGGGCAAGTGCCAAACGTGTGCGTCTCTAGGCGAATGCGGGGGAATTGCAGCGCATTCCGCGTGCGATATGCAAGCGCCGCGTGGGCGCGCGCCTCCCCTCGGGCTCTGAGAGGTCATAACTCCTATCCGAGAAGCAGGTTCCAATCCCGCTCCCGCCGCACGGGTCTGGCATGGCCTCTGCAGCATCCGTGGCGGCATGAGCATCTCCCGACACCTCCATCCCGATCGGCTCCACTCCGGCGGGGGGGCGGCGCGAACCGCGCGCTGGGTGGCCCCACTGCTTCTGGTGGCCCTCTTCGTCACCGCTCCGGTGCGCGCCAGTCGCGACGATCCGGCGGACTATCCGCGCCTGGCGACCTACGCCGATGCGATCGGCGGGATGAGTCCCGCGCAGCTCGACACCCTGGCCCGGTTCGACGTCGCCACCCTGCGCGGCAATCCGGACGATATCGCAGCGCTCCGCGCCCGCAATCCGGAGCAGAGGCTCTTCTACCGCACCCTGCCGCAGAACATCTGCGCCTGGGGCGATCCGGACGATCCCTCCTGGTATCCGGACACCTCCTTCAATCTCAACCTGCTCTGCAAGTTCTACGCGATCCAGAACGACTGGTACCTCTACGACATCTACGGCGACCGGATCGAAGAATGGAGCGGCCACGCGGCCAACTGGACGCGCTACTGCCCCGAGGGAACCTACGGCACCTCGGTGGGCATGACCTACCCGGAGTGGTACGTCAATGTGGCCCTGCCCCAGATCGCCTATCAGTCGCCGGAGTGGGAGCGCTGGGGGGAGGGCTCCTCGGCCTTCAACGGGATCGCCTGGGAGATCCTGGTCGACTGCCCCCAATTCTGGAATCCGGAGCAGTTTGCTCTTGCCGATCCGGATCTGGATGGGGAGATCGAGGGCATCGAGGACTTCTGCTGGGAAGGGGGCAGCGAGGACTCGCTCTCGATCCTCTACCGCGAGATGAACGAGTACGTCTACGAACGCCTCTGGGACGTGCTCGACGACGATCTAGTGATCAACATCACCTCGATGGGCAGCAACGTCAATCCCTGGTGGCAGTGGGAGCTCAGCGGTCTGAAGCTCGAGGGCTGGAAGCCGGACGAGCCGCGTCCGATCCAGTCGTGGTGGAGCTACATGTATGGCTACCGCGCCGGCGGCGAGCTGAAGCGTGGCGGGTACGCCTTCGCCGAGCGCTACATGCACCCCCACGGGATCGATCGCCTCGAGGGATGGGATGCGACCTGGATCTTCATCAAGACCTTCGGCGAGGAGCCCCACAGCGACTATTGGACGCGCATGCGACGCTGGGGACTGGGCACGACCCTGCTCGGGGACGGCTACTTCGCCATGGAGCCGGGACAGGGCGAGTACAACCTCTGGTGGTTCGATGAATACGACTGGGACCTCGGTGCGCCGCGGGATGCGATGCAGAAGCAGCTCTTCGGCTCCGACACGCTCTACGTACGCGACTTCGAGCGCGGTCGGGTCGAGGTCAACCCGTACGATCACTCCGTGGCCGGCGTCTACTCGCGCGACACGCGCTTTCGCTTCTGGCTGACACTCGATGATCTGGAGGTCGCTGCGGCGGGACCCGATTCGGTGCAGCTGACCTGGGTGGTGCCTGGCTGCCAGACCAACGGGATCGACATCACGCGGGTGCGCTACGCCACCTACCCGATCACCGAGGAGAACTGGGAGAGCTGCACACCGGGTCCCGGCCCCGGGGCCTGGGGCGATGAAGGCGAGCGACTGTACTACGCCGTGACCGCTCTGGAGCCGAGCACGACCTACTACTTCGCGGCCAAGAACGTCGTCCTGGGCGCCACCGAGCCGGGCATCTCCAACGTCGTCTCGGCCACGACCGGAGAGGGCGAGCCGCCTGGGGAGGACGAGACCCCCCCGGCGGCGATCACGGACGCCGCCTGCCCGAGCCAGGGTGAGAGCTGGCTGCGGATCACCTGGAGCGCGCCCGGCGACGATGGGATGGAAGGCAGCGCCGACCACTACGAGGTGCGTTACCTGGTGGGCGAGACGATCGAGGACGAGTCGGACTGGTCGCGGGCCACGCCCCTGCTCGAGGGGCTGCCCGACCCGGCGCCGGCCGGGGAAGGGCAGACTTGCTACCTGCGCGAGCTTGCCCCGGACACCGCCTACGGTGTGGCCATCCGCGCGGTCGATGAGGCCGACAACATCGCGGCCCTCTCCAATCCCTTGCTGGCGAGCACGGCGCCCGAGGGCGATGAGACCCCGCCC
>WJJG01000006.1 GCA_014729815.1 Candidatus Eiseniibacteriota bacterium
CGCGCGCACGGTGGAGAGCTTCGCGCCCAGGTCGTCGAGCGTCAGGTCGATCGAGCGCTCCTCACGGTATTCGGGATGATGGATCTGGACATGGCCGACCAGCGGGCCGGTCAGCGAGTCGAAGAACTGCTCGCCGAAGCCGTGCATCAGTCCCGCGGTCGCCAGATAGGCCAACTGCCCCACCGCGATGGCGATGATCGCGAAGGCCGCCCGGCGACGGTTCCTGCCCAGGTTCCGCCAGGCGATGCGCACGGTCGTCAACGAGATCACCAGCGCCGCTCCAGTTCCGAGAGGCTGAAAAGACTCTCATCGATATCGGCATCGAAGTCGACGTCCAGATAGCGCAGCTCGGTGTACTCCCCTTCCTCGTCCGCGGGGATCACGCGCATGCGTGTCGTGATCCAGCGCCCGTCGATCTGCTGCACGTCACCCAATTCCATCGTGCGGGCCAGGCGATCCTTGCGATCGTAGTAGTCGATCTCGATCGGAAGTTGATGCTCGCCCCCGAAGATGATCTCGACGCGCTTCCAGAGCCCGGGCACGTCCGGCTTGGCGGTCAGGCGTAGGTGCCAGCCGGGCGGCTCTTCGGAGCGTCCGATCAGTTCGGCGTTGTAGTCCTCCTCGTAGGAGCTCTCGTGTACCAGATCGTCGTTGGTGAAGTCGGTCCCCATCCAGGAGCCCATCATCATCGAGGGCGGCACGCGGATCGTGCGCGAGATCTTCGGCAGATAGTTCCAGAGGTTCTGCTCGATGCGCAAGGTCGCCGTGCCCGCGTCGCGCGGCGGCGCATCGATCACGATCAGCGCGTGATCCTCGCCCTGGCTCCAGACCCGCAGCTTCATCGTGCGCGTCTTCTCCGGCGAAACGATCTCGATCTGGACGCGGGCGGTCGTCCCGGAGGATTCATACATTTCGTCGAAGCGCCGCAGGAGGTGGTCGAGATCGGGCGGCTCCTCCGCCGCAACCCGCGCCACACCGTAGGGAAGCATGACCGCCGCCAGGATCGCCAGCACGGGCGCCCAGGTCTCTCTCATCCGTCCTCCCTCCCCTCTTCTTCCACGCGCGATCACTCCTCGTGCAGACCCGCTCCCAGCGGATCAGCAAGGCGGGCAGTTGCCGCTGGATGAAACGCGCGTAGCTGCGGATCTCGCGTAGCCGCTAGATGCGAGCAGGATCGTCCAGTGGCAGATGCGCCATCCCCTCCTCGGCCACGGTCGACATCCCGGTGATGCGGCCGAGACGAGTCCGCAGAAGCCGCGAGGCCATCCCGGGCTCGATGGGGGAGAATGCGCTGCGCTCCCCCGGCCTGCCGACGCGCTCGATCATCGGCGCCGGCCTCCTCGCGCGTGTGGCGGCGCTGACCGAAGCGGCGCCGGCCCCGATCGCCTCGGCCTTCCGCGCGGAACTCTGGTGCGGCGGATCGCAGATCAGCAACCAGCCGATCAGCCGTCCAGCCATCCGGGTGGCGCCGCGCTGCTCGAAGAACAGCCCCCAGTGCCCGATGTAGCGACGCAACCGCTCGTCCTGGTCTGCCGGCGAAGGCATCGGTCCGCTTCCTCCCTCGACTCCAGGATGCGAGTTGAGAAGCCTATCATCAATGCAGAGATTACTGGAATTGCAGTGCGGAGGATCGTGGAACCAAGAACCGGCCTGGAGGCGACTGGACCCTTTGAATCAGGTCGGTTGCGTCGCTTTGGGGGCAAGATTGGGGGCTTCCATGGCAAAGGCGTTCTAGCCGGCTTCTGGCCCAGGGCCTGGGCGCACTGCAAAACCGGATTCTCAAACCACAATCTAGGGCAGAAGCAGGAGACGGGCGGTCGCCCGCTGCGCGCCAGCATCCAACCGGACGAAGTGCACCCCTGCCGGCAGCCCTCCGAGATCGACCCGGGCTCCATGCCACCCCATCCGTCGCCGGCCCTCGACGCAGTGCTGAACCAGTCGCCCCGCCGGATCCACGATGCAGAGGCGCACCTCACTGGCGTCCGCAGGCAGGTGGTAGTCGATCTCCACTGCGCCGCGGGCGACGATCGGTGCGATACGCAGGAGGGCCCGCGGATCGCCGTTCTCCGGAACCAATCGATCGGAGCTCTGCGGATGGAGCGTGGGCACATCGATTTCGAAGAGCAACGGCCACTGCTTGCCCGTCACGAAGAGGTGTCGTGCCACGGGATCGTAGGCGATGCCGTTGAGAACGCCTGCATTCGGATCGTAGGCCACGGAGTCACACAGGCCGCCCAGATCGAGCCAGGCCTCGACGCCCCCGCTGGCCGGATCGACGACCACGATCCTCTCGTCGTGCCAGATGTTGGCGTAGATCCACCCCTCGATGAACTCCAGCTCGTTGAGCAGATGCACGTAATTGCCGTCGTCCTCGACACGGAACTCACGGATCATCTCCAGTGTGCCGGGATCGAGCAGGCGTAACCACCAGGAGCCGTCGCTGGCGATCAGATGCGTCCCATCATGCGTCAGTCCCCAGCCATCCCACGGGTAGTCCGATGCATCGATCAGCGCGAAGCTGTCTTCTTCCACGTAGCGGAAGAGAAGCCCGTTGGTCCAGGTGAGCTGGTGGAGTGTGTCGCGCAGGGCGGTCAAGCCCTCGGCGAAATACTGCTCGGGCAGCGCGTACTGCTTCACGACCAGACCGGTTTCGACCTCGACCTTGCGCAGCGTGGACTCGCCGTAGCCTCCGGTGCTCTCGTAGAAGAAGTCGTCCGCGAGAATCAGTCCCTGTGTGAACGCTTCCGTGTCGTGGGGATGGACCGCGACGACATCGTACCCGAAGGTCGGCGCCTCGGCTGCAGCCGGCCCGGGCGCCGCCACGCATGCGATCCAGAAGCCGAGCAGGGCCGCCAATCCACTACCAGTTATCGATTTGCGAGATCCACGATGCACGACTGCTCCCAGACCGAAGACCGCTGCATCAACTCCGCCGACACAAGTATACCGCAAGTTGTGGCTCGCGGCACAACAGCGTCACGGCCTGCGGCTTCATCACGACTCGGCGTTCCTCCGCTCCGCCGCCGCGTGGGCAGCCGCATCGTCCGACCGCAGCGCGCGCTGGATGGCCGCACTGAGCTCCGCCCCAGGAACCGGCTTGGTCAGGATCTCCCGAATCCCGATCCGGTGCGCCTCCTCCGGTTCGAGGATGTGCATGTATCCGGTGCACAGGATGATGGGCACGTCGGGGCGAATCTTGCGCAGCTCCACGCTGAGCTGCGCCCCGGTCAGATTCGGCATGGTCATGTCCGTGATCACCACATCGAATCGCTCCGGATTCGCGCGAAACGCCTCCAGTGCCTCGACGCTGCTCGTTCGACCCGTGACGTCGTATCCCATGCGCGAGAGGCGGCGGCGATCGAGGTCCACGATGGAAACCTCGTCATCGACAAGCAGCACCCTCGCCTTCCGGACGACGTCAGCTTGCGAGCTGCGCGATGCGTCGGCTTCCACCACCTCCCGAATCCGGGGCAACAGAACCTGGAAGCAGGACCCCTCTCCGGGCGCGGTCCGCAGTGTGATGACACCGCCATGGTCGCGCACGATTCCGTGCACGACTGCAAGTCCCATGCCGGTGCCCTCTCCCGCCGCCTTGGTCGTAAAGAACGGCTCGAAGACGCGCTCCGCCACTTGGGGCTGCATTCCCGGACCCGAGTCACAGACGACCAGCCGCAGGTGCGGCCCCAGACGCAGCCCCGGATGGCGTCCCGTCTGCCCGGAGCGCACCTCGATGGCGTCGAGCGAGATCTCGAGCCGCCCGCCAGTCTCCCCCATGGCCTGAGCGGCGTTCGTGCCGAGGTTGATCAGCACTTGATGAACTTGCGTCGCATCGCCAAAGACGATGCCCGATTCGAGATCGATCTTCTCGTGCAGCTCGATGGTGGTCGGCAACGAGGCCCGCAGAAACTCGATGGCTTCCCGAATGATCGGCACGACGTCGACCGGCCTGCGCTCCAGCTCGCTCTGACGACTGAAGGTCAGGATCTGCGCGGTCAAGCTGCGACCCCGCTCGGCGGCCCGCAGCACCTGGTCGAGCAACCGCCGCTGGGAGCCCTGCGCCTCGGCCTCCTGCAAGGCCAACTCGGTGAAGCCTAGAATGATCGCCAGGATGTTGTTGAAGTCGTGCGCGATCCCCCCAGCCAACGTTCCGATCGCCTCCATCTTCTGCGTCTGACGAAGCTGCTCCTCGATCTCCTTGCGCTCCGTCAAGTCGAGCATCACGCCGATCACGCCCGCGATCTGCCCCCGGGTGTCGACGTAGGTCGCCTTGCTGAAGAGGAAATCGCGGCGCACACCGTCTGCACAGAGCACTTGCGCCTCGTACTGCTGTGTTCCGCCCTGTGCCAGCAGTCGCCGGTCGGCTTCATCGTACGTGCGCGCCAGTTCCCGGGGGATGCGCGAGGAGAGATCGAAGAGCGTGGCTCCGATGATTTGCTGCTTCGGCAATCCGATGATCTCTTCGGCGAATGTGCGATTGCAGCCCTGGTAGCGTCCTTCCTCGTCCTTGTAGAAGATGGGACTGGGAATCGTCTCCATCAGATTCTCGAGAAACCCGGAGTGCTCCCGCAGCTGCGCCTCGGCTCGCTTGCGCTCGGTGATGTCCCGCGCCACGCCCCACAGATACTCCGGCTGGTGCTCCTCGTCGAAGACGCAATACGCCTGCAGCGCGACGGGAAAGACCGTGCCATCCTTGCGCGTGTACTCCTTTTCGTAGACCCCCGAGAAGCCGTATTCGAGCAGCCGTTGCTCCCAGATCTCCTCGCGCTCCCACGCGTGCCAGCGCTTGGGGGTGAGCGCATAGAAGCTGGGCAGTTCACGCAGCTCATCCAGCGTGTAGCCCAGCATCTCGCAGAACGCATGGTTGGCATCCAGGATCCTCGCCTCGGCGTCGACGACGACGAAGCCGTCTCGACTGCCCTCGAAAATCTGCCGGTACCGCGCCTCGCTCTCTCGCACCCGGCGGTCGGCTTGCTGGATGCGCAGAAGCGCTTCCACGCGCGCGATCAACTCGCGCTTGGTCACCGGGCGGACGATGTAGCCGTCCGCCAGCGCTTCGAGGCCCTCGGCCTGCGCCTCGCGGGAGACCCGCTGGCCCGAGACCAAGACCACGAAGCTGCCCGTCAGCGCGGGATCGGACTTGATACGGTGGCAGAGCTCGCGGCCATCGGCGTCGGGCAGCACGACTTCCAGAAGGATCAGATCGGGACGCTCGCGGTGCGCGATCTCGAGGCACTCGGCTCCGTTGCGGGCCGTAAAGAGCGTGTGCGCAACATCCCGCAGAATCCGCGCGGTTGTCGCGACCGTCCGCGCATCGTCGTCGACGATCAGAATGCTGGCAGGTTGCGGTTTCCTGGGCATCGGCACCTCCCGTGCGGAAGGATCCTCAGAACGCTCGCTGCCCGGCGCGCACCGGACCTTTCGCGAGCGCGCGATCGCTGAGCTCGGTGAACGCTGGAATCTGGACGGTCAACCAATCAAAGAAGGGAATGAAGGTCTTGCGCGCCTCCGGCGAGAGAGTCTCCCGCAGCAGTTCGCTGCAATTGAGTGCCACGCCCGCCGGTCGCCGCGAATCGTGCACCGCCATGCCGAGGAACTGGTTCTTGAGTGCGTTGAGCTTGACGAGCTCGGTGTCGGCCTTCTGGAGGGTGCGATTGACCACTCCGAGCTCTCGATTGAGCGCGATCTGCTCGCGCTGCAAGTGCCGGAGCTCCGACATGTCGTGTGGCCCGAGCAGCAGACGGTGTTCACCGCAGTCAGCAGCGCGGAAGTAGAGCGTCTGTGGCAGACCGGTGGCCGACTTCAGATTCAGCATCCACTCAGTGTCTTCGGCGATGCGTCTCTCCGCGAGCAGGGACGGGCTCGATTCTCCGCCGACCAGGAGCTGCTCGAGCGGCTGCCCCACGCACGCCTCCCCAACCAGCTCGGAGACGTAGCGGTTGGCGTGGACGATGCTCCCCTTCCGATCGATCAGCAGCAGGACGATCGGTGCCGTCCGTTCGATGTAGTCCAGTGCCACCGCACCGGTCCGCTCAGCTGACGTGCTGCGCACCGACAATCTCCTCCAAGCGCTCCAGAGACGGTACATTCTGATGGAATTCGTCGGCGGTGCAGGACACCACTGCGCAGCGGTCGAGATGCTCAGCCGAGAAGAGCGTCGGGTAGACGAGCGACATGAGAATCTCGGTCGTGGCGGTTGCGAGCTGCTCGGTCGCAACCGAGATCTGGTTGCGTTCCCATAGCTCGCCGACTTCATAGAGAGAGCGCTGGAAGAGCTCGAGGTAGACCGTGCGTACCCGCATCCCCTGCTCGATCAGCTCACGCACGATCCCCTGGCATGCTTCCCGTCTTGCCGCCAGCAGATCTGAGAGGTACTCGCGATAACGTGATTCGGAAACCTGCACGGAGAGCTCTCCTCCGTGGGAGGTGCGCAGGGCCACGCGCCGCTGGAACTCCACGCACCACTTCCTCGCTGTGGGCCATGACCCGGAGCATGCACAGGAGGATGATCACTGCGGCCGGCCCCCGCATCCCTTCGGCTCTTCTGGGTCTCAGGCTAGGCCCACTCTTGGGAACGGTCAATGCAGATCCCCCATCTCGCGGCAGCTGCGGCCCCGGTTCGAGCGAAACCAGATGAGACCTCCATCTTCAAGGGGGACGGAGGTCTCTCGCGAGGCACCTCATGTCGCTCCCGCGCGCCGACTACTGAAGCTGACACGCGGTTCGCAGATCCCCGGGGGTGCACTTGATCGTCGTATCGATGCGGCCCGCCCGATCGTAGCCCTTCGGGGCCCCGCTCGGCATTCCGGGGCCCAGTGGCTCGACCCTCTCGATCTCGATGATCGGTACACGCGCCTCGAAGGCTTCGATGAAACGGCGCGTGAACTCCTGCGCGGTGGCGATATCTCCATCCCGCGAATCGGCCGTAATCGTCAGGCTGGTCGGGTCCACCATTCCCCGGTCCACGACAGCAATCCCGACCCGCACCGGTGCTGCTTCGGCGTTCTGCTCGGGACGCCAGGAGCCCGAGATCGCACCGGTTTCCTCCTTCACCCATTCCACCTGCGCACCGACTTCGCGCAGCGTCTCGACGGCCCGCATGATCGCCAGCTCGGCCGGGGCAGCGGTTTCCACGACGTTGCGATTCGAGGGTGAGCTGGCACATCCAGCGACCAGAAGCAGGACGCCCAGCGCCAGTAATCCTTCTGTTGCTCTATGCTCGATCGGTCTCATGGCTCACCTCCCACGTGGGGTCCGTACTGTTCCCTGCGAACGTTCTGACACCCACGCAAGACCACCCGGTTCCTTCCATTCGCACCCCCTGCACAACGCGCGACCGAGCACTCGCGGGCATGCTGCCAGCGCTGGCAGACGATGTCTTTCGGACGGCGTCTATCGTCGCACCTCGACGCCTGACAGGCGCTTGCTCAGACGCCGAGCCGGAGAGGGTCGATGCGTCCACCCCAGCCGTGCATCCGCTCCCCCCGCGCGACATCGGACGCCCTAGCATTTGCCCGCTCTGCCCGGCGGCATCCGGCGCGTGACGCTCGAATCTGTGGGGGCGGGAGGCGGGGACGAGGATCGTCGCCAGCAACAGCTCCTGGGACCCTTCGATGGGGGTGCAACGAGATCGTCACGCACCTGACCGCGAGCGAGACCCGCGATCGGCACCCGAAGATCGATCCCTTGCGAAATCACGCGAACCCGCTCAGCGCCAGTCCCCCGAGGCCACGAACGCCGCCCAGTAGAACGGATGCGGGCTCTCCCCGCGATCGCGGCGCGCCTCCAGAACTGCCCGGCTCGCCGCCCGCGCGGCCGCGGCCGTATCCGCACCTCGATCCAGAACGGCCCTGTAGAAGGCA
>WJJG01000059.1 GCA_014729815.1 Candidatus Eiseniibacteriota bacterium
CGCTGTGTCGCTGCCACCGATGGCCTCCTGTAGACGTGTTCGATCCGAGGGACCCCGCACGCCGCCGGGCCTCGGGACGCACCGTCCCCGTGTGCCGCTCCCCAGTGCGGCCACTGGCCGGCCGCGGAGGCCGCGCGGGATTCCCTAGGGAGCGACCTCCGCGCCGCTGGGAATGACCGCTTGGCCCTCCTCCTTGGCCCGTCGCCAGACGACCCACTGATCCTCGTTGACCCGGCAGCGGCCCTCGAGCCCATAGCCGCTCCGGGCGTTGTAGGTCCAGGAGAGCGCCTCGGAACCGCCGCCGCCATGCGTGGTGATGAAGATCCGATTGGTGAGTCGGCCGATGGCATCGGCTTGCGCGCCGGGACTCGACTGATCGCCCCGGCTCGGATCGACCGGCACCCAACCGTAGCCGGGCAGGTAGACCTCGGCCCAGCGATGGTAGACGTCGTCGACGCTGGCATCGTCGCCGCGCAGCGCCGTGCCGGCCTCATAGCGGGCCGGAATCCCCACGGCGCGGCAGAGGGCAATGAAGAGGAAGGTGTATTCCGAGCAGGATCCGGTTCCGCGCCGGATCAGCGTCTCGGGCACATCCCACCCGCCGACGCGCTCGTACTCCAGCGTCTCGATCACCCAGTCGTAGATCCGCCGCATCATCCAATAGGGATGCGTCTCGGCACCGACGATGCGTTGCGCGGTTTCCTGCACCAGACGCGAAGAGACCTGCAGCCGCTCCCCATCGACGGTGTAGCGCGCGCGGATCTCGGGCGGGATCGCCTCGCGCGGGCCGACCTTCTCGGGGATCAGGATCGTGTTGCGATCGGCGATGCGCACGCGAGCGTCGTAGCCGACTTCGAAACGTCCCCCGGCGGGGACTTCGGGCACGCGGAAGCTGGCGATCTGCTGGTCCCACGCATCGGACCAACGCATGGCCTCCCCGGGACCAAAGAAGCGCAGCTCCTCGAGCAGCGTCTGGTGGGGCAACGCCGGCTCCGCGACCGCGAAGTGCACGAAGGCGTCCCGCACGAGGCCGGGGCCGAGGTTTTCGATGCGTGCCGTCATGCGCACTTCCGCCTCGCGCCAATCGCTCGTCTGGATCGCATCCGCCTCGCGCGGCGCGCAGAGGTAGAGCCGGCCGGTCTCGAAATCCGCCAGCCAGAGTCGTCCTTCCCCGGCCGGGGCCAGGCCGCACGGGTACGGTCCCGGGGTATCGAAGCTGGTAATCACCTTCTGCGCCTGCCGGCCGACCATGTAGACGCGATCGCGCTGGCGCACGGACACCCAGAGGTAGCGATCGTCGCAGGCCATCCCGCCCGGCTCACGCGCCGGCGCGTCGAAGTAGGTGAGGACGGTTCCATCGCGCGGAATCAGGGCCTGTAGCGCCTGCTCGCCGTTGTCGGCCACCCACAGCCGCTCGCCATCCCAGGCGAGTCCCAGCGCCGTCTCGCTAGGAAGCAGGTAGGTCGTCTCGGTGCGGCGCTGCTCGGGGTCGAAGACGTAGAGTCGGCCCTCGAAGTCGTCGGCGACGTAGAGCCGATCGTCGCCCCAGGTCAGTCCCCGCGGGCGATAGCAGGGCGCCGGCATGCGACCCAGCAGCGTACCGTCCGCGGGATCGATCCAGAGCAGCTGCCCCGCCTGCCAGTCGGCGATCCAGACGTGTTCGCCGTCCCAGGCCAGATCGCCGGGAGTGGTCGTGGGCAGCGGCAGGTCGCGCAGGATCAGGCCGGCCTCATCCGGAAAGGTCGGCTCGGCGGCTTCACACGGAGCGAGCGCGATGCCTGCCAGTCCGAGCGATAGCGTTGGGAGCAGCCCGCCGAATGTCAATAGAGAGCGGAGCAGATCGCCGCGCATGATCGGTCCTCCTTCCTCGAAGATGGCCAGCGGAGGGGCGGCACACAGCGCGCCGCACGGTCCCACCAGGGGTGTGCCGCACGTCCGGAGGGCATTCTGGCACGCGGGCCGGACAGATTCGAGGCGGATCTCGCGGGCGCCATGGGACCCGCGCAGGGCAGGGCGAGTGTGGCCCATCGCCGAATCGAGAGACGGCGCACCGCGGATCCACGCGCCGATCGAGTGGGCGGTTTCGGCGCGGCCCGGCAGCGACTAGAATCGGTCCTCGTGGCTGATCGAGCAGGGCGCCGTGCCGTGGGGAAGATTGCCCTGACAGAGGGGTGCCTGCCGGAGTCCCAAGGAGTCCACAGATGATCCGCGTTGCCGCCGTGCAGACCCATCCGCGCTTCGGCGCCCGAGCCGAGAATCTGGAGCGTGCCGCCGAGATGATCCGCTCGGTGCGCGCCGATCTCTATCTGCTTCCGGAGCTCTTCAACACCGGCTACATCTTCCGCGATCGCGCGCAGTGCCGCGAGTTCGCCGAACCGTTCCCGGACGGGGAGAGCTGTCGCTTCATCGCGGAGCTTTCCGCGGAGCGAGATGCGGTGATCCTCGGCGGCTTCGCCGAGGCGACGCCGCACGGCGCCCTCTACAATGCAGCGATGGCCTTCCAACGGGGAGAGCCGCTGGGCTGCTACCGCAAGATCCAGCTCTTCGATCGCGAGTTCGACTGGTTCGATCCAGGCGATCGGCCGCCCGGTGTGATCGAGAGCGCGGCTGGACGTCTGGGGCCGATGATCTGCTTCGACTGGATCTTTCCCGAGGTCGCCCGCTGCCTGGCGGTGAGCGGGGCGCAGATTCTGGTCCACGCCACCAATCTGGTCCTGCCCTTCTGCCAGGACGCCACGATGACGCGCTGCGTGGAGAACCGTGTCTTCTCGGTACTCGCCAATCGCATCGGGCAGGAGGCGCGGGGAGACTACGAGCTGACCTTCACCGGTCGCAGCCAGATCACCAGCCCGCGGGGCGAGCGTCTGGCGCAGGCCAGCGAGGATCGGGAAGAAGTGATCGTAGCGCAGATCGATCCGGCCGAGGCGGATGAGAAGGGAATCACCGAGCGCAACGATCTGCTGCGGGATCGGCGCCCGGGGCTCTATCGCGCGCTCTGGAGCTGATGGCCCGCGCAGCCGGCTAGTACTGCCGCAACACCCGCGCGAAGGTGAAGCTCAGGCTGAGACGATAGTAGCGCTCGGAGAGACCGTTGGTGGACTCATCGCCGCGCTGGCCCCAAACGAACGCCAGATCGATCATGCCGCGATCGACCTGGATCGGCAGACCGATCCCCGCGCTGGCCCGCCATTCGTCGATCGCATCGCCCGATCCGTCGCGCAGGTACCAGGGCACCCAGGCGAAGCCAGCACGCAGGGCCAATCGCCGCCATGGATCGACGCGTCGTTCGATGCGTGCGGTGCGCTCGATGCCCACGCCCCAGCGCAGCGTACTGCGCAGGTCGGCGCGGCCCGACTGGTCCGGCGCTCCGATCTCTGCGCCTTCCCAATCCCGCCAGATCAGGTCGCTGCTCAGGCGCAACCGGGATCCGATGCGCAGACTCACCCCGCCGCCCGCGGCGAGCGGGAACTCGATCTGATGATCCTGCTTCCAGCTGGCACCCTCCGGGGCGCGGTAGTTCGTGCGCGCGTCCCCCTGCGCGGGCGTTTGCACGAAGGCGCCCAGCGCCAGGCGCGAGATCGGCTCCGCGAAGAGCCCCCCGGTCAGAAAGACCGCCGGCTCGATGCGCAGCTCGTTGCGCACGCTGGCCCCGCTCCAGCCGCTGTCGGCCAGGCTGTAGGTCGTCTCCTCGAGAAGGGAGCCGGAGATCAGGCCCACCCCCGCCGCGAGGGCCAGACGCGGACGCACCTGCCAAACGAGGTCGCCGCCATACTGCAGCAGGCCCCGTGAGCCTTCCTCGCGGCGGCGGTTCCCGCTGCTGCCACTGCCGGTCTCGAGGCGCTGCTCGATGGCGTAAGCGCCGTCGCTGACCGGTCGCAGCATCCCGCGCAGCCCGAAGCCACCGCCGATCGGCACGTAGGCGCCCATGCCAGTGAAGCTGCTCGTTCCGCGGCGGGACGTCTCGACGCCATCGGTGCTCCAACGCGTGGACAGTGTGAGCCCCACGTGCCCGGCCGCGTTCTTGCTCAGTGCGGCGGTGGCCGCGTTGGGACCAAAGGCGTTGTAGGCCTCGGCCACCGCCAGGGCGGTTCCGCCGCGCGCCTGGGCCGCACCGTCGTAGCCCTCGATCCACTCCCCCACGCCGTCGCGCGCGAAGATGCTGCCGGCCTGCGCGCCAGAGCCCGCCAAAGAAAGGGACAGCCCCAGCAGAGCGAGCAGCGTCGGCGCCGCTCGCTGCATCCGTGCAGCCAAGACCTGACGCAGTGGCCGCTCTTCTCCGTGGACGCGCTTCATGATCCCTCCCCGAGGCGTCCGGGACTGGGGCGCGAGATGCTCACATCGAGCACTGGAGTCCGCGCGCCGGCGCCGCCCACCGTCAACAGCAGCGAACGGAAGGTCCCCACCTCGCCCGCGCAGCGCAGGAAGAGGGTCAGATCCTGGCCCTCGAAGATCCGCTGCACCGGTCCCCGGACATCGAGCACTACGGTCGTGTCACTGGCGCTGATGAACGCATCCGAGATGTAGTTGGCGCTGATCGACTCGGGATCGACACCGGGCGACCAGGCATCGAAGGTCTCGTAGACGTAGAGCGTCAACGTCTCATCGCTTGGGAGATGCCAGTCACTGTCGGTCACGATCGGCAGCGCCAGTGTGGCGCGATGCACCACGCTGCCCCGCGGAAGGCTGTCGGGCTGCGCGGCCAGGAGGTCGGCGAGCGTCAGCTCCAAGAGGCCGCGGCGCACGTACCCCGAGCTGACCAGCAGCTCGGACTCGTCGATCAGCACCTCGCCGGCCACGTCCATCACATAGGCATCGGCGACCGCCTCTTTCGTGATCAGGGTGTCCTTGGTTCCCAGATCGATCTCCAGAACCAGCGCGGGCGTGAGCACGTCGGTGACCACGCCCCGCGGCGACCCCTCGCGGCTGATCAGTTGCAGGAAGCCGCGCTCGCTCGTATCGTCCGGGCGCAGCACGACACCTTGATTCTCCTTGTCACCACTACGCCAATCAGAAACCAGGTCGATCAGATCGGGATCCTCGAAGAGCGTGTTGAGCAGCACATCGCTCGTGTCGGTGAGCCCGCCGGTGTTGATCTCGCCGCTGCTGGCGATGAAGTCGGCCGGAGCAGGCGCGGTCTCGAGGCTGTCCTCCGCCCAGCTTCCCGCGAGGTCGTACATCCAGAGCCGATAGGGCCCGGTGACGCTGCTGTCGGCCTGCTCGGCGCTGCGCAGCACCATCTGCACGTACGCCCGCTCGATGGTTCCCTGCTCGGGGAGATCGTCGAGATCCCAGCGCAGATAGGCCGACGACTCGAGCCGCAGAGCGCCTCGGTCAAGCACACCGGCCAACATGTAGCTCGATCCGCCGGTGATCACGTAGGCCGGATAGCTGTGGTGCGCGGCGACGGCGCTGCTCTCGGCGAAGGTGATCGGGGTCTCAGCGAGACCCCCCCGCGCGCTGTCGCGCCAGTCGAGCGGCTCCTCGATCTCCGAGCAGCTCGGGAGCAGGCAGAGCAGAGCGAGCAGAACGCTCGTTGCGGGACGCGCGGGAGGGAGAACCGGACCCGTCCTGCCCGGTCGCGGTCTGCGGAGCGGTGTCGAGCGCGCCCGCTGCATCCCTCCCGCGGCGAATCGCGAGAACCAATCCGATGGCATCCGTGCGTCTCCCTTGGCTGGGATCTGCGAGGGGCAATCCAGCGCCGCAGTCTAGCAACCGATTGCCGCAGAATGCAATCGCGCGGCAGCGCTCCTTTCCCCTCCCTGTTGCGAACACGACCGCGGCTGAATCGGTTCACGCCCCGGGATTCTGCGCGGCGCCAGCGGAGCCGACCGGTCGCGGGGAGTGTCGATCTGGTGCCGGAAGCCACCGGGCGCCGTTGATCCGGACCGCCCGATCCTGGATAATGACGCGGCTCCGTCCGGCCCCTGGCGGCGCGGAGCCCAGGGAGGGCTAGGCTAATTGGCAAGTCAGCGGATTTGAAATCCGCCGCCCGCAAGGGCTTGGGGGTTCGAGTCCCTCGCCCTCCGCAGACGGAAGGAGAATGCATGCTCTGTCGACCCATCCCGATCGTCCGACTCGGTCTCCTGGCGGCCCTGGCCTGCGTCGTGGCGGCGCCGGCTGACGCCGAGGTGCGGCCCGTGCAGATCTCGCTCTGGCATCCGGTGCAGCTCTTCCTCGCCGATGCGGTCGTGCGCGGCATCCGGCTGAACCTGATCTACGGCCTGAACGCCGAGGTGCAGGGCTTCGACGCCGGGCTCGTCAATCGCACCAGCGGCTCGCTTTCCGGCTACCAGCTCGGGATCGTCGGTCTCGTGGAGGGAGACGGCCTGGGCTGGCAGGACAACTTCATCAACATGGTTGGCGGGAGCTTCACGGGTCTGCAGACCGGCGCTGTCAACAGCACCGGCCGCGCCGAGGGGGTCCTCTGGGGCCTCGTCAATGTCACGTCCGAGATGAATGGGCTCCAGCTCGGTTTCGTCAACTATACCGAACAGCTTCACGGCCTCCAGGTCGGCCTGCTGAACATCGCCCGGGCCAAGGAAGAGCTCCCGGTCCTGCCGATCGTCAACTGGGACTTCTGATCCGGCGGATCTCCGGATCACGAGGCTCGCAACTATCCTTCGGAATTGAACCTACAGAGATCTGACATCCGCTCGCCCCGCCCCCGCTGTCTTCGCGATGCTGATTCCCGCCAGACGCGCCCCGTCGGCGAACCTTCCGCGCTGCCCCCTGGCCCTCGGGATGCGCACCGCCGAAGAGAAGAGGGAGGCCACAACTCCCTGTCTGGTGAGGTCCCGTACATGACCAAGCATGCTCTGATCGACTCGGCCCGGCGACTGCCTGCGCCCTCGCCCCCGGCCGCAACCGAGTACGCTGCACGCGTCGAGCTCCTCTCGGCCGAGGTGACGCGCACGTTGCGCGAGCGATCCGATCTCGATGCGCTCATCGGTCCGGGCAACGCAGCCATGATGGAACAGAACCATCGCAACCATGCCCGCTTCATGAGCAACCTGCTGGGCGCGTTCGATCCCGAGGTTCTCGTCGAGACGATCCTGTGGGTCTTCCGCGCCTACCGTGGACACGGCTTCCATCTGACCTACTGGCCCGCACAGCTCGACACGTGGCTGGTGGTTCTCGAGGATCGCCTGCCCGCCGACGCCTGTCGGGAGGTGCGCCGGATCTACGACTGGATGCTGGTGCACCAGGCGGCCTTCGCCGCGCTGAGCGAACCGGAGGCGCGCGGAGAGGAAGCGCGGGAGGAGAAGCGCGAGCGCGATTCGCGAGCGGCCTGACCGGATTCGCGCTCCTTTCCAGAGATCCCTCGCCCGTTCCCGGCGCCGCGTCTTCCGCGCACGCCCTGACGGCCTCTGCCGCGGCGGTATGGTAGGATCCGCGGTGATGCCGGCGCTCTGGGCACACCTGTTGGGTGCGTACGACGAGGACAGCCTCGCGACGCTCGAGCGCGCGTTGGATCCGGCCGTGCGCATCAGCCACGGGCCCGAGCTCCCGGCGCAGCCCGCCTTCGATCTCCTCGTCGCCGGCCGGCCTTCTACCGAAGCGCTGGCATCCAGTCCCCGCCTGCGCACCCTGCTGATCCCCTACGCGGGGCTGCCCGAGCGGACGCGCACATTGCTGCGGGAGCGTCCGCAGATCGCCGTGCACAACCTGCACCACAACGCCGGCGCCGCGGCCGAGCTGGCGGCCGCGCTCCTGCTCTGCGCAGCGAAGTTCCTCGTCCCGCTCGACCGCGCCCTGCGCGCCGGGGACTGGTCGCCGCGCTATCGGCCCAATCCCTCTTTGCTCCTGGGCGGCAAGCGCGCCGTGGTCCTGGGCTATGGGGCCATTGGGCGGCGCGTGGCGGCCTTCTGTTGCGGCCTGGACATGGAGGTGGCCGCCATTCGGCGACGACCCGCCCCCGCGCCCGCAACGTCCTCCGTCTCCGTACATGGGCCCGAGGCGCTGTCCGACCTGCTCACCGATGCGACCGCGGTGGTGGTCGCGCTTCCACTGACCGAGAAGACGCGCGGCCTCCTGGGCGAGACCGCGCTGGCCTGCCTCCCGCGCGAATCGGTGGTCGTCAACGTCGGCCGCGGAGCGGTGATCGACGAGACCGCGCTCTTCACCCGCTTGCAGGATGGCCGCATCCGGGCTGCGGGGCTGGATGTCTGGTACTGCTATCCGAAGAGCGAAGCCCAGCGGACCTGCACCCGGCCGGGCACCCTACCCTTCGAGGAACTGGAGAACGTCGTCCTCAGTCCCCACCGAGGCGGGGCGCTGGGCATGGCGGAGGCCGAGCGGGCACGGATGCGCGCGCTGGCCACATCCCTCAATGCGGCCGCGCGCGGCGAAGAGATCCCCCACCGCGTCGACGTGGCGGAAGGCTACTAGTCCGTGCGTCTCCGGCGAGCGGGCGGCCCTACTCCAGGTAGCCCAGAGATCGCAGCCGCTGACGATCCTCGCGATCGAGAGCGGGCGCCACCGCGCTGTCGGCGGGTTGCAGTCCGGAACGCAGAACCCGGACCTCGCGCAGCAGCTCGGCGCGCACCTCTGGCCGTGCGTCCGCGAGATCCTGCTGCTCGGCGGGATCGCGCTGCAGGTCGAAGAGCTGCAGTGCCGCATCCCGGGTTCGCCGGATCAGCTTGAAATCTCCGCGCAGGTAGGCGAAGCCGCCCGGGCTCCACATGTTGTCTTCCATGAGCACGATGCGCCGCGAAAGGGACGCGATGCCGGATCGGTCGCCATCCGCGGCGCGGCGCAGCAGCGGCAGAAGACTGCGGCCGCGAAACCGCGCGGGCGCCGCCATGCCGCCGAGTTCGCAGAAGGTCGGCGCCAGATCGATCAGGCGCACGGTAGAATCGACCTCTCGCGGAAGCTCTTCCGGCAGGCCGTGGGCGCCCCGCAGGCACGGGGGTACGCGCAGGATCAGTGGCACCCGCACCAACTCCTGATAGAAGCTGTGCCCATGCTCGAAGTCGCCATGGTCCCCGAACTCCTCTCCATGATCGGCAACCACGGCCACCACGCTGCGCTCGGCGAGGCCCAGCCGGCGCAGGCCATCGAGCAGGCGCCCCACCTCTCGATCGACGTAGGCGATCTCTCCCATGTAGAGCTTTGCCAGGCGCGCGACGGTCTCGTAGTGCAGTGCGACGCGGCCCTTGCGAAAGTCGATCAACTCCTGGCTGCGACCGAAGGGGATCTCACTCGATCGCGCATCGCGCGGATCGGCGTACCGCGCACGGTAGGGCTGCGGGGGATCGTAGATCAGATGCGGATCGAAGTAGTGCACGACCAGCAGGAAGGGCGCGGTGGTGTGCGTGGCGAGCCAGTCGAGCGCCAGATCGGTGGTGATCCCCGCGCGCCGGCACTCGAGATTGCTGGCCGGAGAGAACGCGTCCACATCGGTGAATCCCTGATCGAGTCCGAACTTCCCCGAGAGGAAGACCACGTTGCTGATCAGACCGGTTTGGTAGCCTGCGCTGCGCAGGGCTTCGGCCAGGGTCCCTGCTGCGGGAGACAGGGCCCGGAAGTCCCCGATCACACCCCCGGCGCCGTGCTCGGTGGGCCACTGCGATGTCAGCAGCGACGCGATCGAGGGCAGCGTCCACGGCGCTTGGGCATACGCCTGCGTGAAGCGAGCCCCGCCCCGCGCATAGCGGTCGATCGCGGGTGTCAGATCGATCGCGTTCCCATAGCATCCCAGCCGATCGGCGCGCACGGTGTCGAGGATGACCAGCACGAAGCTCGGTCGTTGCACGGCCGGCTCCCGGTCGCTCGAACGCAGCAGCATCGCCGCGGTGAGAATCGCGAGGAGATAGAGGGGGATGCGTAGCCATCGCGCCTTCTGCACGAGCCCTCCCAGCGTTTCTGAGGCAGCAGGACTCCGACGCCGCAGCTGCGCTGCCGCGCCGAATCCGTGCACGCCAACCCGATGCGTCCGGAGAAAGCCTGCCACCCCCCTTGGGCAGACGCAAGCCGCCGGCAACCGGCCCTTGCCCTGGGCACTCAGGAGTGTATACTGATGTGGATCGGAGGGACGTCGAGTCCCCATCCTCCGCCGACTGTGTCGAACTCGAGGGGCAAGGAGGAAGCCATGTCGATCCGTTCGCTGGTCTGCCTGGGTCTGGTGCTGCTCTTCTCCGCCGCGACGGCCTCTGCGCAATACGTCTGGTGCTACGACGCCGACGAGATCTACGCGGAGGTCGAGGGCAGCACGGTCACGGTCTTCCACGATGCGGCGCTCTACAACTGCTGTCCCGATCCATTCGCCTATACGGTCATTTGCGAGGGCGATACGATACTGATCGAGGAAATCGAAGTTCTCACCGAGCCGTGCTACTGCGTCTGCTGCCACAACCTCTGGATGATGCTCGAGGATGTCGCCGCGGGCGACTATCTGCTGCAATTCAGCTGGTACGACTATGAGGGCTTCGAGTACGTCCAGCGCGAGCTCGAGATTCACGTGCCGGACATCGGTCAGGGCGGACTCTTCGCCGAGGGACCGGTAGCGGTGCCCGGGTGTGTCGAATCCTCCGGCGTACCGGACACCGGTCCGACGGACGAGCCCGACTCCAGTATCGTCAGCTGGGGCACGATCAAGCTGCTCTATCGCTGATCCGCGGCGCGCGGGGGGGCAACCTTCGCGGCGATGCCGCCTCTGGCGAAGCGATCACCGGCCGCGGCAGATGAAGGCGCCTTGTCGCCGGTGTGCAACTTCCCTATAATACGGGTGGCAAGTGGGGGTCAATCTACTGCCACCTGTTCCTACCGCGCGAGAACCGGCACGAACCGGAGGTAGCCGATCTTCACCTTCAGTTTGCGTCGGGAGCGTGCGATCTGGCAGCGAGCAGTGCTTCCCCGATTCGTCGTGCTCTGCGGACCCCGCATCGGCGCAGCCCCCGCCGGCAACGCATGCCCCGGAGGATGCGCCGCGCATGCGGTGCCGCTCTGCATCTCCGATACCCACATCTCCGCAGGGCCTCGCCCCAGCCACGAGGAGGGTACGAGATGCGAGGCCGAGCGTTCCCGCGTGCACGTCTGATCCTTCTGGCAGCCGGATGTCTGGCGGTGCTGGCACCGAGCAGTCCGGCACGTTCCCCGGGCGATTCCGCGTTGCCTCTTGAGCGGCAGCCCGCGCCGGCCGCCGGGCTGCACGAAGGCAACCTGCCGCAGGCGGCCGACACGGTCTGGTTCGGCGGAGATGACGGTCACGGAATCGCTTTGGAGGGCGGCATCTGGGATTGGGACACCGACCTGCCGCCCGGCGATCCGCTCCATGGCTGGACGAGCATCGATCGCACCGTCTTCCCCGGAACCTGGTTCCGGCGGATTACCCACGCCGATTCGTCCTTGCACGGCGATCCCTGCGATCCGGTCTTCGACGACACGATCGGGCTGATCTGGTGCGGCCTGCACGAGGACGAGGCCACGGAGCACGAGTTCGAGACCGGGATCGGATATGGCAACCAGTTCTGCCAGCAGGCGGTCTCGCCGGCGTTCCCGATCGATCCGCTCACCGAAGCGCTGGAGATCGGCTTCCGCTACTTCAACGATACCGAGCTGGACTACGACTTCACCCATGCGCTGGTTCTCGGCTACGACGAAGTCGGCGAGGAGGTCGCCGCCCATGAAGCCGGGGAGTTGACGGGGATCATTGGATCGCCGCATGCGCCGGAGCTGTTCCATGTCGTCCTGCCGTCGGGCTCCCTCGATCCCTCCGTGGCCACGGCCCGCGTGGCGTTCCGCATGACCTCCGACGGAGGCTGGTCGGACGAGGATGGTTGGTGGGACAGCGGCTGCGGTGCGTTCGCCGCCGACGATGTCGAGATCCGCGTCGGCGAGAGCTACGAGGCCCGCTACGAGTTCGACACCGGCGCCGACGGCTGGAGCTTCGAGGGTTGCGACGGGATCGGCGCCTTCATGGCTTCACTTCCCGAAGACACCTGGTGGCCGTGGCTACACGACTCCGGCATCTACGAGTGCGGCATGAGCGGCAACGCCGTCTCCTTCGTCGACAGGGAGGACAGCCCCTGGTGGCCGCCGGGCCATCCGGAGGGGCACGAGGAGATGGCGGTGAGCAACATCGTGCCGCGTGCGGCGATCGCTGCCGAGGAGCTGCTCGGCGCGCCGATACGCTTCGACACCTTCGGGACCCCCTGCGATCCCTATGCGAACTGCATCGTCTACCGCCTCGGGTACACCTACTACCCCTACACGTCCGACATCTACACCGAACCCCACTGGTCTCCTCGCCTGGGAGGAGATGTCTGGTGGTTTTTCGGTGAGGCGGGCTGTCTCTGGACCGGCGGCGACCTGATGCATCTGAGCGGCGGGGGAACCCCCCTGCCGGCGGACTGGGAGTCGTTGCGCGTGGTCTACGAGGTCCACTGCGGCACGATGGAGCAGCAGGGCTGCGATTCGAGGGGCGCGCCGATGATCGACAACCTCCGCGTGGGATTCGCATTCGAGGATCCCTCCGCGGTCGATGGCGATTCCCCGGCGTCAGCACCGGGCACGCCGCGCCTGGAGGCGGCGCGTCTCGATCCGCGGGACGGCACCGTGCGGCTGCCCTTCGTGCTTCCCAGCCCGGCGCGGGTCACGGTGGAGATTTTCGATGCGCGCGGACGTCTCGTGCGGAGCGTGTGGCGCGGCGAGAAGGCCGGTGGGTCGCATACCCTCGTCTGGGACGGACGTGACACCGAGGGCCGTCGCGTCCCGCGCGGCATCTATCGCGTGCGCCTGGCGGCGGGCGAGGGATTCGAGCAGGCTCGGCCCGTGGTTCTGCTGCGCTAGATGCGCTCGCGTCGAGCCACGCGCCTATACTGGATGGACGGCAGCCACGACGTGGAGGTCGGGGCCGGCGCCACGGATGCGGGGGTGCCTGGAAGAACCCAGCCACTTCAACCGAAGCGCGCCGGCCCGACCCCGATTCCCGGCGGTGCGCCGGATCGCGATGAGGCCCGGGAGGCGATCCGCTCCCGGGCCTCTCTGCACGCTGCTCGCTGACCCCCACGCAAAGGGCGAGAGTCCCCCGCGCTTAGCGCACCAATGTGATCTGCGTTACCGAGCTCTGCGTGCCGCAGGTCGCCCGGCAGTAGTAGGCGCCCGCCGGCAGACGCTGCCCGGACGCATCGCACCCGCTCCAACGCAAAGCATGCGTCCCCGGCTCGATATCGCCGTCGTGCAGGAGGCGCACGGAACGGCCGGTGGCATCGAAGAGCTCGACCCGCGCGGCCGTCGCGCTGGCGGGGATCTCGAGCTGCAGGTGCGCCATGCCAAGCACCGGATTCGGAGACTCCAGACGCAGCGCCAGGGGCGCGCTCGGATGCCTATCGACGCCGGAAGGATCCATCAGACTGATCAGCTGCACGTCATCGACGTTCCAGCCGCCGAACTTCCAGGCCTGGTCGGCCTGCAGCTCGAAGCGGATCCGCACGCTGGGATTGTCGTCGGCGATGGCCGAGATGTCGTGAATCGCCGGCACCCAGCTGCGATCGAGCTGGTGCCCCTCGTAGGGATTGGTCCAGATCTCGGTGCCGTTGACCAGGATGCGCGCGATGTCCCAACGCGACTCCTCGGCGCAGAGCCAGCGGCTGAACTTCAAGTGGACGTCGTGGTAGTCGGTACAGTCGATCAGGGGAGACTGCAAGTAATTGGTGGACTGGTTCGGGTAGAGGCCATCATAGGCCGGGGTGTAGTTGTTCAGATCGTTGCCGAAGAGGAAGTCGCCGGAAGCCGGCTCCTTGGGGTCCCAGTGGTTGGCCAGCCAGCGCGGAACGCCGCGTGACCAGTCGTCCACTCCGGTGGTCGCGCCGTGCGTCCAGCCGCCATCGCCCCCCTCGAATCCCTCGGCGTAGATCACGCTGTAACCGCTGACGAACTCGTAGAAGGCCGACGTGTCCGCCGCCTGGTCCGAGTTCATCACCAGGGCGAACTCGAGCAGCGTGCCCGGATCGACGGTGGGATCGAGCTCGATGGTGAAGTGCGGTGCGGCGGAGGTCGCCGACTCCCAGCTCGCCATGTCGCTGAAGCCGGCCGTACCATCGATCACACTGACCCCGGGCGTCAGGCAGGTCAGCTCACCGGTGACGCCCGAAGCGTCGCCGCTGGCGTAGTTGGTCACGGTCACGGCGATCTGCGCCTCGGCGCCCGGCAGGATGATCCCGTCGCGATCGCCGAGGACCTCGTGCGAGCGGTAGGCCACCAGCGCCTCGGGCGGCAGCTCGAGATGCAGCAGAGAGGTCGGACCGTGCAGGGAGGAAGTGCCGAACTGAATCCAGCCGTAGCCGCTCTCTCCCCAGCCGGTGCCCCAGCTGTTCTTGATCAACCAGGCGCCATTGCCGTAGCAGGCGTCGTCGTCCCAACCGCAGAGGAGCACGGCATGGTCGCTGCCCTCGTTGGGTCCGGCGAAGCAGCCGCCGGTGTAGGACTGGATCGCGCCGCTGCCTCGAATGTGGATGTAGACCGGGTGGGTCATGACCGCGGTCTTCAAGTATTCGATGCCGTTGGGCACGATCGTCGTGCCGGTGATGCGTGCCCCGATTTCGCAGTCGCTGTGCTCGCAGGGGCCCTCGTAGGGGTAGTAGTAGGGAATGCAGGACTGGGGCACGGAACCGAACCAGGTCCATAGGTCGTAGCAGCCGTCATCGTTGCCACCGTTGCATCCGTAACCGTACTCGTTGCAGCGGATACACTGCTTCTCGGAGAAGAGCAGCTGCTCGCCGGTCGTGATCTTGTAGTACGACTCGAGCGCGCCCACCGCGGCGAAGGCCCAGCAGGAGCCGCAAGCACGCTGGTTCTTGACCGGCGTCATCCCGCCCAGCTCGCGCCAGTCCCAGGAGGTAGGCAGCTCGTCGCGTGGCAGCGCCTCGAGCTCTCCGATGGCCCGCGCGCTGAGGATCTCGTAGATCTCTTCGGGCGTCAGGGGGATCTGTCCGGTGAAGCCCTCGCGCTCCTCCGGCGGCACGGCATTCACCGACGTGGGGCCCGCGGTCCAACACCAGCCGTTCTCTTCGATTTGTCGCTGGAGTTCCGCGATCTCCCTCTCCTGACTCCAAACCTCATCGGCCGTGGCGGCGATCGTGCCGGCCAGGGCAACCACCATCGTCAAGGTCATCAGACAGAGTGCCCGGACCGGACCGGACCGCAGCAGGCTCACCGGATGCATGAAGCTCCTCCTTTTCCGGATCGTGATCATCGCAAGCGCCCCCGAGCCGGGCGCCGTTCAGGCAATTGCAGTCACAGCAATTATAGCAGTTGGTCCGGATCCGAGCCAGAGGCGCTGCCGGTGGGGCAACCTATTCGACGATATACGGATAGGCAGTGCAAGCCGTGCAAGCCGTCCCGCGGCAGGCGAAGGCGCCCGCTCCACGTCCCGCTGAGGCCGGCGGACGAACCCCGAGCGGACATACCAAACGAGCGGATCCGACGCAGCACGCGGACCCGCTCGGATTCGACTGGTTTGGAAAGCGTGCGCTACACCTCGATGCGCTCGGTCCAGCCGAACTTGTCCTCGGCATCGCCATGCTGGAGCGCTGTGAGGGCATCGTACAACTTCGTGCAGTGCGGACCCGGCTTGCCGTCGGAGAGGTAGACGATCTCCTTGCCACGCACGGAGATGCTCTCGATCGGAGTGATCACGGCGGCCGTGCCGCAGGCGCCGCACTCGACGAACGAATCCAGCTCCTCGAGCGGCACCGGGCGCTCCTCGACGCGGTAGCCGAGATCGTCGGCTAGGGTGCGCAGGGAAAGATTGGTAATCGAGCGCAGGATCGAGGGGGACTGCGGCGTGACATAGCCGTCGTCCGGGGTGATGCCGAAGAAGTTGGAAGCCCCGGTCTCGTCGATGTACTTGTGTTCCTTGGCATCCAGGTAGAGCGCCTCTCCGAAGCCCTCGGTCTTGGCACGTACCGTGCCGCGCATTGCGGCCGCGTAGTTGCCACCCGCCTTCGCCGTGCCCACGCCCAGGGGCGCCGCACGGTCCATATCCTCGACGACCACGAGCTTCGTTGGCGAGAAGCCCGCCTTGAAGTAGGGACCGACCGGAGTGACGAGCACCAGGAACATGTACTCCTTGGCCGGTTTGACGCCGATCTCGGGTCCCGTGCCGATCAGGAGCGGGCGCACGTAGAGCGCCGCCCCACTCCCATGCGGCGGGACGAAGCGCAGATTCGCGCGCACCACCCGATGTACCGCTTCTCGGAAGAGGTCGGTCGGAGGGGACTGCATCATCAGCAGATCGGCCGAATGCTGCATGCGCTTGGCGTTCTCATCGAGCCGGAAGGCCAGGATGCGCCCATCCTGAGCCTCATAGACCTTGAGTCCCTCGAAGGCCGCCTGGCCGTAGTGCAAACAAGTTGCCGCGATGTGCAGGGGCAGGATCTCCGAGTCGGTCTCGACGCCGGCGTCCCACTTGCCGTCGCGCCATGTGTAGCGAACGTTGACGTCGGTCTTCATGTAGCCGAAGGGTAGGCTGCCGAAATCGAGGTCGGCCCGATTGGTGATCTCCATGACTGACACCTCCGCTCGATACAGGGTGAAACGGCCGCCGCCGGTGTTTGCCAAGGGCAAAGAGGATAGCACCGGCGCGACGGGCGCGCCAGGTCCGAATCGGCGCCACGCGGAACTGGATCTGCATGTCACATAGGAAGCTAGCCCCATACCGCCGCAGCCAATGCCGAGCGACTCACTCCTCTCCATCGGATGGAGGCTCGCAGACGATGCGCAGGTGGAATTTCGGCGGGCCCGACCTCACGCGGCCCGGAGCGGTCGCTTCGCGCTCCGCGAGGCGAAGTCCGGGATGGGTTCGGAAGCGGTTCGTGCGCAGATCCATCCAGTCCGCCCGGCGCCAGTCCCACGGCCCCCGATCGATTGCCGCGGGGAGGTAGGGCGCCAGGAGCGCCCAGAGCGAGTCCCCCTCGCGCAGACGCGCGTCCGGGATCGCCCCGGCGTGCAGCTCCGCGCGCAGTTCGAGCGCCCGCTCCAAATCCCGGCGGCAGCGCCACAGCTCGCTCTCGAGGGCAAATGCCAGATCGTGCCGCGCCTGCTCGATCCGACGCAGATCCGCGGGAGGGCAGGCTGGATCCGCTGACTGTCGTGCCGCCAACCGCCGAATCTCGCCCAACAGATCGCACGCCAGCCGCCAATCGGCCCACAAGCACCGCTCGCCCGCGTACGCAGCAGCCCAGGCACGCACCACCGGATCTGCCGAGCGCTGCAGGAGGTCGAGCGCCGGTTGCCAGTACGCACGCCCGTAGACCGCACCGATGCGAGCCACCTCCCCATCGAAGGCCGCTCTGGGCAGAAGCGCGCGTGCCGCGATCCGGCAGGCGGAATCTCCCACGGCGCGCGCCAGCGCCTCGCGGGCCAGACGCAAGTAGTCCTCCCAGCCGCGCCCCGGTCGCTGCCGCCGTGGATCGTCGGGCGGGTCGGTATCTTGCGGCACGGCCGCCGCGAAATAGGCCCACTGCGCTCGACGCAACAGCGCTTCGGCCACGGGCCCCGATCGTGCCGCGGCGGCGCCCTCGAGTGCCGCGGCCCATGCCAGCGCCTGGGCCTCGTGCGACGCCGATGCCTGATCCGCCGTTCGCGCCGCATCCAACGCCTGCGCCTCGTGCGACGGCTGCCCCCCATCCAGCCCCCCCGCCTGATGCCGCGCGAAGGAGGCGGGTGCCATCCACCAGAGAAGCAGAACGCAGCCCAGCGCAGTGCGGAGAGCGCCTGCGGCGGAGAGCCAGCGGCAGCAGAACACGAAGCGGTTCATCGGCAACTCCTTTCCTTGACCTCCCGGCCGGTACGACTTGCGGCTTCGCGCGCTTCCGAAGCGGGCTTTCTTGGGGGCCTGCGGCGTGGGACCTCGCGCGGGGCGTAGGAACGCGCCTGGCCGAAGTCCCATTTAGAACGGGGATGCAGCCGCATTCCATCCGAGGCGCGCCGGTGGCCGCCTGCCGCCCCCGGACGCGCCGTCCCCGCGCGAGGTCCCACGCCGCAGCCCCCTCGTCGCATCGGGAACTGCGCGAAGTCGATCAGCGAACGCACGCCACCCGCGTCTGCGCGACCTGCCGGCCGGCGCGCAAGCGGATCCAGAAGACCCCGGTGCGAGCCTGTGGCGCCTCGGACCCGCCCAGATCCCACCAGCAGCAGTGCCGGCCGCCGCCGAGCCGACCCAGAGCGCGGCGTACCACGCAGCGTCCCGTCGCATCGATCAGCTCGAGCTCGACCGGAGCCGCCTGCGGAAGGCGGAAGCTGCAACAGACGCGTTCGCGCACCGGGTGTGGCTGCGCCGAGAGCTCCAGCCGCACCGGCACCTCGCACCCTACCGACGGCAGCGGGCGGCGCGAGCGGGCCACGCGGCGCGCATCCCCGCGGGCATCGGTCAGCCAGATTTCCAGCCAGCCTCCCTCCCGCCTCGGAGACCAGAAGCAGGGCGGCGCAAAACAGGGGCAGCGTCGTTCACGCTCCGGGCAACCCGGTGCCGCCGGGTTCGCCGGATCGAGGATCCGCAGCTGCAGCGCCCCGCTCCGCTCCGGCAGCTGGAGACAGCCGATCTCGCAACGCCAGGCACGATCGTCCGAGACGACGAGCAGTTCGGCCATCGCGGGCAGCTGCGCATCCGACCAGCTCCAGGAGATCTGGCAGCATCCCTCCCCCCACTGCAGATCGAGCGGTTCCGCGGCGACCGGCTCGGGATCGACGATCGTGCAGAGCGCCTCCGGGAAGCGCACGTTCGGTGTCACACTGGATGCGTCCCAAAGCCCGTCACGGGCCCACGGCACGTACCGATCCGCCCCGCAGTCGTCGCATTCCGCCGAGCCGCTGCAGATGAACGGCAATGCACAGACCCGCGGGTCTCCAAAGCAGTTCTCCCGATCGGTCGTGCGCTGGCAGTCGCTCTCGCTCGTGCCCAGCTCCCATGCGCCCGGCACGGCACAATGCCACGCGGGACGGCCGGCTTCGATCAGATCGCCGCGATCCCCGGCGACGGGCCGCAGCTCGTTGCCGCGCGCCGAGACGATCACCCCGGCCCGGGTCAACAGCGCCTCGTTGTCGTCCGTCCAGCAGGTCAGGCGCCGGACATCGGCCACCCAGTCGAGGGAAGCGTCCGGATCCCAGACGATCAGGGGAAACAGATAGGTGTGCAGGCGGGAGAGCGCCTCGCGGTTGTCCCGATCGTGTTTCGAGAGGGTGGCCGCGTAGCCGATGTAGCGCTGCAACGGTTCGGACCAGCCGGCCCAGACGTAGACCCATTCCCAGTCGTGTTCGTGCGTGTACCCGTCGGCGGCCCAGACATCGGGGCGCCAGTTGGCCGGGAAGTAGTAGTGGTACTGCAGCAGCCAACAGGGCGCGTCCAGGGTTTCGAGACGCAGCGCGTGGCGATAGACCCCGTAGGCAGGACCTCCGACGAGCTGCTCGAAGTTGTTCTCGACCGTATCGTCATCGGCGCCGACGAAGTCGGTCGGGAATTCCAGCCGAAAGCCGCCGGGGCCGAGGTCCTCGAAGAAGAGATACGGCTCGAACGCATCGAGTAGCACCTCGGCGCAGGGATCGTCGGGATCCGTGCAAGGCTCGGCACCCGCCGTCCCGAGCCCCCATGCCAGCCAGCATGTCAGCAGCAGCCCTCGGGGCAGCCATCCCAACGGCGTCCCCCGAGCGACGCCGAGCAAGCGATCGATCTGCATCGCGGCATCCCTGGGGTGCGTGGCACAGGATCCCGTGGGAGGCGTGGCGGAGTGTGCGGTGGGAGGCGGCTCCGGTGATCCCGTGGGAGGCGCGGAAAGAGAGCCGCGTCGTCTTCCGAGAGCGTTCGGGGGGCGGGCGAGACACGCCCCTCGCGCGTGCCGAGGCGCCGCGGGGTGCACGGTCCCTGCGACAGGCAAAGCCCCCGCGGAGCGGACGGTCCGCACCGAGTTCGCTGCCCGCGACAACCCTCCCCCGTGCGCCGCACCCGAGAATGGTCCCTTGCGAAGTCACGCGATCCCCTTCAGCGCACCGCAACGATCCGCGTGGCGGCGCGCTGGCGCCCCGCGCGGAGTTCCAACAGATAGCAGCCTGCCGGCAGACGGCCCGCGCCCAGCGCATCCAGTGAGAGCTCCCATCCGCCCCGGCTCGGCGGTAGCAGGTCCTGGGATGCCAGGCAGCGCCCGTCGACCGAGTAGAGGCGCACCGCGCAGCGCGTCGATGCCCCGCCTGCTGCCCGAGAGAGGCGCAGCCGGATCCGTCCCCGCGCGGGGCGGGGCCAGGCGGTCAAGCGCGATCTCCGCCGCGGATCGGTACTCCGGGCGCTGGTGCCGTAGCGCGGCATCAGGCGCACCCCAGCGATCGTCACACTGCCCGAGAGGAGTTCGAGCTCGAGGCAGAGCGCGGATGCGCTCGGATCGGCATCCAGGGCGAGCTGTCGCAGATCCCAGTCGGCCGATGCGGTCAGGTGATCCTCGGCGACGATCGATCCGCCTTCGGTGAGATCCCGCAGCCGAACCAGCAGTCGGTCCTCACGGTCATCGGGCCAGCCGCACAGCTCGATCTCGCAGGTCAGTCCTTCCGGTGCCGCGCAGCGCGGCAGCGGCTGCGAGAGGGCCGCCGGCTCGCACAGCTGGCGATCGAGGATCACCGACGGAACGCCGGATACCCAGAGCGTGGCACAGATCTCCTCCGGCCCCGCGTCCCACGCGCCCCCCCAGAAGTCGGGACGGGCGTCTGCATCGGCATCCCAGCGGAAGGCGCCGTTGAGCAGCAGATTGTCGCGCTCACGAGCCTGCGGCTCACACTGCTCGGCCAACACGCCGCCGAGGCCCCAAAGCTCCGGATGCCAGGGGCCGATGTAGAGGTTGTCGAGCGCCCCGCAGACCTCGCCCGCCCCCTCCCCCGCCGTTCGGTAGCGCCAGATGACCGAATCGATCCCCACACCCGCACGCGCCCAGTCGTCCAGGCGCACGCAGACCGGATGCCACTCGCGCAGCGGGTAGTCGATCGAATCGGGCAGATAGGGTCGCCCGTACTGATCGCGCGGATCGGCATCCGGATCGCTGGTCAGCAGGCGGCCGTCGCTGGCAACCAGCTCGACGAAGAGCCTGCCGCGCGGGCCCGGTGCCGCGTCCTGTCGCACCCAGTAGCAGAGCACGCTGGTCCGGGCCGAGTCGGGGTCCAACCTCACCAGCGGATGGGGATCGTGCGCGCGGCGCGCGAATAGCGTCCACGCCCCCGCACAAAGCGGCCCGCCGCCGCCATGGACCGCGCGCAGGGCGAGGCTGCGCGTGCCCTGCAGAACCGCGCGGCCGGAAGGCGGATCCCCGCAGAGCGGCGGGCCCAGCTCGTCGTTATGCAGCCGCGTCTGCGACTGCGCCGTATCGAGATCGGCGGAGACCCATTGGCCGTAGCGGGCGAGACGATCCTGCAGCGCAAGCGCGCCGCGCAGCTCGAAGTCGCATACCAGAGCCCCCGGCGGGTGCGGCAGCTTCAGCCGCAAGGCCGGATCTCCGATCAGGTTGACCATCCGCGCGGTATGGATCGCTTCCGCGCGCACCGATCCGCCTGCCCGCAGGTAGCGCTCCAGCCCCCCATGCACCTGCGCGCCGAGGCAGCTTCCCCCGCGGGTGGTGAGAATCTGCTCGTAGAGCGCATGCGAGATCGGCTCGTCGGCCTCGAAGTAGGTCATCTGGCCCTTGCCTACGCCCGCGATGGCACCGCGTTCGGTAGCGAGGACGAAATCCTCGAGCGGGGAGATGCCCAGATCGGCGTATTCGTCGAACGCCCCCACCTTGCAGTGGCTGAAGATCGCCAGCGGCCAGGCCGTGGTGTTCGCGAGCATCGCGGCGCGGAATTGCGGCACGAGCGGATGGCCGTCGTACCAGAGGGTATGGGTGACCGCATCGGCCGGGTACGTGTTGCCGAAGAATTCGAGGATCGCCAGGCCGCTGTCGATCAGCGCGATGATCTGGTCGCGCCCCGCGCCCACCTCTTCGGGCAGATAGTCCCCAGCGGGAGGCACGATCGCCGAGAAGTCGTACGAGTAGAGGGCACTGGTGTCGAGATCCGCGCTCTGGCGAATGCGGCGCAGCAGACGCTGCGCGGCCGGCCGTCGATTTCCATTCTCCTGCAGAAGGCTCAGATCGCCTACGACGAGCCCCGCGCGGCCGGGAGGCGACTGCTCGCGCACGTACGCCTCCAGCTTGCATCGGTAGGCATCGATCTGTTGCGCCTCGCGAACCGGTAGGCGCGCGATGGCGATCTCGCGCCGATCCGACGCCGCCTCGGCCCCCTCTCCCGTCGCGCCGGCGACATCGCCGTACCAGGCATCCATCGCGTAGGTGCCGTCGCACCAGCCGCCGTATTCGTTCTGAAAGAAGTGCGGCGTCGGCAGCAGGTCATAGGCCTCCTGTGAGGGCGCCTCGGCCGCATCCCCGATCAGCAGGGCGTAGAGCGGCGCGCTGCGCCATCGCTCGTAGGCGAACGCCAGGGCGGAGCGGATCGATGCCGTGTCCGCCGAGTCGGAGATCGCCCCGGGAAAGGCCGTGCGGATCTCGTCCAGGGTGATCGTCTGGGTTCGGACGCCGTGGAGATCGCGTAGCGTTGCGGCCAGAGCCGCAGTCTCGGTGCGGAACCGCTCGGGCGATACCAGGACATAGTCGGCCTGGATCGACTGCGGATCCTCCACCCACGCCGGATCCGTGGCCCCAGCCTCGAGCCATCCGCCGACTGCGGCGAGGCCGAGAGCCACCACGGGCGCCGCTCGTAGCAGAAGGCGTGCGCGCCTCCAGCGAGGGGGATGCACGCTCGGACGACGCGGCGGATGCTGCGGCGGGCACATGGCTCTGCTCCAGCAGGGTGCGCGCGTGATCGGGAATCCCGGGGATCCTCGGCGAGGATCGAGCCCGCAGGAGGCACGAGGCGCAGCAGCCTCACGCCGAAACCGAAGCCAATCCCGTACCAGGACGCGGTGACGCGCGGCGCGCCCGGGAGGATCGCGCGGACCGCGAGTGCCTCAGGCGTTGAGCCGGCGGGCCCACAGACGCGCCAGGAGCCAGGCCGAGAGCGAGAGTACGGCCAGCATCTTGAGCAGCATCACCCAGAGAAAGAGGCTTTCGGATCGCGGGATCAGCCAGAGCGGGAGCCCGCCCAGCGCCCCACTCGCCCGCAGGATGTAGAGCAGCCAGGCCAGCAGAGCGACCAGGATGAGCACGAGACCGGTATTCCCGGCGGCCCAGGCGAACGCGCTCAGCTTCATCGTGAGATCCGCATCGTTCGGCCGCTTCCTCGTCGTGAGATCCGCACCTCCCTGTCGTGCCCTCGTCATCGCACACCTCCTCTCGGCGCTTCGGCGCGCCAGCCTGCACCCAGGGTGCGGCCGCGGGGCCGAGCGGACTGCGGCCGCAGCAAGGTCTCGATCTTGCCCCGCACGACTCGGGCCGCGACGCGCAGTCGCGCGAATGCATCCTCGGCGCTGCGCCGCCAGTCGCGCGCGCGCGCCTCCCAACGCGGCTGCCCGGTGATCGCGGCCAGCGCCTCGGCCAGCGCCGCGTGCAGCTCGTGGTACGCGGGACTCGTCGGTCTCTGCTGATGCAGATCGTAGCGCGTCCAGTCGCCGCGCGCATGCTGCCGGACGATCGGCTCGAAGCAATCCAGATCCCGCAGGCACGCCTCCCGCGCAGCCTCACTGCTGCTAGCGCGTGCCAGATCCCACAGCCCCAACCAGGCCAAGAGACAGCCGTTGAGCGCGTGCGCGGGGGGATCGCATGGGAACTCCTCGTAGAAGCAGCTGCCGTGCGGCCCCTCCCAGCGCATTCCGAACTCCCGATCGCGCAGCGCAGCCGCCGCCTGGTGGGCCAACTCGAGATAGCGCGCCTCGCCCGTGTAGCGTGCCGCGCGCACGAGCAGTGAGATCGCCTGGCCCTGAGTCAGTGCCGAGATCCAGACCCCCGAGAGTCCGTAGCGCTCGAACGCATCATAGTGGGGCCAGACCAGGTGCCCCCCGGGCAGCCGCAGCATCCCGTCGCCGGTAATCCAGTCGAGTTGTCTCCGGAAGATGCGCTCGCGATCGGGCGTGGGCGACTCGAGCTGCAGGTCGTGCAACGCCAGGGCGATCTGGATCACGCGCAGCGGATTATGGCGCACCCCGCCATCGCGCGTGCGATCGCGGATCGATCGCACGACGCCATCCTCGCCCAGCGCGCGGCGCAACTCTTCCCCATCCGACCAGCGGGTGCGCCAATCGAGATAGAAGCAGGTCGGCGCGGCTTCCGCGAGGCTCTCGGGGCGGAAGCGGCTGCCCGCATAGCCGTGCACATAGCGCAACAGCCTGGCACCTGCGAAGACGGCGGCGGCCAGCAGGAGGAACAGGAGGGCGAGTCCGACGCCCCGTTGGATCTCTGCGCGACGCATGCGCAGGAGCATAGCCCAGCCGCAGCGGTCACCCAACTCCCACCCCAGGAGTCAGTCGCCGGCGTGCAGCGGCCGGAGGCTTTCGCCTCGGCGCCGCAGCGGCTATCCTGCCCCCGCGGGCGCACCGCTGCGCCCGGTCGTGGAAGCGCGATGACCGCAGTCGAAACGATCCGGAGGTCAGGCATGGAGTTCGCCAAGCTCATTCGCGAGCGCTACAGCGTTCGTTCCTACAAATCCATCCCGGTCGAGGAGGAGAAGCTGCAGGCCGTGCTCGAGGCCGCCCGCCTGGCGCCGACGGCAGCCAATCGGCAGCCGTTCAGGGTCTTCGTGATCCCAACCGAAGGCCGGCGGGAAGAATTGGGAAAGGTCTGCTCGCCCGATTGGTTCGCGGAGGCTCCGCTGGTTCTGGCGGTCGTGGCGCTGAAGGACAAGTGTTGGGTCCGCAAGTACGACCAGCGCCCCTACGGAGAGGTCGACGCGGCCATCGTGATGGACCATATGGTCCTGGCGGCGCATGACCAGGGATTGGGAACCTGCTGGATCGGCATGTTCCATCCCGAAGCGGCGCGCGAACTGCTCGAACTCGGCGAGGAGATGGACCCGATCGCCTTCACGCCGCTCGGCTACTCGTCCGATGTCCCGGGTCCCAAGAAGCGGCGCCCCTTGGAAGCGCTGGTGGTCGACATGCGCGGCGAATAGGCCCGCATGGGTCACAGGCGCGCAACTCAACTGCATCCTTGACAGGCCAAAACTCGGGCGCGTGGATCCCGGCATCCCTGCACGCGTGGACTCCTGCTATACTGCACTCTTGAAGCTGATCGATCGGCCACCGCAGCCACGCATCCAAGGAGGGTCTCATGATCCATGGTCGTTTGCCTCGCGCCGCCGCGGCACCGCGCGATCTGGCGTGTCTCGGCGTGCTCTTCGCGCTGCTGCTCGCCACTGTCCCCGCATTCGCTTCCGCGGATCGAGCGACTCCGGATCGGCCGCCGGGCGCCTCGTCGATCCGTGAGATCCCCAAGCCCGATCCGGCCACCATGGGACCCGAGCGACCGATCGGCGATCTGTCGTTGCCCACCACCCCACCCGACGATCCCCAGGTCGGCGATTCATGGGTCTGGTGGCTGTGGGTCCACTGGCCGATGCCGCCGCATTGGGAGCAGCGCGTTCTGACCGTGCGCGGCAAGAGCGACCATGCCTACGTCGTCGTCGACGATGCCGAATGGAATGTCGATATCGATCAGGCCGATGTCGACCTGATCCTCGAACGCTGGGAGAACTCCTCGATCGGGGATGAGCCGGACAAGGGCATCTACGAGATCAACTCGACCTACTTCGGCGAGCCGCCCGACGAGCTGGACGACGACCCGCGCATCTACCTGGTCTGGTTCGACTTCGGCATCAGCTCCGACGGCTTCTTCTTCTACTACGACCAGTATCCCGAGGGCACCTATCCGGGCTATCACAGCAATGAGTGCGAGACGCTCTACCTCAATACCGACAATGGGCAGGAGCCCAGTGGCGACTACATGATCTCGGTCATCGCCCACGAGTTCGAGCACCTGATCCACTGGAAGTACGACGAGAACGAACTGCTCTGGGTGGACGAGGGCATGGCCGAGTTGGCCATGTACTTCTATGGACGCCCCGATCAGATCACGGGATTCAACGGCAATCCGGACAATCCGCTGGATACGTTCGAGGGCTACTGGTCCGACTACATCAAGACCTACCTCTGGTCGCTCTACTTCTTCGAGCGCTATGGAGGTCATGATGCCGTCTACGATCTCGTGCACGAGACCGACGACAGCTTCGTTGGCTACGACGACGTCCTGGCGGCCCACGGGTACGGCGCAACCAGCGCCGACGTCTTCGCCGACTGGGCAGTGGCCAACTTTCTCGACGATCCCAGCATCGACGATGGGAGATTCGGGTACCTCGGCGACGAGCTCCCGCCCTTCAACGTGATGGGCACCTTCGACGAATACCCGGTGATCGACGAGGTGCGCACGGTCAACTCCTGGGCCACCGACTACTATCGCTTCCGCGAGATGACCGGCTTCAGCGCCCTGGAGCTCAGCTTCGACGGCGCGGATGCCCACACCTTCGCGATCTGGGGCCTCGCGCTGCATGGGGACGGCACGACGGATGTCCATCGGATGACGCTGGACGCCGGTACGCAGAGCGGCACGCTGGCCGTGCCCGGCCTCCAGGATCCCACCGACGAAGTGATCCTGGTCGTGGCCAACAACTCCCCGGGTGGGATCGCCGCGTACAGCTTCGGCGCCGCGCCGGGGGCGGCCGATGTACGCGATCCCGCGCCGTTGGCCGGCAGCCCGGCCCGGCGGATCCAGATGCGCGCGACACCGAACCCTTCCCAGGAGGAGACGCGCCTGGTCCTACAATGGCCCGCAGCGGACGCACCGGATGCACCGCGCGTCGAGATCCTCGATGCGCAGGGGCGCCTCGTGCGTGCCCTCTCGGCGGCTTCCGCCGACCAGGCCGACCCGCTGGGAGACAAGCGGCAGCTCACGCTGCGTTGGGACGGACACCTCGCCGACGGGCGGCCGGCGCCGCAGGGCGTCTACTACGCCCGCGCGCGGCTCGGGGACTTGCGCGGCCGCACGCTGCTGCTGCGCCTCCGCTAGCGATTCGGACTGCAGTCTTGTATCTTCGGTGGCCGGCCCCCATGGGGCCGGCCGTACTGCAGTCCAACCTGCGGAGGAAGCATGGACCGAAACGCGCGAGCGAAGCTTCCCACTCCGACCCCTCGCCGGCTCCGGCGGCGCACCGCGGCGCTCTGGATCGTCCTCGTCTGCGCACTGCTCGCACCGTGGGCGGAGGCGCAGACCGGCGGGTGGTCGATCATCTCTCGCCGTGACAGCCGCGATCTCCTGCAAGAGAGCGAACGCCAGCGCCCGGGAAGCGCCGTCACGCCGGCTTCGTTGCCGCTCGAGGCCGCGATCGATCCGGAGCGCTACGTGCTCTCGCCCGGCGATCTGTTGACGCTGACGATCTGGGGTTCGGTCGAGCTCTTCTACGATCTGACCGTCACCTCCGACGGCGTCCTCCTGGTGCCCGCCGTGGGGGTCGTGGCCGCCGACGGTGCGACACTGGCCGATACGGAGGCGCGCCTGCGCGAGCGCTGCGCGGAGGCCTATCCGCAGTCGCAGGTCGCGCTCTCGCTCGTTCGCCCCGCCGTGCTGCGCATTCCGATCACCGGTCTCGTGCAGATGCCGGGCTCGCATCAGCTGATCTCCTCTTCGCGCCTCTTGGATCTGGTGCAGACCGCCGGCGGCTTGCGGGAGGGCGCCGATCGGCGCGCGATCGAGATCCAGCGTGCCGACGGCAGTCGCTTGCGCTGCGATCTGCTGGCCTGGGAGATCGATCAGCTCGCCGGCGGGAACCCGGTGCTGCGATCGGGGGATCGGGTGCACATCCGCGCCATCGAACTCGGCTACCGCGTGCGCGGGCTGCCCCACTACGCCTCGCGGGTCGGCTCGGGCGCGGCCAGCCCGCTCGAGGCGGAGACGCGTTGGATCTCCCATCGCGAGGGAGACACCCTCGACTTCGCCCTGCGGGCGGCCGGGGGCCTGGGGCCCTTCTTCTGCGACGAGGAAGTTCGAGTCCTGCGTGACGGGAAGCGGCTGCTCGTTCGGATTGACGACGCGTCCGGCCTCCGCATGCAGCCCGGCGATGTCGTCGAGGTGCCCTTCTGTCGCGAATGGGTCAGCGTGGGAGGCGCGGTCAATCGTCCCGGCCCGTTTCCGTTCATGCCCGGGCAGACCGTCGCCGACTACGTATACCTGGCCGGAGGTCCCAATCTGCGAGGACGGCACTCCGGCTGGCAACTGCTCGACGAGGAGGGCGCGCGCCACTCGGCGGCCCCCGGCGACAGCGTGTCGGCAGGTGCGCAGCTCTGGGTGCCCGAGCGTCGCGCCCATACCTATGCGACGATCCTGACGCCGATCGCCAGCGCGGTGGCGCTGCTGGTCTCGATCGTGGCGCTCACGAGATAGCCGCCGCCGCGATCACCCCCGCTTCGGCCGGTGACCCGAAGCCTCCGCGAGCCAGGGACCCCCGACGACGGAGCGCTCCCGGTCATGCGCGGCGCGCATTCCCCCGGCCAGTCCGGCCCACAGCCAGATCCACTCGTTGGTCCCCAGATCCCCGCTGACCTGGGCGTTGAGGAGCGCCATGGCGAAGAGCAGGAAGAGCCAGCGCCCGATCGGCGTGCGGCGCGCGAGCTGCCAGCAGGCGCGCCAGACCCACAGCACGAGCGCCAGGAAGAGCAGCAGGCCCGGCCAGCCGTTCTCGATCAACAGCTCGGCGAAGATATTGTGCGGATAGAGGCGGAAGTCGCGCAGGAAGAGCAGCATCGGGAAGGCGCCGGTGCCCGCACCCCACGGGAGGGCACCGGGCAGCGTCGCCAGGCTGCGACGCGCCAGGTGCATGCGATGCGCGGTCGAGGGATCCTGTGCCAGCCGCACGCCGAGCGCTTCGGTCGCCCCCTCCCCCAGGTCGCTGGCGCTGAGGGCCATGCCGATCGGACCGCGCAGCAGCCCCGCGACGAGTGCGGTGCGCTGCTGCTCGGGCAGCAGGGTGACGATCAGGAATGCGGCCAGGATGGCGGACGGCACGGCGACCGGCAGCAAGCGGCGCCAGCGTCCCGGCGGCCGCCGCAGGCGGGCGCGCGGCAGCAGCAGCAGGGAGACGGGAGCGAGCAGCAGTGCCGCCAGAGGACCTCGCGAGCCGGTGCGTGCGATCAGGAAGAGCGCCACGAGCACCAGGAGCACGGCCAGGGCCGGCCGCACCAACCTGCGCTGCGCGCCCCACAGCACCAGCACCAGCCAGACCGCCAGCATCCGCGCCGTCCAGATCTGGCTGACGCCCAGCCACGCCAGACGCTCGCGGGTGATCAGCTGCACCCGCACCAGCGCGCCGAAACTGAGCTGCTCGGCGAAGCCGGCTGCCGAGGCGATGCCGAAGGCGGCGAAGATCGTCCCCAGTACGATCGCGGCACGCAGGAAGCGATCCAGCGCGAGAGGGGACGTCCAGCGCATCCAGAGCAGGAACGGCGCCGCGAACAGGAAGAGGTTCCCCAGAAAGAGCGCCGTCGTCTTCGAGTTCCCGTACCGCGGCGCCGGACTCCACCCCAGACCGATCCAGACCCAGAGCGCCAGAAGCAGCACCGTGATCGTGATCGGATCGCGCAGCAGACGTCGCAGGCAGGCCGCGGCGGACACGCGTCTTGCGCCGAACCCCAGTGCCACGGCCCCTGCCTCCCGGCGGAGCGCCACCCACCAGCCCGCGACGAAGAGCGCGCGCAAGAGCACCAGGATCAGTGTGAAGGCATTCTCATCGAGCGGCAGCGGCGCCAGAAACGGCATGCCCAGAAGCAGGAAGGCCAGCAACCACTCCACGTGCAGCAGAAACCCGGTCGCCACCGCCAGCAGCGCGAGCGCCAGGGCCAGCCAATGCACTTGCGAGAGGAAGAAGAGCAGGATCAGGTCCGCGACCAGGGCGCCCAGCCAGAAGGCCCGCCCGGGCAGCCAACGTCGCGTACCCTCGACCTGCGCGATCATCGCCGCCCCCTCTAAGACGACCGCGCGCGCGAGCGGGGCACCAGGAAGGCAAGGCCCAGGCCGGCCAGCAGACGCTGGAGCTGGGCGAAGCGCCGCGGCTCACGCTCGGCGAGGAGCGTCACGCGCTCGAGCGTCGCCGCCAGACCCAGACTCAGCAGGAAGGCGAGCAGCGTGGCGATGACGCAGATCATCGCGCGGCGAGGCTTGACCCTCTTCTCGGGCACCACCGGTGGGGAGAGGACCTGGATGGTGGGCGTATCGCGCACCTCCATGATGCGGTACTGCTCGCGCATCTGGGTGAGCATCTCGAAGAGCGATTCCTGGATCCGCATCTCGCGATAGCGTCGCATGTAGTCGAGGCTCAGATCGGGAAAACGCGTCAGATCGAGCGCATCCCGCGCCCCCCGCCCCTGCCCTTCCATCCTCTCTCGGGCGGCGGCCAGCGCCTCCAGCCGTGTCTCGAGTGCGCGCACCTCCGGATGCGCGGCCCCCACCTGCCCGCGCAGGGCATCGCGCTCGACCTCCACCAGCAGCCGCTCGGCCTCGAGCCGCGCCAGCGCTTCGACCAACACGCGCGCCTGCTCCTGCGGCTCGAGCATGCCGTGTGCCTGCTCGAAGGCACGCAGCGACTCCTCGGCGGCCGCCAGGTCGCGGCGCGTCGTGGCCAGGCGGGCGTCGACGAAGCGGCGCACCTCGGCGGCGCGGTTGGTGCGCGTCTCGTGCTGGATCCGATCGAGATGCGCCAGGCAGGAGCGGGCGATCGCGGCGGCCCGCTCGGGGCTCTTGTCCAGCACGCGCACGCGCACGATGCCTTCGGCGCCCACGCGCACGCGCACGCGCTCGTCGAACGTATCGAGCGCCTCATCCAGGGTCTCGGATCTGTAGACGTCGCGCAGATCGTGCTCCTCGATCACCGCCTCGGCCAGGCGCTGACTGCGCAGGATGCCCGAGAGCAGGTCCGAGGGAGTGGCCCACATCGGTAGACTCATCCGTCCGCTCAGGGCCAGACGCGCCTCCCCCGCCGCCGAGAGGGCCGAGCCGACCTCGCCGCTCGAGAGCGGTCCCAGCGTCAGGCTCTCCTCCTGCGGCGGGAGGACGCTCGTGTGCGCCTCGAACCACTTGGGAAGCAGGAGGCTGATGACCACCGCCGCCACGGCGACGATCCCGGTATTGATCAGCACCATCTTGCGCCAGCGCAGCAGGCGAACCAGGAAGTCCAGCGTCGAGACGCCCGCGCGCTCTGGGTGCTGCTCTGCGGAGGGATCTACGTCGGGCATTCCGCCTCCGCCTCGAAGTCGGTCTCGCGTCGATCGGCCCAGCGCGCCGAGATCTGTTGGCGACTCAGTGCGCGGCGCAGGGCCGCCTCGGCACGCCGCACGTCGATTCCCGGCTCCCTGCTCTGCAGGCGCCGGCGGGCGCGCTCCTCTGCCGCCCGCGCGCGCGGCAGATCGATCTCCTGGGGGCGCTCGAGGGCATCGGCCAGGACCACGGCGCGGTTGCCGCCGACCTCGAGGAATCCCCCGCTGATCGCGTAGACTTCGCGCCGGCCGTCGTCCTGCGTGAGGATCAACGGACCCGGTACCAGGGCGGTGATCAGGGGCGCATGGTGCGCGAGCACGCCGAGCATCCCTTCGCTGCCCGGAGCCGTCAGAGAAACCACCTCGGTCGTACGCACTCGCTTCTCCGAGGTGAGGATCTCCACGCGAAAGAGCGTTGCCATACCGCTACCCGTTCTCCAGCCGCAGAGGTCCTAGCACTCCGCGGCTTCCTCTTCGGTCTGGCCCGTAGTCCCCATCTGTTGCGCCTGCTCGGCGGCTTCCTCGATGCTCCCGACCATGTAGAAGGCGCCCTCGGGCAGATGGTCCCACTTGCCGTCGCAGATCTCACGGAAGCTGCGCACGGTGTCCTCGAGCTTGACGTAGCGCCCTTCGCGCCCGGTGAAGGCCTCGGCCACGAAGAAGGGCTGCGAGAGGAACTTCTGGATCTTGCGCGCCCGCTGAACGACCAGCTTATCGTCCTCGGAGAGCTCCTCCATCCCCAGAATCGCGATGATGTCCTGCAGATCCTTGTACCGCTGCAAGATGTTCTGCACCTCGCGCGCCGTGCGGTAGTGCTCCTCGCCGACGATGTGCGGATCGAGGATCCGCGAGGTCGAGTCGAGCGGATCGACCGCCGGGTAAATGCCCAGCTCGGTGAGCTGGCGCGAGAGGACCGTGGTCGCATCGAGGTGCGAGAAGGTCGTCGCCGGGGCCGGGTCGGTCAGGTCGTCGGCTGGCACGAAGATCGCCTGCACCGAGGTGATCGAGCCCTTGCGCGTCGAGGTGATCCGCTCCTGCAGGTCGGCCATCTCGGTCGCCAGGGTCGGCTGGTAGCCGACCGCCGAGGGCATGCGGCCCAGGAGCGCGGAGACCTCCGAGCCAGCCTGGACGAAGCGGAAGATGTTGTCGATGAAGAGCAGCACGTCCTGCCCCATCTCGTCACGGAAATACTCGGCCACGGTCACGCCGCTGAGGCCCACGCGCAGTCGCGCCCCCGGCGGCTCGTTCATCTGGCCGTAGATCAGCGCGGTCTTCTCGATGACCCCCGACTCCTTCATCTCCAGCCAGAGATCGTTGCCCTCGCGGGTGCGCTCGCCGACCCCGGTGAAGACCGAGTATCCGCCGTGCTCGTAGGCGATGCTGCGGATCAGCTCCATGATGACGATCGTCTTGCCGACCCCCGCGCCGCCGAAGAGGCCGATCTTGCCGCCCTTCGGGTAGGGCGCCAGCAGGTCGACGACCTTGATGCCGGTCTCGAGCACGCCGGTCTCGGTATCCTGATCGACCAGCTCGGGCGCCTCGCGATGGATCGGGTAGCGCCGGTCCGGGTGCGGCAGAGGCGGACCGGGGTCGATCGGGCGGCCGAGCAGGTCGAGCACGCGCCCCAGGCACTGCTCGCCGACCGGGACGGTGATCGGCTGATCGGTGTCCACCGCCGGCATGCCGCGCACCAGCCCATCGGTCGAGGACATGGCGATGCACCGCACTACACGATCGCCCAGATGGAGCGCGACCTCGACGGTCAGATCGATCTCGCGCGCCTCGTCCCGGATCAGGATGGCGTTGTAGATCTCGGGCAGATGCCCCTCGGGGAATTCGATATCGACCGTCGGCCCGATCACGCGCAGCACATGTCCGGTCTGCGCATCCTTCTTCGCCACCGCGCTGGATCCTTCCTCTGTCGTCATCGGCTCGTCCCTTCTCGCTTCGGCTTCTAGATCAGAGCTTCGGCCCCACCCACCAGCTCGGTCAACTCCCGGGTGATCGCCGCCTGGCGCAGCTTGTTGCCCGTCAGGGTCAGCGACTCGATCATCTCGTCGGCGTTGCGCGTGGCATTGCCCATCGCCTGCATGCGCGCCGCATGCTCCGAGGCCACCGATTCGGCGAAGATCGCGAAGAGCCGCGTCGCGATGTAGCGTGGCAGCAGTTGCGCGAGCACCTGCGCGGCATCGGGCTCGAAGATGTAGTCGCCCGGAACGCCCTCGCCGCGCCGCGGCTCGACCGGAATGAGGGCCTCTTTGACGACCTCCCGCCGCGCCACCGTCTCGAAGTGCGTGTAGACGACATCCACACGATCGACCCGCCCCTCGAGAAAGCGTTCGGTGAGGCGTTGGGCGAGATCGCGCGCGGCATCCCAATCGGCCAGATCCCCGAGCAGCTCCAGTCCCAACGCGCCTTCGCGCTCGCCGGCCCGGAACGCGCGCCACATGCGCCGGCCCACGGGCACGATCTCGGCCGCCCCGTCCGGCGCCTCCCCGATGCAGGCCTGGGCCCGGCGCAGGACGCTGGTGTTGAATCCGCCGCAGAGACCTTTGTCCGCGGCCACCGCCACGACGGCCAGCCGCCGGACCGCCCGCAGCTCGAAGAGCGGATGCGAAAGCGTGCGGGACGCACCCGCCAGACGCTGCAGGACCCCCTGCATCGCATCGGCATAGGGCCGCGCCCCCGCGGCGGCGGCCTGCGCGCGGCGCAGCTTGGCGGCGGCGACCATCTCCATCGCCTTGGTGATGTGCCGCGTGCTGCGCACGGTGCGAATGCGGCGGCGGATCTGCTTCAGCGTGGCCATCGATCGCGAATCCTATTCGGTTGCCTCGATACTCGCCCCGCTGGCAGGGGACGACGCCTCCGCGTCAAAGGACTCCAGGAACTCCCGCACATCGGCCTCCAGGCGTTGTTCGGTCGTCTCGGAGATTTCCCGCTCCTCGGTGATCGCGTCGGGCACCTCGGGATGCTGCTCGTGCATGAACGCCAGGAACTCGCGTTCGAAGCGCTGCAGACTCTCGACCGGCAAGGCATCGAGATGTCCCTGCACACCCGCGTAGATGATCATCACCTGGTCGGCCAGGCTCATCGGCACGTATTGCCCCTGCTTGAGGATCTCGGTCATCCGCTCGCCGCGCACGAGCTGCTTCTGCGCGGCCGGATCCAGATCGGAGCCGAACTGCGCGAAGGCGGCCAGTTCGCGGTACTGGGCCAGATCGAGTCGCAGGCGCCCGGCGACTTTCTTCATCGCCTTCGTCTGCGCCTTGCCGCCCACACGCGAGACCGAGATGCCGACGTTGATCGCCGGCCGGATGCCGGAGTAGAAGAGGTCCGACTCGAGGAAGATCTGTCCATCGGTGATCGAGATGACGTTCGTCGGAATGTAGGAGGAGACATCTCCGGCCTGGATCTCGATCACCGGCAGCGCGGTCAGACTCCCGCCCCCCTTCTCATCGCTCAGCTTGGCCGCGCGCTCGAGCAGACGGCTGTGCAGGTAGAAGATATCTCCCGGATAGGCCTCACGCCCCGGCGGGCGCCGCAACAGGAGGGAGAGCTGGCGATAGGCCACCGCGTGCTTGGAGAGATCGTCGTAGATCACGACCACATGATCGCCCCGATCGCGGAAATACTCGCCCATCGCGCAGCCGGCATAGGGCGCGATGTACTGCAGCGGCGCCGGATCGGAAGCGCCGGCCACGACGACCGTCGTATGCTCCATCGCTCCATGCTCGGTCAGTGTCTTGACGACCTGCGCGACCGTCGACTCCTTCTGCCCGATGGCTACGTAGATGCAGAAGACCCCGGTGTCCTTCTGATTGATGATCGTATCGATCGCCAGGGCCGTCTTTCCGGTTTGGCGGTCTCCGATGATCAACTCGCGCTGACCGCGTCCGATCGGGATCATCGAGTCGATGGCCTTGAGCCCCGTCTGCACCGGCTGCTTGACCGGCTGCCGCTCGACCACGCTCGGGGCGCGCGCCTCGAGCGGCTGGAACTCGTCGAAGGCGATCTCCCCCTTGCCGTCGCGCGGCTCTCCCAGCGGACTGACCACGCGACCGATGACCCCCGGTCCTACGGGCACACTGACCAGACGCTCGGTGCGTCGCACGCTGTCGCCTTCCTTGATCAGCTCGTCGGGACCGAAGAGAACCACGCCGACGTTGTCCTCTTCGAGATTGAGCACCATCCCCATCACATCCCCGGGGAACTCGAGCAGCTCGCTGGCCATCGCCTCCTGCAGGCCCCAAACGCGGGCGATCCCATCCCCCACCTGCAAGACCTGGCCCTCGGAGGCCATCTCCAGCTTCTGATCGAACTTCTCGAGCTCCTGCCGCAGCACCGAGCTGACTTCTTCCGGTTTGAACGGCATTCTGTCTCCACCTCTAGGTCGTCGGACGTTCCCGACCATGCACCTCGGCAGCCAGCATTCGCCGCCGCATCTCCTGCAGCCGGCGTCGCACGCTGCCGTCGATCACACAGTCCCCCATGCGTACGATCACGCCCCCCAGGATCTCCGGATCGATGCGTGGCTCGAGCGCCACCTGCTTGTCGGTCATCGCGGCCAGCACCTGTTGCAGGCGCCCGGTCAACGCCGCGGTCAGGGGCACCGCGGTGATGATCTCGGTGCGCTGCACGCCGCGCAGCTGGGCCACGAGTTCGCGGTGCGCCAGCCGGATTTCGGGTAGCAGTGCGAAGCGCTTCTTCTCCAGCAGCAGATCCAGCAGCTCGGCCATGATCGGATGCACGCGTTCGGCGAAGAGTCGCTCCAACAGCGCCCGCTTCTCCCGCGCGCCAACTTGGGGGGCCCGCAGCAGGCCACCCAGCCGCGGATGCTGATGGATCAGCTCGGCGACCGACTCCAGCTCCTCGGCGATGCGATCGAGCATCCCCCGCCGATCGGCGGCATCGAAGAGCGCGCGGGCATAGCGCCGGGCAATCGCCGCCTCACTCATCTCGGATCACACCCCGTTCGTCCCAAGCGTCCGCTCTCATCTGCGGGGCCTATGTCTCGGGCCGCGCCGCATCGCGCCAGATCCGCCGGCGAGGCTGTGGGCCACGCATGCGGCGGCCGCGCTGCGTCGCGCCGGAGCGTCTACGCACCCCCGCTGGTCTCCCGGCCCGCCTCGAGCTCGTCGATGAACTGCGTCACCAGTTCCTGATGTTTGGCATCGTTCATCCGCTCGCGGATCGCTCGCTCCGCCGCCAGGAGAGCCAACTCCACGGTTTGCTTGCGTAGCGTCTCGCGCGCCGAATCCCGCATGCGCCGCAGCTCCTCCTCGGTGCGCGCGGTGCGCATGCGCCGGATCTCGGCCTGCTCCTCCTCTGTCCGCGCGCGAAGCTCACGCTGCCTGGCGCGAATCTGGGCCTCTGCCTGCCGAACCTCGCGCTCGATATTCTCGGTCTGGGTCTGGTACTGGGCGCGCAACTCCCCGGCCCGCTGCCGCTCGGCTTTGGCGGCGTCGATATCGCCGGCGATCGCATCGGCGCGTGCCTTGAGGAAGCCCAGAATCGGCCCCCAGGCGAAGCGTCGTAGCAGCCAGAGAACGATCAAGAAGCCGATCATGTGCGTAATCAGCAGCTGAAGATCGATCAGTTGCACGGCAGCACCTCTCGATGCGGGAGCCGGCGCCCACGAGCGCGCCCTGCGGGGATCCGAACGGGTGAGCTGCCTGGTCGGTCCGGCAGCGACACCGCCTGCGCCAGTGGCATCACGGCAGCGACCACGCACGGCGTGTCGCGACGCGAACTCGCCGCGACTCCCGTTCCGACGGCCCTAGATCTTTCCCTGCAGCACGAAGACGCTGACGAACGCGTAGATCGTCAACGCCTCGATGAACGCCGCCCCGATCACCATGGCGGTCTGGATCTTGGCGGCCGCCTCCGGCTGGCGGCCCATCGCCTCCATCGCGGCCGAGACGGCCTTGCCCAATCCCAGTCCCGAACCGAGAGCGGCGATCCCCAGTCCGATCGGGAGCGCGAAGCCCAACGCAGTCGACGGTTCCATCCCTTTCCTCCGTTGTCGTCCCCACATCGCAACCCGCCCGGCCGGCGAGTCTCCGCGGCGGCTAGGCCGCCGGCGTCCCTTCCTCTGCTGCAGCCTGCGGCCCGACCTCCTCGGATGCATGCGACGCATCGTGCGGAAGCACTTGCATGATGTAGATGGTCGAGAGCAGCGTGAAGACCAGCGCCTGCACGGTGCTCATCAACAGCGCCAGGAGAATGAAGGGCAAGTGAAGCGGCAGTCCGGCCGGCAGACCGCTGAAGGCCAGCGCCGCTACGCCCAGCCCGGCGAAGACGCCGAGCAGCACATCCTCGCCGAGGATGTTGCCGAAGAGCCGCAGAGCCAGACTCACCGGCTTGGCGAACTCGCTGATGATATGCAGCGGCAGCATGAGCGGCACCAGGATCCAGCCCACCAGATCCTGCGGATCCCCCGCGAGGTGGCGCAGGTAGCCCAGCGGCCCGAGACGCCGCATCCCGGTCCACTGCACATAGCCGAAGACGCAAACCGCCAGCGCCCCGGTCGTATTGAGCACAGCGGTGGGCGACTTCATCAGGGGCACGAGACCGAAGAGATTCATGCACCAGATGTAGAGGAAGAGCGTGCCCAGGAAAGGAACGTAGCGGGCGCCCTCCGGTCCCAGAATTCCGAGCACGAAGTCGCGGAAGCCTCCGAAGAGGAGCTCCACGGCGGTCTGCAGGCGCCCCTGCGGAGCGACCGGATCGCGCGGGTTCATGCGCCGGATTGCCAGGCGCACGATCAGGATCAGCAGCCCAGCCGCCAGCAGGGCGAAGAAGAGGTCCTCGAAATGGTGCAGCGCCACGAGCCAGCCCGGTGCCGCGCCTTCCTCTCCCGCAACGGCGCGATAGAGCACGCCGATCAGGTTGGGGAGCTCGGGATGCGCCTCGTGGGCCCCGTGCTCGTCAGCGGCGTGACCGGCAGCTGCATGGCCCGCGTGGGAGGGGGCGGGCTTCCCAGGGGTCCCAGGGGCGGGCTGACTCGCGTGCGGCTCCTGAGTCGGGTGCGCTCCCGGATTTGCAGGCGCGCTCTGACTCGCATGCGCCTCCCGGGTCGCATGCGCCGGCGGATTCGCGCTCGCCGGTTGCGAGCCGGTGGCCGCACGCTCTCCGTGCGCGCCGGGAAGCAGCACTGCGGGACCGATCCAGACGACTGCCAGCAGCGCCAAGCAGAGCAGCAGGAGGGCGCAGGCGGGTCTCTGCCGCCGCGCGCGGCGGGATCCCGCGCAAGGCGCGCGATTCTCGTGCGTCTCTGGCCTCTCGTGCAACACCCGACCTCGCATGCGACTAGTCTCGCCCCGCGCCACCGATCAGCCCACTCTCGAGCAGCGCACGGCCGGCCGCGCGCAGGATGACGATGACCAGGACCAGCGAGAACCCGCACACTATAGCGAGCGGCGGAAATGCCATCAACAGGATCAGTGCCGCCAACCCCCCGTAGATCAAGGGGATCTTGACGGCCAGCAGGGCGGCGATGCGCCCAGCGCGGCGGGGAGACGTGCGGACGACCTCACGCGCCAAGGCACCCAGCAGCAACAGATTGGCCATGCCGAGCAGCGTCCCCGCTCCAAAGCCCAGCGCCCAGCGGCCGCCGATCAGTCGCCAGAGCAGCAGCCCCAAGAGAAGGCCGAACCAGGCCCCGTGCCCGAGCACCACGCGCGTGGTGCGCACCAGCTCGTCGGCGCGATCAGGCACGATCGCTCTCCTCCTGGGCGCGGCGCGCGATGCGCACCACCTCTCGTCCGCCGGCCACGAAGCCCAGACCCAGAAAGACCAGGCGCAGGACCTGCCCGGTGTGCAACCAGCGGTCGAGCACGGAGCCAATCCCGTAGCCGAGCAGCGGGGCGACAGCCAATACCAGCGGGATCATCGTCAGCAGGCCGATGACTCGCGCCGATCGAAAGCGATCCTGTGGCGAGGGACCCATCGCCTCTCCCCCGAGCCGCGCCAACACGCACCCCGATCAGGAAATCTCCAAACTCGCTCCTGCATGCAGACTCTAGTCTTGCGCCGGCGTCCGGGCAACCGCGCGGGATGGGCGCATCCGGGGCCTTGATGCTGGACAGCCGGGACCGAGGGCGGCTACCGTCTATCGCTCGGATTCGGACCACGCAAGAAGGAGGAATGCGATGGGCGAGATCCTCACGCGGCTGCACGAGACGACTGTCGCTGGGCTGCCCCTGGATCGGTTGATCCTCTCGTTCTTGGTGATCCTGTTCAGTCTGATCCTCAAGCGCGTGATCGGCGGCCTGGTCCTCCGCCGGCTGGCGAAGCTGGCCGTGCGGACGCGTTCCCGCCTGGACGATCTGCTGTGCGAGGCGGTGCGACGCCCGCTCGAGGCGATGATCGTGCTGATCGGGCTCTGGATCGCCATCGGGCTGCTGGCCTTGCCTTCCGAACCGGCCAACCTGCGCCGTTTCGCGCACGTCGCCATGCTGGTGGCGCTGACCTGCGTGATCGCCTGGCTGCTCTTCCGCCTGGTCGATGCGTTCGGATCCTTCTTCGAGCGCGTCGCCGCCGAGACCGACAGCAAGATCGACGATGCCCTGGTGCCGCTCTTCCGCAAGGCGCTGAAGGTCTTCATCTCCGTGATCGGGATCGTGGTCATCATCCAGAACCTCGGCTACTCGATCTCGGGGATCCTGGCCGGGCTGGGCATCGGGGGGTTGGCGCTGGCGCTGGCGGCGAAAGACACGCTGGCCAATGTCTTTGGTGCCATCGCGATCCTCTTCGATCGCCCCTTTGCGGTCGGCGATTGGGTCCGCGGACCCGACTTCGAGGGTGTGATCGAGAACGTCGGCTTTCGCAGCACACGCATTCGCACCTTCCCCAAGACCCTGGTAACGGTACCCAACAGCCAGCTCGTCAACATGGTGGTCGACAACCAACAGCAGATGCCGATTCGGCGCATGGATGTCGAAGTCGGTGTGACCTACGCGACATCCGCCACGCAGATGCGCCAGGCGCTGGCGGAGCTCGAGCGCATCGTGTGCTCCACCGAGGGGATCGTCGAGGAGGGCATCGCGCTGCGCTTCGTCGACTTCGGCGCCAGCTCGCTGGTGATCCGCATCCGCTGCTTCACCTCGGAAACCGGCTACGACGCCCATTCCTTGGTGCGGCAGGAGCTGCTCCTGCGCATCATGGACAAGCTCGAGGAGCTGGGGCTGGAGATCGCCTTCCCAAGCCAGACGGTCTATTTTGGGGAGGGCTCACCGCTCGCGCTGAGGCGCTCGGCGCAGCCGGATGGCTGAATGCTCTCTCGCCGGATCTCCGGAGAAGGGTCTCTCGGGCACCAAGCGATGCCCCGGAACAGCCGGGATCGACTAGGCTGCGGCGGCGCGCCGCTGCGGCTCTGTCTCCGCCATCTCGCGCATGATGCGCCAGAGCAGACCGGTCATGGCGGCCAAGATCAGCGGGCGCTGCCGCGAGAACGCGCTCGCCGCACCGGCGGTTGCGCCGACTGGAACACAGACGCCGATGAAGTCCAGCCCTCCGGGCGGGACCTCCTCCTCGATCCAGAGCGGCAGATGATAGAGGCCGAGGTAGCGGGCAGAGGAGGGGATCCTGATCTGCGAGAGGCGCGGCGCCGCATCGCTCATCGATCGCGTCGACTCCTCTGCGCCATCATCGTGAATGACCCCGGGCCCTCCCGGAGCGCCGATGCGATGATGCCAGTAGAACACGGCGCCCAGGGGCCCCGCGCCGGGAAGCGCCGTCACGATGGCCACGCGGTGGGCGTGGGCGAGCGGCGCGGAGACGCTGCTGGTGCTTTCCGATTCCGGTGATCGGGGCGCATGTGACTCGGGAGCGTGCCGCCAGAGGCGATGCAGCTTCGGAAGCGGGATCGCGGAATCGGTCAGATGCGCCAAGTGCCGCAAGCGTGGCTCGCAGCGCCTGAGCAGGTCCCATCCGAGATCCGCCACCGGTTCCGCGGTGCCGCCGATGGCCACCACCCACAGCGACGAAGCGCTCGCCTCCCACGAATCGGACGACAGCGGGCGTGCTTCGCGATCGGGCATATCTCCTCCATGCGGGCCACGCTTCGATCTGCCGGGGAAGAAGGACCCTCTGTCTACGCATCGGCCGGAAGGCGGGAGAGCTGGACCGCAGGCTGCTTGCGCGGGATGGTTGTGGAACAAGGATTCGGGCCGGGAGGACCTATCTCTCTGTGCTACGATCGCCGATGGGAGGATTGTCGGCGCGGCGGTCAATCGAGCTAGAGTCCGGCTTAGCTCCTTGCGCTGCAATGCATTATCCACGAGCCCGCCCGAGTCCTTGGGTTGTGAGACGAAGATTGGTGAAGCCGGGGGGCGCAAGAGAGAGAATGACTGGGTGTTGGCGCCGCACCGGCGGGGCAGCGCGCCCTACGTGTCGTCTGCGGCCACAAGATGTTCTCTCATCGAGGCGTGGCAGGAGGCGCTTCACCAATCTTCGTCCCACAACCGACGGATTACCCATGGCCAGCGTGGATGCGAAAACCAGGCCCCCGAACGTCGATCTCGGCGCCCTGCTGCTCACCGGCGCCACCGGTGAGATCGGGAGCCACCTCGTGCTCCGGCTCAATGCCGCCGGGATCGCTCCGGCCGCCCTGCTGCGCCGTCCCCTCCCCCCCGGGGCCTGGCGGGGCGCACAGGCCACCGAGGTTCCCGGTGACCTCGAGCAGCTGGCGGGGTCGAAGCCGCTGCCGGCGCTCGAGCGCACGCTGGGGCGCACGCGCACGCTGGTGCATCTGGCAGCGCGGGTGAATCTGCGCGGGCGGGGAGCGGCGGAGATGCAGCGCATCAACGTGCGAGCCGCCACCGAGCTCTTCCGCCGAGCGCAAGCGGCGGGCGTGCGGCGCTTCGTGCACGTCAGCACGACCGGCGCGGTGGGCTGCAATGATCGACCCGTCCCGCTCACCGAAGCGGCGCCCTACAACCTGACCCGGTTTCGGAACCCCTACTTCGAGACCAAGCGCGCAGCGGAAGAACGCCTGCAGGCCCTCTGGCGGGAATCTCCGAGTTCCACCGATCTGATCATCGTCAATCCATCGATCAACATCGGCCCCCAGGCGTCCTTCCGGCGGAGGGCAGGCACCCGCCGGCGGCGCCCACCGCCCCATCCCGGCCGCTGGCCGTATCGCCTGGTCTGCTTCTGGTTCACGGGTGGGATCAACCTGGTCGACGTTCGCGATGTGGCCGAGGGCATCCTGCTCGCCGCCGAGCACGGCACGGCCGGGCAGCGCTACATCCTCGCCGGGGAGAACCTGACCATCCGGCAGCTCATGGCCCGGCTGCAGCCGGTCTTCGGCACGGCCGGACCGCGCGTGCGTTTGCCCCACTGGACGCTCCGCGCCGCCGGCAGCTTGGCTGAGGCCGTGGCGAGTCGTACCGGGCGACGCGCGGTCTGGAATCGCTCCCTCGCTGCCCTGTGCGGACCCTACTGGTTCTACGACAGCGCACGAGCGCGCGAGGCTCTGGGCTACGCCCCGCGCCCCTTCGGCGACACGCTGGCGGAGCTGCGTGCGTGGATCTCGGAGCGGGCCCGCGCAACAGTGGCGTAGCGCGGTGCGGGACGAGGCCTTGATGGCGCCCCGGAGGATGGCTAGGCTCACGATGTTCGCTCCCATGGCGTGACGGTCGACCGTGGTCTTTCGCGGCCACTGGCAGCCGCGGGTCACACAGGAGGAGTCATGGCAACGCTCGAGAAGAAGAACCTGAGTCCGATCCTGCCGGTCCTGGCCAATCTCTGTTGTCTGAGCTTCCTGGGCTATCTCCTCATCGGACAGACGAAGAAGGCGCTCGTCTTCCTGGTAATCGCCGTGATCTGGGTGGTCCTGGCCTTCGTTACGTCGCCGACGTTCGTCCTGCCCTTCCTCTTCGGCCTGCTCTACCTGGCGCTGGTCATCATGGCGGCCATCGACGTGCATGCCGTAGCCACGGCCGTGGAAGCCGGTGAAGAGGTGGATGAGAACGAGTACAAGTTGGAGATGCTCCACAAGATCATGGTGACGGTCCAGAAGGATGCGATCTACCGCAGTTGAGTCACCGATGCATCTGCTGCAACCCGGCTATCGCTTCACTGAGAACGAGCGCTGGATCCTGATTCTTCTCCTGGCGGGCCTGGTTCTGCTGATCGTTGCCGCGCGAATCCCTGCCTTGGTGCGCCTTCTTCCGGACTGCCCGATCCAGCGCACCTTCGGACTCCACTGCCCGAGCTGCGGCATCGGGCGCGCGGCGCTGGCGCTGGCGCGTTTGGATCTGCGCGGGGCGTGGGGACAGAATCCGCTGCTTCTGATCACGCTCCCCTATGTCCTCTATCGGCTGGCGACGGTCCTCACCGGCGTCGCCACCGGGCGCCGACTGGCAGCGGGGTGGCCGCGCTGGTTCACACGCGGGTACCAGTATCTGTTCATCCTGGCTTGGGGCGTTTTGGCAGTCGTACGCCTGGTGAGCTGGATCTGGCCCGAGCTGAATCCTCACGGGCACGGATTGCCGTTGTCCTAGCCATCCCCCCCTCGGCACCGACCCACAGCGCAGTCGAATTGCGGGATGACGCAGCGATGCGGTACAGTCCGGCTGTGATGCCTGTGACGCTGGTGACGGTCGATCGTCGGTTGGGAGACTCGCGATGCACCGAGTCCTTGGTCGGCTGGCTCTTGCGACCATGTTTCTCACCGTGGCCGGAGCCTTTGTGACCGCACACGCAACCGAAGATGACCTGAGCGGTGGTGTCTTCGTCGTCCACCATCCAGCCGATGTCGGATTCACGGAGCCACCGGAAGGCTGGTGCCCCTTCTACAACGAGAATCTGTCCATCGACTGCTGTGCACACCAGAACCCACGCATCGACGTGGATTCGGGTCAGGGCGCGGTCTGGTTCGTTCTCTCCGCATGGGAAGAGGAGAAGCGCTTCTGCGGCTTCGCATTCGGTTTGGCCAACCATCCCGCCTGGATCTTCGGCTTCTCCACCTGGGGCTACTGTTGCCCCGCCGCGGAATGCTTGGAGATTCCTATCGCGAGCTGGCCGAATCCGCTCGAGGGCACGGCGGTCGTGCGAGGCGGCATGGAAGATGCCTGGTACGGCAACTTCGTACCCGTGTACTGATTCGCCGGCTACGCCTACGGTGAGGGCCTGCTGCCCCGAGGGTGGCCCGTCTTCCCGTGCGGCCCGTCAGTTGGGGCCTGCTCGAGGAGCTCTATCGGTAGCGGGACCCTCGTGGACCGGCGGCCGGGAGGCCGGCAGTCGCCCCACCAGCGGAAGGCCGGCGATCCCGACCGCCGCGCTGACCAGGAAGGTCGCCTCCATCCCGAAGCGATCCCCCAGGCCGCCGAGTACCGCGATCACGGCAGAGCGCAGACAGAAGCTCAGCGCCATATAGACGCCGTTGGCCAGTGCCCGATTGCGTGGGAACTGATCCTGCACCAGCGCCATCAGGATCGGCGTGACCGAGAGCGATGCGAAGCCCATCAGAATCAGAAGCGGTATCCGTGGCCAGCCTTCGAGACCACGGAACAGGATCATCAGGGGCGGGGTCACCGCCAGCGAGAAGAAGAGCACCTGGCGGCGACCCAGCCAGTCGCTCAGCGAGCCGCCGATCAGTGCGCCGGCCACCCCCGCGGCTTCCAGGATGGTCAGTGCGGCCCCCGCGAACCAGAGGCTCGCACCGCCCTCGCTGAGGTAGACCGGCAGGTAAGTCGTCAGCGAGGAGAGCACGAATGCGCGCGCCAGGACGACGCCCGCCAGCGGGAGCATCACGGGGCTCAGCACGGACCACATGCGCCGCCAGGGCAGCTCGGCGACCGCACGGGTGTCGTGCGCGGGCACATCGCGCAGCCGGATGAAGAGCGCCAGCGAGACCAGCAGCCCGCCGACGATGAGCAGCGGTGTGTCATCCTGCCCGAGCAGCTTCAGGGCCGTGACGATCACGATCGGCCCCAGCGTGCGACCCAGCTCCCCGCCCACCATCCAGAGCCCCATGCCGCGCCCCAGCTTCTCGCCCGAGAGGCGACCGACCATCGCCGGCCCGACGGCATGGATGCAGGCCGAACTGAACCCGGCAACCAGAAGCAGCAGCACCAGCAGCTCATAGCTCGGGGCGACGCCCAGCAGACTCATCATGACGGCGGTGACGCAGGGCGCCACAATGACGAAGTAGCGCAAACTGACGCGATCGGCCAGATGGCCGATGAACGGCTGCACCAGGGAGGGCGCGGTGAGCAGGATGGCCAGGAAACCCGCCGCGGTCTTGGTCAGTCCCATCGAGGCGATGAAGACGGGCAGCAGTGGTGGCAGGAACGCCGTATACGTGTCGTGCAGCGCATGGGCGCCACAGATCGTCAGCACACGACCGGTCTGGAAGCGTTGGGCTGGGCGGCGCGACTCCCCCATGCGCGCATTCTGCCGGCTGCCCGCGTGCCCCTGCAAGCGTCCAGCCATCTGGTATACTGATGGAATGAACTGCTTCCCACGCATCCTCCTCATGATCGTGGCGGCGGTCGCGCTGGCCTCCTTGGCCCTGCAGACACTGCCGGTGGCCACGGCTGCCGAGCCGCGGCCGACCCCGCCCCAGCCGGTGCGCATGTGCGCCGAGTGGGAGCCGGCCTTCGGCACGCTGATCCGCTGGCCCCTGGGCATCCCCTCGGAGCTGGTGGTCGCGCTGGCGCGTGACGACTCGCTCTACGTGCTGGTCGAGACCTCCGGACAGGAGAGCCAGGCACGCAGCACCTTCGCAGGATGGGGCGTCGATCTATCGCGGGTCCGCTTCATCCAGACGCAGACCTATTCCCACTGGACGCGCGATTGGGGCCCGCAATCGGTCTTCGATGGCGACGGCCTCTATGGCATCACCGACCC
>WJJG01000060.1 GCA_014729815.1 Candidatus Eiseniibacteriota bacterium
GCTCGGGAGCGTGAGGATGCATCCGGCGATCCGCCGTCCGGATCCGAGACGAACGCGGATGCCCCGCCGCCGGGGGCGTCGCGCGCGTCCGGTGAATCGGCGCCCGGCGTCGGCGATGCGCCACTGGATGCCTGTTGGGCGCAGGTCTGCGCCCACGTGCAGCGCGAGCGGGCCTTTCTGGGCTCCTGTCTGCACGGCAGCCGCCTGGCCGGTCTGGCCGACGGCCGGTTGCAGGTGGCGCTCGACGACACCAATGGATTCAAGCGCGAGCAGGTCGAGCGCCCGGCGAATCGGCGCGTGATCCTGCGCACGATCGAGGAGGTCTTCGGGCGGCCGATCGGTCTGCACCTGGCAACCGGCGCGGCCACAGAGAGCACGGCGGGACTCACGCCGCATGACGCAGCGGAGATGGGCGGTCCCGCGACGAGGGCGTCCGGGCCGCCCACCCGGCGGGGCTCCCGCGAAGCGGACCAAGCGGTTCGCAGGGACGAGGCGCCCGCGGCACCGGCGCCCGTGCGAGAGGGCTCCGCGACTTCGGAAGAGGGCGGCGCGGCGGCGCGCGTGCGGCGACTGGCCGAGCTGATGGACGGCGACATCATCGGCCCCGCGCGCTAGCGGGGACCGGAAGGGGAGCGATGAAGGGTCTCAACCAGATGCTCAAGCAGCTGCAGGAAGCGCAATCGCGCATGCAGCAGGTTCAGGAGGAGCTGGCGGGCAAGGAGGTCGAAGCCTCCGCCGGTGGCGGCATGGTGCGCGTGCGCATGAATGGACGTCACGAGCTCGTCTCGCTGAAGATCGATCCGCAGGTCGTGGATCCCGAAGACGTCGAAATGCTCGAGGATCTGGTGATCGCGGCGCTGGGTGAGGCGCGCGGTCGGGTCGAGGAGATGGTGCGCGAGGAGATGGGTCGCGTGGCCGGGGGCCTGACCCTGCCCGGCATGTTCTGAGCCAACGCCAATGCAATACAGCTCCCAGTATCTCGAGGCGCTCGTGCGCTCGCTCTCACGCCTGCCGGGCATCGGCGGCAAGACGGCGCAGCGGATCGCCTTCCATCTGCTGCGCGTTCCCACCGAGGAGGCGCTCGCTCTGGCCCGGGCGATCGAACAGGTGCGCACCAAGGTCGGCAGCTGCCGGGAGTGCGGCAACATCGCCGAAACGCAGCCCTGCTATCTCTGCGCCGACGCCAAGCGCGATCGCACACTGCTCTGCGTGGTCGAGCAGCCGAGCGATGTGGTGCTGATCGAACGCACCGGACAGTTCCGCGGCCTCTACCATGTGCTGCGGGGCGCGCTGGCGCCCGCCGAGGGGATCGGGCCGGAGCAGCTCGGACTGGAGCGGCTGCGCGAGCGGGTGCAGGCGGCAGCCTTCCGCGAGGTCGTCGTGGCGACCAATCCGACCGGCCCTGGGGAGGCGACCGCGCACGCCATCGCCGAACTGCTGGCCGGCGCGGGCGTGCGCATCACGCGCATCGCGCGCGGCGTGCCGGTCGGCGCCGATCTCGAGCTGGCCGATTCGGTGACGCTGACGCGGGCTCTCGAGGGGCGCAAGGAGCTCTAGCCCCCGCGGCGGCGAGGGGATCCGTGTCGAGTCGCTCCCCCCGTCGGGGCGGGCAGGGGATTCGGTTTGCGTGGGCTTTGGAACAGCCCTGCGGCGGCTTTGAGCCAGTCGGGGGGCTCGGGGAGAGCCGCCGGAAGAGGATCGCTCGCATAGCTCTCTGTTGGGCAGGCGGTTACCGTGATACGGCTGCTATCGGCCAGTTCCTGTTAATGTAACCAGTTGCCGCATATTGCCTTGCGCTTCCCCGCAGGGTTGCCGCGGAACCGCCCGGCGCGGTATACTCATCGTGGGTCGTGCGGAAGGGGCATCATGGAAGCAACGTCAGGCCCGAACGGACCGGTGGCAAGCATGAACCCGACGAGACAGCGCATCTCCTCCCACAAGTATCTCCCGGCAGCCATCCTGATCGCTCTGCTGATCGGACCGGGGGTCGGTGGCGCCCAGGCGGCGCCGGACGACGCGGCTCCCGCGGGCGCCTACGTCGGTGCGCAGCTGGCGCAGCGCCTGCGCGAGGCCGCGCCCCACGAGCTGCTGCCCTTCACCGCCATGTTGCGCGAGCAGGCCGATCCGCGGGCGTTGCGGATCGAGGCCGGTCGCCGGCGAGCGGAGTCGGGGGCGCAGGCCAGCCGCGCGCAGGTCATCGCGACGCTGAAGGCGCTGGCCGGCGAGTCGCAGGCGCCCCTGCTGGCGCTGCTCGAAGCGGAGCGCCGGGCCGGGCGCGTCGGACGCTACGAGCCGCTCTGGATCGCCAACCTGATCTCGGGCACGGCCACGGCGGATCTGATCCGCACCCTGGCGACGCGGCCGGAGATCGCGCGCCTGGTCTGGGATCCCCCGGTGCGTTGCGATGCGCAGAACGACGAAGTCGTGCCCCCGGGCGGACGCCGCTACGTACCGCCGCGCGAGGCGCTCTCCGCCCCCGCGAGCGGCGGGTCGCTGGCGCGGATGCGCGGCGACGGGCGCGAGGATCCCGAGATCGGCTGGAATCTGCAGATGATCGGGGCCCCCCAAGCCTGGGACCGCGGCCACACCGGGGAGGGGGTCGTCGTGGCGATCATCGATAGCGGTGTCGACTACACGCACCCCGATCTCTCCGACCATCTCTGGTACAACAGCGACGAGATTCCCTGGAACGACGAGGACGACGACTTCAACGGCTTCGTCGACGACACGCTCGGATGGGACTTCATCTTCGGCGACAACGACCCGATGGGCACCGGCCCCACCGACCATGGCACGCGCGTGGCCGGCCTGGTGGCCGGCGACGGTACGGCGGGGATCGCCACCGGGGTCGCGCCGGATGCGCAGATCATGTCGCTCAAGGCCTCCGGTGGGGCCTGGAGCAACGTCTACGCCGCGATTCAGTACGCCTGCGACAACGGCGCCGATGTGATCGCCATGTCGCTGAGCCAGAAGTGGCACGACGGGCCGAAGCCGGACTACGCGGTCTGGCGTCAGGTCAGCGACAACGAGCTGGCCACCGGCATGCTGCACGCCAACTCGATCGGCAACGAAGGCGACAACATCGACACCGACCCGGTGCCGTTCAACATCAGTGCGCCGGGCAACGCCCCGCCGCCCTGGGTCTCGCCCGAGCAGTTCGTCAGCGGCGGGGTCAGCGTGATCCATGCCATCGGCGCGGTCGACTCCCTCGAGGTGCTCTGCGACTTCTCCAGCCGCGGGCCCTCGGCTTGGGAGGACGTCGGGGCGAGCTGGCCCGAATACCCGTACGAGATTCCCCCCGAATACTGGGACTATCCCTGGAGCGGTGGTCTAGGGGGGCTGCTGCGACCCGACGTGCTGGCGCCCGGCGAAGGCGTGCTCGCCACGCGGCAGGGCGGCGGTTACCTGAGCTTCAGCGGCACGTCGGCCTCCTGTCCGCATGGCGCCGGCGCGCTGGCGGTGCTGATCGGGGCGCGCGGGGATCTCTCCCCGGCCCAGGCCGCCCTGGCGCTGCAGCTCGGCGCGCGCGATCTGGGCCCACTCGGCAAGGACAACGACTACGGCGCCGGGATCATCGATCTGACCGGAGCGCTGGACGTGGTCGACTCGCTCGACGTCTTCGCCTACGTGAGCGGCACGGTGACCGGCGCGCTGAGCGGCGATACGCTGCAATCGGCCGTGGCCACGATTCTCGAGACGGGGGCGGCCGATACGACCGATGTCGCGGGCGTCTACCGGCTGATGACGCTGCCCGGCTCCTACGCGGTGGAGCTCGCCTGCTTCGGCTACCGGACCGACACGCTCGAGGTCTCGGTAGCACCCGGCGAACGGCGGATCGAGGATGTGGCGCTGACGCCCTGGCCCAGCGGGCAGGTCGGCGGCCTGGTCGTCGATGAGGAGAGTGGACTGCCGATCCCCGGCGCACGGGTCGAGGTGGTCGATACGCCGATCCCGCCGGTCCTCACCGGCATCGACGGCGCCTATGCCTTCCCCGACTTCCCCGCCGACACGGTGCTCGCCGTCCGCGCGGTGCACTTCGGGCATCTATGGCGCGACAGCCTGGCGACGGTCGGCGACTCCCAGGCGGTGGTCCTGGACCTGGTCCTGCCGCACGGCGTGGAGGACGACTTCGAGGTCGATCAGGGGTGGCAGGCCGGAGACTCGACCGATACCGCGGCGCACGGCATCTGGACGCGGTGCGATCCGAACGGGATCTTCGATGGGGGCGTTTGGGTGCAGCCCGAGGACGACCACACGGAGGATCCGGGCGTGACCTGCTTCGTGACCGGCAACGGGGTGCCCGGCGCCGGGGAGCATCAGAACGACGTCGATCGCGGGATCACCACGCTGACCAGTCCGCTCTTCGACGGCAGCTGGTTCTACGAGCCGTTTCTCAAGATCGCCTGGTGGTACAGCAACGACACCGGCTTCTACGTCGACGATACGCTACGCATCGAGGTCTCGAACGATGCCGGGGCGAGCTGGGTCACGCTGCTCGAGACCACCGAATCGAACCACGCCTGGCAGGTGCTGCCGGCCTTCCTGGAAAACGTCATCGAGCTCTCCGACAGCATGTGTGTGCGGATCATCGCGGCCGACACGGGAAGCGCCTCATCGGTCGAGGTGGCCATCGACGATTTCTCGATTTCCGGTGCCGCCTACTCCCCGGTGGCCGAGGAGCGCGCCGATTGGCGCCTCTGCTTCGCCGGCGCGCGACCCAACCCGATCCGCAGCGGCGGCATGCTGGCCTTCACGCTCGAGCGCTCGCGGGAGATCCGTCTGGAGCTGTTCGATGTCTCGGGGCGCCGCGTCTGCCTGTTGGCGCAGGGCCGCTTCGAGCCGGGGGCCCACGAGATCGCCTGGAACGGCACGGACGATCGCGGGCGCCGACTGGGCAGCGGCAGCTACTACGCCCGTTTCTCGAGCGGCGGAGAGGCCGCCACGCGCCAGATCATCCTGCTTCCCTGATCGGCGGCCATCGACTCCGCGAGTGACCGGCGCGCGCTTCCCGTCTTCGTTGCTGCCTGACAGAGCGTATGTTAAGGTGCGTCCGTCGCCGACGCAGCGCATGCGCGCGGGTCAGGAGGAGTCGTGAAGATCCCGGCCGAGTCGCTCGATCCCCGGCCGCGAGCGGGGGAGCCGACGCAGGAGCGTTCCCTGCGTCCGTCGAGTCTGGATGAGTTCGTGGGGCAGGAGCGCCTCAAGGAGAACCTGCGCATCCAGATTCGCGCGGCCCGCAAGCGCGGCGAGCCACTCGAGCATCTGCTCTTCTACGGCCCTCCGGGGCTGGGCAAGACGACCCTGGCGCAGCTGCTGGCGCGCGAGATGGAGAGCGAGCTGATCGCCACCAGCGGCCCGGCGCTCGAGCGGGCCGGTGATCTGGTGGGACTCCTTACCAGTCTCGGGCCGGGCGGCCTGCTCTTCGTGGATGAGATCCATCGCGTCCCGCGCACGGTCGAGGAGTACCTCTACGCGGCGATGGAGGACTTCCAGCTCGACATCCTGCTCGATCGCGGTCCGGCCGCGCGTTCGGTGCGCCTGACGCTCGCACCCTTCACCCTGGTCGGCGCCACGACGCGCGTAGGGCTGCTGACCGCGCCGCTGCGCGGCCGCTTCGGCTTCACCGGCCATCTCGACTTCTACGCGCCGCCGCAGCTCGGAGAGATCCTGCGGCGCAGCGCCCGCCTGCTGCGCCTGCAGCTGACGGCGGAGGCCGAGGCGCTGATCGCCAGCCGCTCGCGCGGCACACCGCGCATCGCCAACCGTCTCCTGCGCCGCGTGCGCGACTACGTCGAGGCCCACGACGCCGACGCGCTGACCGCCGAGCTGGCGGCGCGGGCCCTGGCCCTGCTGCGCATCGACGACCGCGGACTGCATGAGATGGACCGCCGTCTGCTCGAGGCGATCGCCGGCAAGTTCGGCGGGGGCCCGGTGGGGCTGGCCACGTTGGCCGCCGTGCTGGGCGAGGAGGAGGACACCCTCGAGGACCTCCTCGAGCCGTTCCTGCTGCGGGAAGGCTACATCGAACGCACGCGCCGCGGGCGCACCCTGACGCGCCTCGGTTTCGAGGCGGTCGGTCTCGCGGCGGGAGGCCCGCAGGAGTCGCTGCTCTGAATGCCGTGGCCTACGTTCCGCAGGACGACAGCCGCCGGGCGCCCGGGGACGCACGGCCCCCGTCGACCTCCCCCCGCTCGGCGTCCCAGGCGGATCCGGTTCGAGTTCGCGCCGACGCCCGCGTCGCCTCGCTCCCGCCCTTTGCCGGCCCGCAGCCGTCGCGCACGTCCGCGCGCCAGGGGGAGCCGATGACCGAGGAGTCGCCGCATCGGGGCCGACCGCGTGCGGCGCCGCCGGGCGCCGCGGCGCGCGGGACAGCGCTGCGCGCGTACGACTACGATCTCCCGCCCGAACGCATCGCCCAGGCGCCGCTGCGCCCGCGCGATCGATCGCGGTTGCTGGTGCTGCGGCGGACGACGGGAGCGTGCGAGCATGCTCGCTTCCACGACCTCGGGCGCTACCTGAGCGCGGGCGATCTGCTGGTTGTCAACGATACGCGGGTCGTCCCGGCGCGGCTGCTCGGGCGGCGAGAGCCCAGCGGCGGGCGCGCGGAGCTGCTCCTGGTGCGCGAGCTCGGTGGTGGGCGGTGGCTGGCGCTGGTGCGCTTCAGCGGACGCGCGCGCCGGCGTGCGGATCGCACTCCCCGAAGGCTACGTCGCCGAGCTGATCGCGCCGCGGGACCCGCCGCACTGGGAGATCGCGGTGCGCGGTCCGGCGCCGCTGCGCGAGCGTCTCGATGCGCTCGGGCACCTGCCCCTGCCGCCCTACATTCGCCGGGACGATCAGGCGGAGGATCGCGACTGGTATCAGACGATCTTCGCCCGGCGCGCCGGAGCGGTGGCCGCACCCACCGCCGGTCTGCACTTCACCGCACGCCTGCTCGAGAGGCTGCGCGCGGACGGTGTGGCGATCGCGCCGGTGACGCTGCACGTGGGGCCGGGGACCTTCCGCCCGGTGGGAGCTGACGAGCTGCGCGCCGGACGGCTGCACGCCGAGCGCTACGAGCTGCCGCCCGCGACGGCGGCGGCGATCGATGGGGCGCGCGAGCGCGGAGCGCGGGTCGTGGCGGTCGGAACCACGTGCGCGCGCGTGCTCGAGAGCTGTGCGTGCAGCGAGCGTCGAGTACGCGCCGCAGCCGGGAATACCGACCTGTTCATCCGCCCGCCGTACGTGCCGCGCGTGGTGGATGCGCTGATCACCAACTTCCATCTGCCGCGCACCAGTCTGCTGATGTTGGTGGCAGCCTTCGCCGGGCGCGAGCGGGTCCTGGGCGCCTACCGCCAGGCGGTCGCGCGGGGCTATCGCTTCTACAGCTACGGCGACGCGATGCTGATCCTGTGAAAGCGGGGCGGGACGAGGACGCAATGGACGACGAACGCCGGTTCGGATTCCGACGGCTGCGCGGCGGCGCCTGCGGCCCCCGCCTCGGGGAGCTGCGTCTCGGCGCGCGGCGGATTCCCACGCCGGCCTTCATGCCAGTCGGGACGCGGGCCACGGTCAAGACCCTCGATTCGCGCGACCTCGAGCGGATCGGCGCGCAACTGATCCTGGCCAACACCTACCATCTCTATCTGCGTCCGGGCAGCCACCGCATCGCGCGCCTGGGCGGACTGCATCGCTTCATGGATTGGCCGGGCGGCATCCTGACCGACAGCGGGGGGTTCCAGGTCTTCAGCCTGGCCGCCTTCCGCAAGATCCGTCCGGAGGGAATCGAGTTCCGCTCGCACCTCGACGGATCCCGGCATTTCCTCTCGCCCGCGCGGGTGCTCGAGATCCAGCGAGAGCTGGACAGCGACATCCGCATGGTGCTGGATGTCTGCACGCCCTACCCGGCCGAGCGCGCGCAGGCGGAGGCCGAGATGGAGCTGACGCTGCGGTGGGCCGCGCAGTCGCGCGACTGGTGGCGCCGGGAGGCGTCGGCGGAGGCCGCGCGCGGGGCGCTCTTCGGCATCGTGCAGGGGGGGGTCCACTCCGAGCTGCGGACCTCCTGCGCCCGCGCGCTTGTGGGCCTCGACTTCGACGGCTATGCTCTCGGCGGCCTGTCGGTGGGCGAACCGACCGAGGCCGGGCAGGCGGCGATCGAAGCCGCCTGCGCGTCGCTGCCGCCGGAGCGGCCGCGATACCTGATGGGCGTCGGCACGCCGCAGGACATTCTGGCGGCCGTCGCACGCGGCATCGACATGTTCGACTGCGTGTTGCCCACGCGCAATGCGCGCAAGGGAACCGTCTTCACCTGGGATGGCAAGCTGGTGGTTAAGAACAGCGCCTTCGCCGAGGATCGGGCGCCGCTGGACGCGTCGTGCGAGTGCCTGGCCTGCCGGCACTATTCGCGCGCCTATCTGCGGCACCTGTTCGCCGTGGGGGAGATGCTGGGCGGGCGCTTGGCGACGATCCACAGCCTGACCTTCTACCAGCAGCTCATGGAGCGCATCCGCGCGGCGATCGCCGCCGACCGCTTCGAGGCGTTCGCCGCGGAGACCCGCCGGCGCCTGGAGGGCGCCCGGCCGTAGCCGAGACGCGCAAGGAGGAAACATGTACGCGCTCGTTTGGATGACCGGCGGCGGCGCCGAAGGGCAGGGGGGCAGCTGGAGCCCACTGATCCTGCTGGTGCTGATGTTCGCTGTCTTCTACTTCCTGATCATCCGGCCCCAACAGAAGCGACAGCGCCAGCACCAGAAGATGCTGGCTGCCGTCGACAACGGGGATCGGGTCCTGACATCGGGGGGGTTGATCGGCAACGTCGTGGGCACGAAGGAGGTCGAGGGCGTCGCCATCCTGGTGCTCAAGATCGCCGAGAACACGAAGGTCGAGGTCTCACGCACCCACATCCAGCAGGTACTGGAGAAGAACCGCTAGTCGACTGCGGTTCGCTCGAGAGACGGAAGGAGGCGGCCCCGCCGTGAGGCTGGTCTTCATGGGCACGCCGCAGTTCGCGGTCCCCACGCTCCAACGGCTGTGCGACGCCGGTCTGACTCCGGCGCTGGTCTATTCGCAGCCGGTGCGCGGCGTGGGGCGCGGCC
>WJJG01000061.1 GCA_014729815.1 Candidatus Eiseniibacteriota bacterium
CGCATCGGGTTCATGCCCGAATAGGTAGCCAGGCTGGAGCCAAAGCCGCGCGAAAACAGGCCCCACAGGCACCCGCGGGTCAAGCTCGGCAGCCGAACCGGCTTAGGAGCTCTCCCTCACCAATCTTCGGGTCACAACCCAAGGTTAGCGATAGATCGACTTGATCGTTCCCCAGCTCGCCTCCCGCGCGGGACTTGCGGGACATGGATTCGGCTCACATTCCGACCACTCCGGATGCCACTCGCCACCCAAGTCGTCGCAGGTCGGCTCGTTCGTGATGCTGCAATCCTGGCACACGCAGCAGGCGGCCTGCGGCAGGCAGGGATTGCTCGGGCCGCAATCGTGATCGGGGTACCAGTCGCCCCCCATTGCCGCGCACTCCTCCTCGAGGACGGTGAAGCAATCCTCGCCGATGCAGCAGGCGCCGGGCGGGGCCACGGGACCGCAGTAGATCCCCTCGGTCAGGATTCCCATGCCGGGGAAGCATTGTGTCGCATAGCTCTCGGGCGGCGTCAGGCAGTTGCCCCAGCCGGCGAAGCCGGTCGGCGGATCGACGTCCACCGGGATGATTCCCGAGAGCCCGTAGTAGGCGTAGCCCTCGAAGTAGTAGACCGGTTCGAGGTGACCGAACCAGGGCTCGTCGGTCGTCACGATGGCCACGCCCTCGTTCGGTCCGGGCCAGCCGTCCGTGGGGATCTCGAGGAAGCTGCCAGCCGCGCAGGCGGCAGCATTGAAGAAGATGAAGAGATACGGGTCGTAATCTCCGAATCCGAACTCGGTGCCGCACCAGCGCTTTTCCTCCTCGAAGGCTGCCAGGATGAACCACATGCGCCCATCGGTGGTCATGATCGAGGGGTTCTGCGCCATCGGATCCTCGATTGCATATCCCTCGAGGTAGGTCTCACAGATCGGGTAGGGAGGGGGGGAGTAGCTGATGTCCGGATCGTGATGGCAGATGAAGACGCCCGAAGAAAGATCCTCTGGATCGGCGGCAGCGGATCCCGCCAGGAGCACGAGTAGTCCGATGCCCAGGTACACGTTCCGCATGATGCACCTCCAGTCTGGGCCGGTCGATGACGCATGCGCGGCACGCGCTCCCGCGCGCACCTGGAAGTATACGCGCCTAGGTGGGCGTGCGGGAATCGGAGAGAAAGAAAAGGGCCCCTCCCGAGAGAGGGGCCCTTGTGGCAGTCAGACGCTGTCGGCTTCCCCGAAGGAAAGCCCGAAATCAGCCCATCCGCCTCTTAGCGGTAGATGGACTTGATCGTACCCCAGCTCGTGTTGTCGGCCGGGCTTGCGGGGCACGGGTTGGGATCGCAAGAATCCCACTCCGGATGGTACTCACCACCCAGATCGTTGCACTCGTCCTCGGTCGCGATGTAGCAGTCCTCGCAGACACAGCAGACGAAGCGCTCGTACTCGCACGGGTTCGGCGGACCGCAGTCCGTACCGTCGCCGAGGTACTCGCCCATCATGTCGAGGCACTCCTGCTCGGTCACGACCGAGCACTCCTCGCCGACGCAGCAGGCGCCGGTCGGAGGCGGCAGGCACGGATTCGGGTCACAGGTATCCCACTCGGGATGCCACTCACCCATGAGGTCCTCACAGCCCTGCTCCGTGGTGATGTAGCACTCCTCACCAACGCAGCAAACGAACTCGGGCTCGGACGGGCAGCAAGCCTGACCGGCGCAGAGCAGACCCATGGCGCCGAAGCATGCGGCGTCATAGCTGACCGGCGGGGTCAAGCAGTTGCCCCAACCGCCGAAGCCGGTCGGAGGGTCGACGTCAATCTGGATGACACCGGGCAGGTAGTAGTATGCGTAACCCTCGAAATAGTAGACAGGCGCAAAGTTGCCGGTCCACGGCGTATCGGTGGTCACGATAGCTACACCCTCGTTCGGGCCAGGCCAGTAGTCCGTCGGGATCTCGAGGTTACCGCCAGGCGTGCAAGGGCCCCAGAGCGTGAAGACGAAGTTGTACGGATCGAAGTCGCCGAAGCCGAACTCGGTCCCGCACCACTCCTTGTCGCCACCGGGGAACGCCGACAGCAGGAACCAGACAACAGGCTCTTGCGTGTCGATGCTGTTGATCTGCTCCTCGCACGTCGTGATGGCAAAGCCATCCAGATACTGCTGGCAGTAGCCCTCGAGCGGCACAGAGGCGTCCATGGCCGGATCATGGTGCGTGATGAACACACCCCCGGTCAGGTCATCCATCTGCGCCGAAGCCACTCCGACTCCGAGGCCGAGTAGGGCCAGAGTCAGAAGCACTCTTTTCATCGGGTTGACCTCCTTAGCGCTTTGTCCAGACACTGATGCAAAAAGGTCCTCGGGAAGTGCCCACTCCCTCGCGGGAGCCTTCCCCTCTCACCACTCCACACCCGAATCACTGAGGATACCGGAACTGGGTGCCGTTACTTCTCGGTCCCCCTTGCAAGCATCCCGTAGAGATCCCCGCAGAAGAGGAACTCGCTGAACCACCCGGCACCGTTTGGGGGTTCGATGAAGAGTATAGCATCGCCCCCATCGGCCAACCAAGCGATTTCTGGACTCCGGCAGGGCCCACCCTTCGCGCGGGGCACGCGGCGCGGATTTGCAATCTATTGTGATTTCCTGAGTTGCAGGCTTGGCCCCCGCGAGTGCGCGTCGTGCCGGTGGCGGGGGCGGCAGTGGCGGTCTTGCGCCAGGGGCGCGTAACGCTTTTCCAGACAATAAGAAGCTGCCCCCCCATCGGGGAGGCAGCTTCCTTTGGCCGGCCTACACGCCGTGCGGCGCGAGTCGCCGCTTGCGCGTCGCGCGATGCTAGCGACGATAGATCGACTTGATCGAGCCCCAGGTGGTGCGATCCGCATCGGTCGGCGGGCAGGGGTTCGGATCGCAGCTGTCCCACTCCGGATGCCACTCGCCCTGCATGTCCATGCAGCCCTGTTCGGTGGTGATGTAGCAGTCACCCTCGAGGCAGCAGACAGCCCGCGGCAGCTCGCACGGGTTCGGATCGCAGCTGTCCCACTCGGGATGATAGACGCCCTGCAGCTCCGTGCAGTCCGCCTCGGTGGTGATGTAGCACTCCTCGCCCACACAGCAGACGTGGCGTTCGACGCACGGATTCGGATCGCAGCTGTCCCACTCCGGATGCCACTCGCCCTGCATGTCGGCGCATTCCTGCTCGGTGGTCAGAACGCAGTCCTCGCCCACGCAGCAGACGAACTCGGGTACCGTCGGACAGCAGGAGACGCCCTCGGTCATCACGCCCATCGCCGGGAAGCAGGCCGCATCGAAGTCCGCGGGAGGCGTCTGGCAGTTGCCCCAGCCGCCGAAGCCGGTCGGGGGATCGACGTCGAAGGGGATCTGGCCCGGATAGTAGTAGGTGTAGCCGGTAAAGTAGTAGACCGGCTCGAAATTCCCGCTCCACGGGGAATCGGTCGTCACGATCGCCGTGCCCTCGTTGGGACCCGGCCAGTTGTCCGACGGGATCTCGAGATTGCCACCCGGCGCGCAGGGGCCCCAGCTGGTGAAGACGAACAGATAGGGTTCGTACTGGCCGAACCCGAACTCGGTCCCGCACCAGACCTTGTCGGCCGAGAAGGCCGAGAGCACGAACCAGACCCGCTCGTCGGTCGTCATGATCTGAGGATTCTGCTCTTCACAGGTGGTGATGGCGTAGCCATCCAGATAGTGCTGACACCATCCCTCGAGCGGCTCCGAGTAGACGATGTCGGGATCGTGATGGCAGATGAAGACGCCACCAGTGAGATCGTTCTCATCGGCGCCGGCGATGCCCGCTCCGAGTCCGATCAATGCCACAGCCAGAAGCACCCTTTTCATCGCTTCGACCTCCATGCAGACGACGTGTCACGAGTGAAGGGCCGCCGCGGCCGCGCACTCCGCGCGCGGAGCGGCGCATGCGCCCTTCGCCCACCTTCCATTGCCATGTCACACGACGAGGGTCGAACACGAAGCGGCTCCCTGGCTCGCAGCCATCCCGGCCGCACGTGCGGTCCCCTGCCTTTCCCAATCAACGGCGGGCCGAACCGCTACCTTGATCCTTTTGTTCCCGGGTCCGGATTCGTCGTGGACGGGGGGGAATCGTCTATGATCGAATGCCTTGGGAGCGCGATCGGTGCGCGGAGCGGTGGCCGTGGGCCGCCGCGCAAGCGGCTCGGGTACAGCAAGTTGGAGGTCAGCGTGGCGACTCTTCGGGCCAAGCGGAGCGGGATGCGATTCAGGGGACGGCAGCTCGGCGGGCATCGGGCACGGATCGGCGGCCTCCTGCTCGCCCTGGGGCTGAGTGTGGGCTTCGGTTGCGGCCCCGCAACGGCGCCCACGCCCCATCCGCCCGGACCCTCCGACCTGCCCGGCACGCTCGCGCGCGCCGAAGAGAATCGGGGTGCGCTGGAAACGGTGCTGCGCCACTACCGGGAGCGCGGTGATTCGCTGAAGCTGCGCGCGGCGCGCTTCCTGATCAGGAATATGGCGGACCACGGCTACACGGTCTTCGGCCTCTACGACTCCGCCGGCGTGGAGATCGAGCTCGACGTGCTCGCCTTCCCGGACTACGAGACCCTGCGCACCGCGCTCGACAGCATCGAGGCGTCCCGCGGGGAGATCGACTATCAGCGCAAGCAGCAGTTCGACGACGTCGACGTCATCACGGCCGATCTGCTGATCGAGCAGATCGATCTGGCCTTCACGGCCTGGCAGGGCAAGCCATGGGCGCGGCATCTGACCTTCGAGCAGTTCTGCGACTACGTCCTGCCCTACCGCGGCAGCGGGGAGCCGCTGGAGCGCTGGCGGGGCTTCTTCTTGACGCGCTACGCCGACCTGCCCGAGCGCATGGAGGATCCCACCGACCCGGTCGAAGCCGCGCGCCTGATCAATGACGATCTGCGTGCCTGGTTCAAGTTCGACCCGCGCTTCTATCTCCACCCGACCGATCAGGGGCTGGCCGAGATGGTGACGAATCGGATGGGGAGATGCGAGGACATGACCAATCTGACGATCTATGCCATGCGCGCCAATGGCCTCGGCGTGACCAGCGACTACACGCCCTACTGGGCGGATGCCGGCAACAACCACGCCTGGAATGCGATCCTCGATCGTGACGGGCGCGTGGTGATGTTCATGGGCGCGGAGGCTCAGCCCGGTGAGTACCGGCTCTCGAATCGCGTAGCCAAGGTCTATCGCAAGATGTTCGCGCAGCAGCCCGGCAATCTGGTCTTTCAGAAGCCGCCGGAAGAGGACGTGCCGCGCTGGCTGGGCGGCAAGAGCTACATCGATGTGACGAGCGACTACACCGGCGTGGCCGATCTCGTGATGCCGCTGGAGGAGCCGGTTCCGGAGGGCGTGCACTTCGCCTACGTCTGCGTCTTCAACGATGGCCAATGGAAGGCGATCGATTGGGCGCCGATCGAAGGCCAGCAAGCACGCTTCCACGATCTGGGCACAAACCTGGTCTATCTGCCGGCCTACTACGCCGGCGGAGAGATCCTGCCGGCCGCCCCGGCCTTGATCCTCGAACCCGGGGGGACGTTCCGGCGACTGCTGCCGCACCATCACGCGCCGATCTCCTTCCCGATCTACTCGACGACCCAGCGGCGGCAGGTCGAGAGCAGCGATGGGGTGCGGCAGGTCTTCTTGGAGGAGGATCGCGAGTACGAGCTCTTCTACTGGGAGGAGGGGTGGGTCTCGATGGGCACGCAGGTCTGCTTCGGCGAGCCGCTGCGCTTCAACCGCGTGCCCAGTGGTGCGCTCTACTGGCTGGTCGCGCGCGACTCGCGGCGGGAGGAACGCATCTTCACCCTCGACGAGGGCCAGCAGGTCTGGTGGTAGCCGAAGACGCCCGGCGGCGGAGCGTGCGATGCGCGTCCCTATCGGCAGACTCGCCCTGACGATTCTCGCGGCCACCGGCGCCGCGTCCGCGGACGCGACCGTGCACATCGTCGCACCCGATGGCAGCGGCGATTTTGCCACGATCGATGCAGCCGTCGCCGCAGCCGAGGATGGCGATCGGATCGAGCTGCTCGACGGCACCTATCTCGGCGACGGGAATCGCGATATCGATTTGCGCGGCAAGTCGATCACGATCCGCTCGCAGAGCGGCGATCCAGCGGCCTGTGTGATCGACTGTCAGGGGGAGGAAGCAGAGCCACACCGCGCCTTTGTCTGCGTGGCGGGGGAGGACGACCAGACGCGGATCGAGCAGATCGGCATCCTGCGCGGCTGGGCCGAGGAGGGGGGTGCGATCTACATGTGCGCGCCGCTGCGCCAGCGTACGGCGCCACGGATCACCGGCTGCGTCTTCGCCGCGAATCGGGCGCAAGCCGGCGGCGCGCTCTATCTGCAGTACGGCTGCGATCCCGAGCTGCAGGACTGCGCCTTTCGGGACAACGTGGCGAGCGGACCGGATTCGTACGGCGGCGCGTTGTATGCGAACTACAGCTCGCCCCAGATCCGCGGCTGCACTTTCGCGGCGAACCGCGCCGAGGGAGCCCTGGCGCGCGGCGGCGCCGGGTACCTTCAGGGCGAAGGCCGGCCGCTCTTCGAGGGCTGCGCGTTTTCCGACAACGCCAGCAGCGATGCGCTTCTGGAAGGCGCCGCCGGAGGCGGACTCTACATCCGCGAGATCGAGGCCGAACTGCACGACTGCTTCTTCGCCGGCAATGTCAGCTCGTTTCAGGGCGGCGGGCTGTGCATCGAAGAGGGTCGCCTGACACTCGCCGGCTGCACCTTCTCGGCCAACAGCGCGGTGCGCGGTGGCGGGCTCTCCGGGTGCGGGGGGGCCGAGATCGAGGCCGCAGCCTGCAGCTTCGTCGGCAACGGCGCCTGCGAGGCCGGCGGGGCGGTGGCGTGCGGCTGCAGCGCTCAGCTCGCCCTCAGCGCCTGCATCCTCGCCGGCAGCACCGCGGGCGGGGCCGTCTCCTGCGCGGCGCAAAGCAGCTGCACGATCACGCTCCGCTGCAGCGATGTTTGGGACAATGCGGGGGGCAACTGGACCGGCTGCATCGCCGATCAGTGGGATCAGTATGGCAACCTTCTCGCCGATCCCTGCTTCTGCGCCGACGGCCTGCACATCGCCTATGCCTCGCCGTGCTTTCCCGATAGCAACAGCTGCGGCGTCTACATCGGCGCCTGGGAACATGGATGCTGGGGATGCGGGGATGTGGTGCCGGCGCGCGAGCTGAGCTGGGGGCGTCTGCGCGCGCTGTTTCGGCCGCGTTGAACCGTCTGGCAGGACCCCGCGCTGGATGGCCCTCGAACGGCCGCGATGCGCGCGGGGGGCGCCCCGGCGCTCGGGCGCGGCTTTTCCCCCCTGGGGCGCGGTGGTAGATTGAGGTGCGCGCGGGGGCCGTTCCCAAGGAGCGGCCGAGGCGCGGGTGATGCGCGAAGTCGAGGGAGGCCGCAATGCCACGGCGCGAATCGATTCTGGGAGCTGTGTGGATTGGCCTGCTGTCCGGGGCTGCGTGCGGTCTCGTGCTGAGCCTGCTGTTCAACCCCCATCTGCTGCCGGCCTATCTCTTCTCGGCGCTGGCCTACGGCCTGGTGGGCGGACTGCTGGGACTCGGCGGCACCGCGCTGCTGGCAACCTGGATGACTCCGCGCCGCGCCTTGCAGGTCAGCGGAACGCTGATCGCGGGGTTCTTCGTCTTCGTGACCCTGGCCTATTGGGGGAATAAGTGGCTGATCGTCGGCAGCGCTTTCTGGTCGAATGAGAGCCTGCTCTTCGACGCGGGGGCCCTGGTCGTCTCCCTGGC
>WJJG01000062.1 GCA_014729815.1 Candidatus Eiseniibacteriota bacterium
CCACGCGGCGGATGCGATGGCCAAGCGCGCGCCGATCGCCCTGCTCAAGGCCGGCACGATTCAGCCGGGGCATTACCTGGTGCTGATCGGCGGCTCGGTGGGATCGGTGAGCGAGGCGTTCGAGACCGGGCGGGCGATCGAACACGAGCGGCTGCTCGACCAGGTGCTGCTGCCGGATGTGCATGCCGAAGTGCATGACGCCGCCCTCGGTGCCCAGCGCGCACTCGAGCAGGAGGCGCTGGGCGTACTCGAGACGGCCTCGGTGGCGGCGCTGCTCGAGGCCGCCGACGCAGCCGTCAAGGGCACGCCGGTGCACATCGCCGAGTTGCGCCTGGGCGACGGGCTCGGCGGGCGGGCATTCGTGCTCTTCGACGGCATCGTGGCCGACGTCGAGGCCGCGCTGGAGATCGGCGCCGCGCGGATCGACGCCGAGCGTGTTCGACACCGCGCGATCCTCGGCCGTCTCGACGATAGCGTACGTGCGGCGCTGGCCAGTGGCACACGCTTCGCGGGCTGCGCCCTGCAGGCCCCCGCCGGGGCCGAAGCCCCCGGGGAGGCTTCCGGACGCCGCTGGAACGAGGAGTAGTGGGCAGCGCACAGGAAGGACCGCAGCCCGAGGAGATGGGAGGCCAGGGATGAAGCTGGGCAAGGTGATCGGTACGGTGGTTCCGGCCACCGTGCACGCCGGACTGGACGGCGTGCCGATGCTCTGGGTGCAGCCGCTGACGAAGACGCAGCAGCCGGTGGGGCGCCCGGTGATCTGCGCCGACAGCACACGCATGGCCGGCCCCGGGGAGCTGATCTACTACGAAAGCAGCCGCGAGGCGGCGCTGGCGCTGAACCCCTGGTTCGTGCCGGTCGACGATGCGATCGTCGGCATCGTCGATGGCGTGCATCTGCCCCAGGGCGAGGCGGTCGCCCATGCCGCTCCACCCTCGGCAGGGTCCGACCGTGCGCCGCGGACCGGACCGCGGCGCCGGCGGGCGCGCGCCCAGGGGAAACGGCGATGATCCTCGGGCGTGTGGCCGGTGAGATCTACTCGACCATCAACCATCCGATCCTCGACGCGCGCAAGCTGCTGCTCGTCGATCGCATCGCCCCCGACGGCCGCGCCAGGGGCGAAACGGTGATCGCCATCGACCGCGTCGACGCGGGCGTCGGAGAGACGGTGCTCCTGATCGACGAGGGGAATTCGGCCCGGCAGATCATCGCGCAGCCCAACGCACCGGTGCGCACGATCGTGGTGGGGATCATTGATGCGATCGAGTCGGCCGCCGGTGCGACGGTCGATGATCCACGCACCTAGGCGGCCAGGGAGGCAAGGACGTCGGCATGCAGGCGGAATGGCAGGTGCGCCGCGAACTGACGGTCATCGGACGCCGGCTCTACGAGCGCGGCTACGTCTCGGCGACCGATGGCAACCTCAGCGCTCGCGTGGCACGCAATCGACTGCTGGTCTCACCGGCCGGGGCCTGCCTCGGTGCCTTGCGGCCGCAGGATCTACTCTACGCCGCCATCGACGGAACGCCCTTGGCGCGCGGCGCACGTCCCACCAGCGAACTGCCGATGCACCTTGCCGTCTACGCCGTCCGCGCGGATGTCGGCGCGATCGTGCATGCCCATCCGGTGCATGCCACGGCGCTGAGTCTGGCGGGCCTGGATCTGCGCGAGCCGGTGCTGCCCGAGCTGACGCTGCACCTCGGTTCGATTCCCACCGCGCCCTACGCCACGCTGGCCACCGCCGAGGGCGCCAGGGCGGTGCGCGACTTGGTGCGTGACCACGACGCCTTGATCCTCGACCGGCACGGCACGCTGACCCTGGGCGCCGATCCGATCTCCGCCCTCCAGAACCTCGAACGCCTCGAGCATGGCGCGCAGATCGTTGCCGCCGCCCACCGACTCGGCCGCCTGCGGACCCTTTCACCCGAGGAGTGCGCGGGCATCGCGGCGCTGCGCGACACCGCCGCGGAGGCCCAGCGAGGGACGCGATGAGTGCCACCGGATCGGAGCAGCCGCACCCGGAAGCGAGCGATGCGATGGACATCGATACGGGCGCGCGCCGCCATCGTCTCGCCCTCTGGCTGGTGCTGGCGCTGGCGCTCCTGCTGCGGCTGGTCTTCGTGCTGACCCTCGGCGATGCGCCGCTCTGGCACGACGCGCGCGAATACGACGCGCTGGCGCGCGAGCTGCTCGCCTCGGGCCAGTACCGCCTCGACGACGGCACCCCGACCGCCTTCTGGCCTCCCGGCTATCCGGGATTCCTGGCAACGATCTACGGCCTGGTCTTCGCACAGCCGCTGGCGGCGCGTCTCCTTCAGGGGGTCTTGGGCGCGTTGACCTGCTGGCTGCTCTACGGCATCGCCCGCCAGCTCGCGGATCGACGCGTGGCCCTGCTGAGCGCGTTGGGGCTGGCGATCTATCCGCTCCTGATCTATGCGACCGGCACGCTGTATCCGGTGATCCTGGTGACCTTCCTCTGGGCGGCCCTTCTGCGGTTGCTGCTCGCGGCGCGCCGGGAAAGCCATGGCCGCTTCCTGCTCGCCGGCGCCCTGGGCGGTGGGCTGGTGTTGACCACGCCCTCGGCGGGTCCGGCTCTCCTGGGCGTCGCGCTCTGGTGCCTCTGGTACTTCGGTCAGCTCGGTGCCGCGCACCCCCTGCG
>WJJG01000063.1 GCA_014729815.1 Candidatus Eiseniibacteriota bacterium
CGCGGGGCGGCAGCTTGCCGCGAGCGCGCCGGGCGGCGACTCTGCCAGCCCAGCCGGGCTGCGGCGGCGATTCCGCGAGCTGGACGGAGCCGGGACCGGCCATCGCGGCATCCGCAAGGAGGGAAGCATGTCCGAGCGCCATCCCACGCACAGCGAGCCCCGCCTGCCGGAGCTGGAATGGGACGCGGCGCGCGCCTGCCGCGTGGGACGGGTCACGCTGCGCGTGCGCTACTCGGAGACCGATCGGATCGGTCTGGTCTACAACGCCCACTACCTCACCTGGTTCGAGATCGGCCGCACCGAATACATGCGCAGCCTGGGCACCGCGTACCGCAGCGTCGAGGAGCACGGGTTCCAGCTTCCGCTGATCGAGGCCTCCCTGCGCTTGCGCGCGCCGGTGCAGTACGACGATCTGATCGTGGTCGAGACCTGGATCTCGCGCCTGCGCTCCCGCGCGGTCACGTTCGATTACCGCCTTCTCCACGGCGAGGCGGTGGCGGCCGAGGGTCGCACGATCCACGCCTGCATCCGCGCCGAGGACGGCCACAGCGCCGCGCTGCCGGAGTGGCTGCGGGAGGGGCTGGAAGAAGGTCGGGCCCGTTGACCGGCTGTGCCGGGCATTCGCCAGAACCATTCGCGGGAACCGCGACAGGAACAGCGCACCTGGAGGCCCCCCGCGTGCCATCATCGGGGATTGCGCCAGGCCACTCAGCGCAGATGCCCCCAACGCCTCGAGAGATCCGCTGCCCGCGCGATCGACTCGTGGAAGCGCTGGATCGAGGCGTCACGGAACGCCGGATTGGGGCTCTGCGCGCGCGCCCGCGAGAGGTTGTCCGCGTCGATCCAGCCCTCGATGGGCGTGACGCCCTCGTACTCCGAGATCGGTCGCGTGTAGATCCAGCCGTCACAGAAGTCGCTCAGCCGGAAGTCGTCATAGCCATGATGATAGACGGCCAGCGAGTCGCGGATCTCGCCGAAGGGCCCGGTAGCCACGTCGAAGCCGCATGGGCGCGGGCCGCGCGCGAGCATCAGCGCATCGATCACGCCTCCGGCGGGGTGCTGCAGCGGAGATCCGTATCCCCCGGCGCCGCGCCAGGGCGCATGGAGGAAGACGGTGACGGTTCGCTTGCTCAGCGCCGCGAAGACGTGATTGCCGCACCGTGGGCTCTCATCGAAGCGCACGAAGCGACCTTCGGCGACGACCGGTTGGCGATACTCGGTGAAGGCATGGTGGATTCCGCAATGCACCAGGACCTTCTCGCCCGCGCGGACGGCTGCGAGAATCGTCTCGGCCCAGTGATCCTCGCCGCCTCCGCGCCAGACCTGGCGCATGATCGCCCCCTTGTCGCGATCCCCCGCGTCGCGCACGACGCTCCAGTCGGGCGAATCGTTGATGCCCAGGATGCGAAAAGGTGGGTGGTGCGGCGCGCGCCGCCGATTCAGCTCCCAGGCGGCGCGGAAGACATCCACGTACTCCTGGTAGCCCCAGAATACGAACTGCTGGAACAGGATGCGGCGCGCCAACGCTTCGTCCCAGTCTGGCGCCTGCAGCAGCGAGTCGATCAACGGCTGATCCTCGCGCCTCGCGAACTCGGTGGCCAGCACATGGACCCCGGACTCCTGCAATGCGGGCAGGAGTGACTGCACCAGCAGAAGGTCGTGCTTCACGCGGTGCTGCTCGCCCAGGAAGACCACGTCGTGCTCGTCGAAGAGGCCCAGGACGTAGAACTGCGGATCCTGGGCATGGGCGTCCAGCCACGCGGCGAGTTCGGCCTCGCGCGCCGGATCGAGGGGCGGCGGCCGGCGCGGGTCGGTCTCGCACGCCCCGCCGCACAGCCCGAGCCAGAGGAGTGCGGCCGCACAGGTGATGACGGATCTCATCCTGCGATCCCCCCCAGGTTCTGGCACCAAACGGCATGATCCGATGCCCGGCACTCTTCGGTCAAGCGCGCCCCGCGCGCGCCCTCCAGCGGTGGGCCCTCGCTACCGGGCGGCGCGCGACGCTGCTCGGTGTCATCCGCTGCCGCCCGCCGATCCTGCCCCCCTGCTGGGCCAGCGTCGGATGCGGTACGCTCGTTGTCCGCGCTCATGCCAGTAGCCTTCCCCTCGCGGATCGATCCCCGGGCCGCCACGCCTCCTCGCGGCGGAATCGCAAGGGTCATGCTGCCCGGGCATGAGCGCGCCCGACGACCCGTGGTTCCTCAATCCCTTGAGAGGGTGCGACTTGCGAGGTGGAGGGTGGTTCGAAGCGGACCCCTCTGCCAGAGATCCCGGCGTGGGCGGATCCGACCGTCCGCGCGCGGCGGCGCAGACGGGCGCTGCCCAAGATCCCCTAATTCGGGAGAGGCGAGTTTTTCGTCTCCGGTACGGATGGAATCCGCGCAAACTGTGTTAGCATTATCGACTGGAGGCACGAAAGGCATGGACGGCGGGTGTGGAAAACCCGTGGAAGAGGGGCAGATCACGCGAAATCCGGATGGAAGCTCTTGACAAGACTCGCGGATTCTGACACACATTCGACAACCGGCAGCGGCGGATGAAGAACCACGCCTAGTTTCCTCTTCACCGAATCGTCCGTCCACCAGAGAGATGGCCTCTCAGTCGCCTAAGCTGTAAGTCCCTTTATTGCAGTATCATCCATCACCTGGCAGAGGTGGATGACCGGCTGGGGGCGCGCAACGGACCGCTGGGCCCGACGCTACGGGTGCGTCACCCCTGCGCCTGCGTGCGCTTCACCGGGGGCGGCGGAGAGCGCGGGGAAGCAATGTGGAAAACTCCCCGGGGTTATCCACACTAACGGCGGCGCCTGTGGATTGTGGTGCCGACGAGTGAGGCAAGGACGGCATGGCAACCAAGACGATTTCGCGGGGAAAGAAGAGCAAGCGCGCGTCTTCTGCGTCGAAGGGTAGTGCTCGGCGAGGCGGAGGGGGCAATGGCGACGGCCGTCGCGGGGCTGCGACGGCCACACTTGCGTCTCCCCCCGAGATGCTTCGCGAACAGATCCGCGAACGCCTCGCACGCGCGCTCGAGAGCGACAACGTGGAGCTGCTGATCAGCGGCTTGGTACAGGTCGCGCGGCGGCGTCCGCCGAGCGAGGCGGAGGCGGTCAAGGCGTTCCTCTTCCAGGAGCTGCTGCGTGAGATGACCAGGGGCGCGCCTGCCCGCCGGAAGCTGTGGAGCTGGACGCGACTCTGTGCCGCACGACCGGAGACCGAGGCGCGCGAGATCGCCTGCGCCGTACTGGACCGTTTCTGGAAGGAACGCCGCAAGGACGTCGAACGGCTGACACTGAATCTCGCGCGCGACGAGCATTGGGAGGTGCGCCAGTACGCCGCGGGCACGATGGCGCGGATCGTCTGCCGCAATTTCCGGCTCAATCAGCGCTACTTGCAGCGCTGGAGCCGCCATGCCGACCCATCCGTGCGACGCCAGGTGGTCATGGCCACCGTGGCGATTGCGGATGCCGAGCATCCCGAGCGAGCCAAACCGCTTCTGGCGCTGCTCGAGGCACATCTGGCCGATCGCGATCCATTCATCCGGCGCAATCTGGGTCCCTACGCGCTGGGGCAGGGCATGCTCGCGGCCTATCCCGAGGAGACGTTCGAGCAGTTCCGCGAATGGTCCGCATCGGACGACGAGATCGTCCGCTGGAATCTGGCCATGGCCTTCACCTCGCCGGTGGCACCGTTGCATGCGGAGCGGTCGATGGAGATCCTGCGCTGCCTGGCGTGCGATCCGCGACGCTTCGTCTGGAGCGCGGCGGCCCTGGCGCTGAGGAACCTCGTTCATCACCAGCCGCAACGGATCGGCCCCGTCCTGAAGGACTGGATGGAGGAACCGCCTCTGCGGGTTGCGGTGGCGAGCGCACTGAACCGCTCGGTGCGATAGCGCGGCAGCACGGGCGAACAGCAATCCCCACGGGCGCCCGCGACCCGATACGGTCGCGGGCGCTTGGCATGTATTTCCGCCACCCGTCTTCCCGTCCTACAAGGGGATGCATATCAAGTGACGCGCCTTCTTCCCGTGCCGGCCGGCGCTTGGTTGACAGGCGGTCTCCTTTCCTTGAGAATTGCATGTGTCAGGGGATCCGCGCAGCATCAAGCGGACGCACCCTCCCCTAGGATCCCGCTTCTCGCCAAGGAGAGCCGATGCCGACAGTCTCCAGGGACGTGGACTACCTGCGCCTCATATTGCATCAAGACAGCGATGGCATCCTGCTTTCGCGCAAGCGTTCGCCGGAATTGGCCATCGAGCTGCCCGAGATCCAAGAGCTGCGCATGCTGCTCGGTCTGCTTGCCGATCGAGGCATCGAGAAGGTGCGCATCACCGGAGACGATCCGGCGCTGCGCGAGGACCTGACCGAGGTGGTCGAGCTCGTTGCCAGCATCTCGGGGGTGCGTGAGATCGCCCTGACGACGCGCGGCGTGGGGCTGGCGGGTCGCATCGCCCCCTTGGCGCGCGAAGGTCTCGCGGCGATCAACTTCAATCTCGACACGCTGCAGCCCAAACGCTTCAAGCAGCTCTACGGCAGCGACCAGTATCGTGCCGCCTGGCGCGCGGTGGAAGAGGCGCTCGCGCAAGGCGTGACGGTGAAGATCAACACAGTCGTGACCCAGGGATTCAACGACGACGAGATCGAGGACTTCGCCGAACTAGCACGCACGATGCCGCTGCACGTGCGCTTCGTGGAGTGGAACACCGACTCCGAGGCGCTCGCGCCGCCGGCCGACTTCCTCCCCGCCTGGGAGGTCTTCGCCGCCGTGCCGCACGCGCTGCATCCCGGTCAGGCGCCGCCGCGGAGTGGTCCGGCGAAGCTCTTCGAGGTGGATGGCAGTCCCGGTGCGATCGGCTTCATCGACAACGTCACCGATCACTTCTGCTCCGAGTGCCGCCGGATCGGCCTGACCGACCGCGGCGAGATCCAGAGCTGCATCTTCGGGCATGGTCTCAGCCTCCTGACGCAGCTGCGCGGCGCAGAGGGCGAGAGCGGCGTGCGCGAGTTCATCGATCGCGTCGTGCGGCGCAAGAGCACGCTGGTCTCGCGGCTCGGCAACGCGCCGTCACCGTTCCTGGAGGCGACGGCCGAGTTCGCCCTCGCGCGCGGGGATGCCGCCGCCGCCTACGGCGCCGCCGCGCCCCCCCCGCCGGCGAGCTAGGAACGCGCCGTGCGTGCGATCCAGATCGTCGGCCGCAAGAAGTCCGGCAAGACCGCGCTGGTCGAGGCGCTGATTCCCCTGCTGCGCAGACGGGGGCTGCGCGTCGGAACGGTCAAGCACAGCTCCCACCCGCATCCGCTCGATCGCGAAGGCAGTGACTCGTGGCGGCACCGCGCCGCGGGCGCCGAGGCCACGCTGGCCATCAGCGCTGCCTCGGTCTCTCTGCATCTCCCGGCGCCGGGTGCGGCGGCCGAGACCGAGGCGCTGCTCGAGCGCTATCTCGGAGACTGCGACCTGGTGCTGATCGAGGGATGGCGCGACCGCCACGGGCCCCGGATCGAGGTGCTGCCAGCCGGTCGGCAGGGCCAGCCCCGCCCGCCACGGTACGGTCAAGCGGGTACGCTGCTCGCGGTCGTGCTGGCCGACGGCTTGCGCCCCGCCCCGGCAGAGATGGCCGCCTTGGATCTCGGAGCGCCCTGGTTCCTCTGGAGGGATCGGGAGGCCGTCGCGGATCTGATCGCAGGCCACCGACCGGCTCGAGGGTGTCGCTGAGCCCGCGCGCCGCCTAGGTCAGCAGCATCCCGCCGTCGATCACCAGCGTGCGGCCGGTCAAATAGCTGTTCTCCGGTGAGACCAGGAAGGCGACCAGCTTGCCGAGCTCGCGCGGATCTCCCTGACGCCGCAGCGGCACGCGGGCCGTATTGGCCGCCGCGACCTCTTCGAGGGGAAGCCCGCGCCGCTGGGCCGCGGCTGCCAGCACCTCGCGCGAGCGTTCGGTGTCGAAGAAGCCGGGTGCGATCGCATTGACCAGGACGTTGTCCTCCGCCAGCTCGATCGCCAGATGGCGCGCGAGGCCCGCCAATCCCGGCCGCAGCGTGTTCGAGAGCAACAAGTGCGGGACGGGTCGGAGGGCGGAGATCGACCCGCAGAGCAAGATGTGACCGCCACCCCCCAGGCGCAGCAGGGGCAGGCAGGCGCGGATCAAGCGGATCGGACCGAGGAGGATCAGCTCGAAGGCCGCCTGCCACTGGGCGTCACTCGCGTCGGCGAAGTCGCAGGGCGGGGGCCCGGCCGCATTGCAGACGAGGATGTCGAGGCGACCGAAGCGCGCCCGGGCGATCTCCGCCAGGCGGGGTGCGGCCTCCGGATCGGTCACGTCGGCCGCTTCCCATTCGATCCACCAGTCCCCGGGATTCGCGCCGACCATCGCGCGCAGGTTCTCCTCCGAGCGGCTGCAGACGAGCACCTTGGCGCCCTGGGCCGCGAGCTCGCGCGCGATCCCGGCGCCCAGGCCCTGGCTGGCGCCGGTCACCAGAGCAGTGCGGTCTCGCAGGCGGGGTGTCTTCTCCGTCATCTGGATCCCTCCCGGAGTCATCGGGGCCTCTTCGCGGCGCCTCGGGGCTTCTTCGCGACGCCCAGGATGCCGGCTCGCGCCTCAGGGGGCAACCCCCGGCGGCGCAGCGCGATCCTGACACGCCGGAGATTCCGGTTGCGGGCGGACGCGCGGATGCTACTCTCCCTCGTGGCGCGTGATCTTCTGCATCGCATCCGCCCATCGATCTGCTTCTCGACGCTGCCCGTCGCGCCGCTGATTCGTTCCCCTGGTCTGCCCGATCGATCACCAGCGTGTGCTGCGTTGTGCGCTGGCGCTTCGCGATGAAAGGGGGTCTTCGATGAAACGGCTCGTCTCGCTGCTACTGGTTCTGCTGCTGATGACCTGGCTCTTCCCGCCGGCCACCTCGGGGCGGGTGGGCGACCCGGGAGAGGGCGGCGTCGATCCCTGTGAAGCCTGCATCTACGTGCCGGCCTGGTGCGGGTTGTGCCTGATCGAGTTGTGGTGGAACGACGACGGCGACTGCTTTCCCTGGTGGCCGGAATGCTACTAGGCGCCCTGGCCGCAGGGCTGCTGCTCGCGCTGTCTCCCGTCGCATCGATCCGGCTGCCCTCGGCCGGCTCGGCCCAGGCGCAGGGGGCGCCGTGGCCGCTCGAGACCGACGGTCCCCAAGGGTGCTGGCATCTGCATCTGACGCGTGAGTCGCCGCAGATCCCGCTCCAGGCGCATCCCGACGACGCGACCGACGAGGGCGCCCGGCTGGCGATTCTGGCGCAGGCCGGCAATCGCATCGTCTCCTACGCCCGCGATCGCCAGGCGGCGGTGCGTTGGTTCCTGGGCTTCGTCGAGCCGGCCGATAGCTGCGAGACGTTCTACTGGTCGCCGGAGTGGGAGCTGCGTCTGGTCCTGGCCGATGGACGCAGCGTGGTCGCTGAGGAGATCTTCGCCACCCACGGGCGCGCCGATCGCATGGGCCCACGGATCGAGATCCTCCCGGGGGGCACGGCCCTGCGCTTCAGCGACTTCGCGGTGACCTTCCCGGCCGGGGAACGCTGCATGATCTGGGCCGGCTTCCCGCGCAGTCCCTGGAAAGCGGAGGAGGCGCGCGCGTTGCGCATCGTGCATCGCTCGCAGGCCGCCGTGTCACGCTCCGCGTCGCGCGAGTGAGCGGCGGCGCCCCGGGCCAGAGGGATCGGCTCGCTTCCGAGAACGGTCCCCGCGCTCGGCACCCGGGGTGATCCCCTGCGCAAGCGCGCGGGCCGATCTAGTTGGCGACGAAGTTGATCAAGCGGTTGGGCACGTGGATCACGCGCCGGATCTGCTTGCCGGCCAGATGCTTGGCGATCGACTCGTGGGCCAGCGCCGCGTCGCGCACGACCTGCTCGCTCGCATCCCGGGCGACGTGGACCGATCCGCGAAGCCTGCCCATCACCTGCACGGCGATCTCGACCTCCTCGGTGACCGTGAGCGCTGGATCGTACTGCGGCCACCGGGCCGCCAGGATGCTTCCCTCGTGGCCCAGCATCTCCCAAAGCTCCTCGGCCTCGTGCGGCGCGAAGGGCGCCAACAGGATCGCCAGCGACTCGAGCGCGAAGGCGTCCAGCGCCGGGGCGGCGCGCAGTGTGTTGAGCAGCTCCATCAGGGCGGCGATGGCGGTGTTGTAGCCGAACGACTCGATGTCCTCGCCGACCTTCCTGATCGTCTGATGCAGCTTGATCGCCGTGGGGCGATCGAGCGCGCCCCAGGCCGGGACGGCATCCCCGCCGGAGGCCGCCGGCTCGGCCCCCGGGGCGTCGGCGGCGCGCTTCGTGAGCACTTCCCAGTAGAGGCGATGCAGGCGCTCGAGGAAGCGGCGAATGCCGATGATTCCCGAGTCGCGGAAGTCGCCCCCCTCGGTGTAGGGGCCGAGAAACATCAGATACATGCGCAGCGTGTCGGCGCCGTGCTCGTCGACATACTCGTCGGGGTTGATCACGTTTCCGTGCGTCTTCGACATCTTGCCGCCTTCGCGGATCAGCAGGCCGTGCGCCCGGAACTTCTTGAACGGCTCCTCGAACTCGATCAGCCCCATGTCCTTGAAGGCCATACACAGAAAGCGCGTGTACATCAGATGCAGCACGGCGTGCTCGTTGCCGCCGACGTACATGTCGACCGGCAGCCATTTGCGGGTCAGCTCGGCGTCCCAGGCCACGTCGTCGCGGTGGCTGGAGGGATAGCGCAGAAAGTACCAGGCCGAATCGAGGAAGTTGTCGCTGACGTCGGCGTCGCGGTGCGCCGGGCCCCCGCAGGTCGGACAAGTCGTCTCGTAGAACGGCTTGTAGCGCTCGAGCGGCTTGCCGCCGGGCGTATCGGGACGGAAGTCCTCGATCTCGGGCAGACGAACCGGCAAATCCTCCGCGGGCACCGGGACGATCCCGCACTTTTCGCAGTGAATCATCGGGATCGGGGGGCCCCAGTAGCGCTGACGTGAGATGCACCAGTCGCGCAGCCGGTACTGCACCCTCGGCTGCGCGACGCCCTGGGCGGCCAGATCGTGCGTGATCTTGCGCAGGCAGTCCTGCGACGGCAGCCCGTCGTACGGGCCGGAGTTGATCATCACGCCTTCGCCGACGTAGGCCTCGCCCTCGGGCGGGTCGCCCCCGGTCGGCCGGATGACGGGGATGATCGGCAGATCGAACTGGCTCGCGAACTGGTAGTCGCGCTGGTCGTGCGCGGGCACCGCCATGATCGCCCCGGTGCCGTACTCGATCAGGACGTAGTCGGAGATCCAGATCGGGATCGGCTGGTCGTTGACCGGATTGATCGCCTCGGCGCCCAGATAGACGCCGGTCTTCTCGCGCTCCTCGTCCGTGCGGTCGGCGGCGCGCATCTTCCGCGCCCGCTCGATGTAGGCCCCGACCTGCGCGCGTTGTTCCTCGGAGACGAGCTCACCGACCAGGGGATGCTCGGGCGCCAGGACCATGTAGGTCGCGCCGTAGAGCGTGTCGGGCCGCGTCGTGTATACCCGCAGGGCAGCGTCCCGTCCCGGAAGACGAAAATCGACCTCGGCGCCCTCGCTGCGTCCGATCCAGTTGCGCTGCGCATTGCGGGTGATGTCGGACCAGTCGATCCAGTCGAGATTGTCCAGCAGGCGTTGCGCGTACTTGGTGGTGCGGAAGAACCACTGCTCCATCTCCCGCCGCTCGACCTCGGTGCCGGGATGGCGCTCGCACTCGCCATCGACGACCTGTTCATTGGAAATCACGGTGTGGCACTTGGGGCACCAGTTGACCGGCGCCGTGGCGCGGTAGGCCAGGCCGTGCTTGTAGAGCTGCAGGAAGATCCATTGCGTCCATTTGTAGTAGTCGGGGTCGGGCGTGAGGACCTCGTGCGACCAGTCGAGCATCAGCCCCATCATGCGCAACTGCCGGCGGAAGTTCTCGACATTGCGCGGGATCAGCTTCATCGGGTGGGTGTTGATCCGCAGGGCGAAGTTCTCCGAGTGGATCCCGAACGCATCGAAGCCCATCGGCTCGAAGACGTCGTGCCCGCGCAGGCGCTGGTAGCGGCCCTGGATGTCGGCGCCGGTGAAGGCGTAGACGTTGCCGACGTGGAGCCCCTCCGCCGAGGGGTAGGGGAACATCATCAGGACGTAGTAGGGGTCGGCCGCTCCCCGCAGATCGGTCTCGTGGACGCGATGGACCTGCCAGTACTGTTGCCACTTGGCCTCGATCTGGTGGGCATCGTAGGACTTGATCGGCATCGGATCCTCCGCGCGGACACCGCTCTTTCCCGCCCTTCGCTAGTCGCCCCGCCGCCTTTCGGGGCGATTCGCGGGTGGCGGGAAGTGTATCCGAGGGGTCACGGGCTCTCAAGAAGCCATCCATGGCGCGCCCGCAGAGCCGAGCGCGATCTGGTAGAATGCAGGGTGGACGCGGCCTCCGAGAGCCGCGCGATCGATGACGGCATCCGCAGGAGGCAGACCATGTGCACCACCCGCCCCGTTTCCCGTCGCAACGGCAGCACGGCTCGGACCGAAACCACGATCGGCTGGATGCTCCTGGCAGGCCTGGCCCTGGGCCTGGTCGCGGGCCTGCTCCTGGCGCCGCGGGCCGCGGCGATCGAGGAGGATTGGATCTTCCACACCGACACGCCGATGCTCGCTTCGCCGAAGTTCGCCGATCTCGACGGCGATGGGCGACCCGAGCTGCTGATGTCGACCTATGCGCCCTATCCGGATGTCTACGACGGCGGCTGGGTCCACGTATTCGACCGCCACGGCGATCCGCTGCCGGGCTGGCCGTTCTACACCGACTTCGGTCCCTTCGCCGCGAACGTCTGCGTAGGGGACATCGATCCCCAGAATCCGGGCGTCGAGGTTCTGGCGCCCGACTGGTACCGCCTCCACCTGCTCGATGCGTCGGGGCAAGAGCTGGCCGGCTGGCCGCTGGCGATCGGGGTCAACTACACGCCGGCGATCGAGGATATGGACGGCGACGGGGATCTCGAGATCATCGCCCCTTCCGGAAACCTGGTGCACGCGCTGACGGCCGAGTTCGACGAACTGCCCGGTTGGCCGGTTGTGGCGCCGGAAACCGTGGGGTCGGTGGCTGTGGGAGATCTGGATGGTGATGGAGAGATGGAGGTCATCGCCGGAACCTTGCAGGGCCCGGTGGGACCCGATCCGTTCGAGTTGTACGTCTGGGAGCTGGACGGCACGGTGAAGCCCGGATTCCCGCGCGCGACGTCGGGGGTCGTGAAAGCGCCGCCGGCCATCGGCGATCTGGATCGCGATGGCGTGCGTGAGATCGTCCTGCCGGCCTACGACGACTCGAACGACGATTTCCTCTACGTTTGGGACGCCACCGGTAATCCGGAGCCCGGGTGGCCGCAGCGCGTCGGCCGCGCGCGGCTCTCGCCGCCGGCCTTGGCCGACTTCGACGGCGACGGCGACCTGGAAGTGGTGATCGGGTCGGGGCGCGTGAGCGCGCCGTTGGCGAGCGGGCTTCTGGCCTTCGAGCACGACGGCACGCCAGTCTCCGGCTTCCCGGTCGAGATTCCCGAAGGCGCGCAGATCAATTCGTCCCCGGCGGTGGTCGATCTCGACGGCGATCCGGCGCGTCTGGAGATCATCGTCAAGGTCACCGATCACATCTACGCCTATCACAGCGACGGCTCGCTGGTCTCCGGCTTCCCCTACGAGCTGCCCGACTTCGGCGCCACCGGCACGACGTCACCCTCCCCCGCGGTGGCGGACATGGACGGCGATGGAGCTCCGGAGCTCGCGGTCTGCGCCTGCCAGGATCGGATCGCGCTGATCAGCTTCTCCGTGCCGGTGGACCCGGGCCTGGCCTACTGGCCCTCGATGAAGCGCGACGCGGAGAACCGCAGCTTCTTCGGCCGGGATCCTTCCGCGGTGATCCCGCGCGAGGCGAGCGGCCCGCGCCTGACGCTGCTGGAGAACCATCCCAATCCGTTTCGGGCGAGCGATGGTACGCGCATCGCTGTCCGGTGGGCGGCCGACTTCGCCGACCCGCGCGACCGCGCGGGGCATGGCATCGAGATCCTCGATACGGAGGGACGTCTGGTCCGGCGCCTGATGCTCTCCTCCGCGGCGCAGGATGCGGTGAGGTGGGATGGCCGCGACACCCGCGGGGCCGCGGTGGAGGCGGGTGCCTACTTCTATCGCATGATCGGAAGCCGGCCGGGGGCGCCGCGAACGCTGATCGTGATCGACTGATCCGGTACGAGCCGATCGGCAGTCTTGCCCATGGCGGACGTCCGCGAGGGGCTCTTCGCGGCGGGGCATCCCCGGCCGGGGCTACTCGGCGCGAGGCTGCTCGGCGCGGGGCTACTCGGCGCCGGCCGAGAGGATGGCATCGAGGTGGCCGAGGATCTCGCCGGCCACACGCTCGATCTCCGAGATCTCCGAGGCCGACGTGACGGCCTCGAATTCCCGCGCCTCGCCCCCCGGCCGCCAGTCCCCATCTCCCGACGTGGTCAACACGATCAGCTTCTCCTGCTCGCGCTCGCGATCGAGGAACGCGCCGACGTTCCGGTCCACGCCCCAGGCGATGCACGAATTCAGAATCACGACTGCGTCGTAGTCGGCCGCCGTCTCGTTCTCCAGCGCCTCGAGGCCGACGAAACGCACGTGCGCGGGGTATGCGCGCAATCGCTCGCCGAGCTCGAGGTGCAGCGCCTGCCCGAGCTCGCTCTGGCTCGAGGCGATCAGAAGCCGCTCCGGCGCCTGCCGATCGCCCATCTCGTAGGCCTCGATATCGTCCTGCGCCCAGATCATGCGTGGGATCGAACAGCCCGAGAGCGCCAGCGTGCACAGTGCGATTCCCAGTCAGAAGAAAGCGGCCCGGTGCATCAGAATCCCTCCGTCGATGCCTTTGGTGCGCGACGCCTCATGCTCCTGGCGAGAATCAGATAGGCGAAGAGCGCGATGGCAGGGGCGAGTGGCACGCGGAAGCGCGGATGCCAGGCGCCCACCGGTGCGAGGGCGAGCACGGCGGCCAGCGAGCCGGCGATCCACACGAACTGCATGCGGCGACCCTTCCCGATCGGGAGGATCGCGCCCCCGCGCGCCCCGCGTGCGGGACCTGGGGCGCCCCCGGCGGATCGAGAAAGCCGGCCCACGACGAAACACGCGAGGCCGAGCAGGGCCGCGAGCAGCAAGAGGAGATCCCAGAGCGCGAGTGCCGTGGCGAGCACTCGCGCCCCGGATGGCGCGGCGCGGAGGCGTTCGATCGCGTTCTGCAGGGCGGCCCGCGGGCCCGACTCGCTCAGGATGCGCGCGCCACCCCCGGGGGAGGACAGACCGGCCGACTGCAGCAGATCGGGCAGCGGAGGCGCGAAGAGGGCCGGCACGGCACGCGCGCTCCGGAGCAGGAACGCGGTGGGCCGGGCGGTGATCAGATCCACCGCGGCGCGCAGACGCGCATCCGACTCCGCAAACGGATTCGCCAGTGGCGTCGGGCCCCGCTCGGCGCGGAGCGCGGCGGCGCGCTCCGCGGGTGAGGCGATCTGCGCCGCCGCGTAGTCGAGGGCGTTGGTCCCCGCCCCGGCGCTGAGGCCCGGATGGTCGAAACGGATCGCGTTGCGCGCCACCCAGGGCGCCAGAACGAGCGCGATGCCGAGTGACGCCCAGAGCAGCGAGCGGCGCCAGCCGGGCAGCAGGGCGATCAGCAGGGGCCAGAGGAGGAACCAGGGCGCCA
>WJJG01000064.1 GCA_014729815.1 Candidatus Eiseniibacteriota bacterium
ATCGCCGCCCTTACCGCAGCGCTGATGTCGACGATCGATACGCTGATCAACGCCTCCACGGCAATCGGCATCTACGACGTCTACAAGCCGCTTATCAAGCGTGACGCACCCGATCGCCACTACCTGAAGGCCTCGCGCTACGTCTCGGTGCTGGTCACGCTGCTCGGACTGGGACTGGTCCCGGTCTTCAGCCAGGTGGAGTCGATCTTCGCCGCGCATTACGCCTTCGTAGCGATGGTCACGCCGCCCCTGCTCGTGCCGATCTTCCTGGGTGTGCTCTGGCGGCGCTTCAGTCCGCAGGCCGCCTTCTGGTGCATGGTCGGCGGCGGCATTTTCATCCTGATTTCAGTGCAGTTCCCGGAGATCGTCGCCCCGCTGGCGCATCTCCACGGCATCAACGTCCCCGGCACCCCGGACTTCGATCCCGCGTACAACTACAAGTACTTTCGCGGTCTCTACGGCTTGCTCGTCACGATCCTGATCGGGGTTGTCGCCACATTCTTCACCAAGCCGAAGCCGAAGGAGGAGATCATCGGACTGACGCTGGGCACCATCCAGGCCGGCAAGGCGCTCTTCAAGGGGGGCAAGCCGAACGAAGAGCCGGGTCGGAAGATCCGCCTGCAACTGGCGATTCGGGAAACCCCCAGTGAGACCGTGCAGCTTCATCCGGATGACCTGGCGGTCCTGCATGCGGACGCCGGCGATATGCTCTATGTGGCCGACGCGCGCCGCATCCTCGGCGGCCTGCGCTCATTGCACGTCAAGGCTGGTGACCCCGGCGGCGAGCGCGGCATGCTGGGAATCTCCGCCGATCTGGTCGAAGAAGGCAATCTGCGCGCCGACTGCGCGGTGCGCGTCGAGAAGATCCTCTAAGCGGGTTCGTGTGATTTCCGAGTGTGGCGAGGTGCCGAGCGCCTGCGCCACTAGGCGGGCCGCGACTGGCGCAGCCTCCACAGACGCGCGCAGACCTCCTCGAGATGCGGACCGAGCTTGGCCGGATCGTCGGTCTTTTCGGGTTCGTTGTCGAAAACGGCGTAGGGCACGCGCTGGCCGCGCACGCGCAGATATCCCGGGTCACGGGCCGAGAAGCGGTCCCAATCCGACTCCTTGTAGAGCATCTCCATCTTCCGATCCTCGAGCGCATGCTCGAGGATGCTGTCGGGACGATCCGGGTTGTAGCGCCGCCGATTCTTGCGCAGAGATTCGGCCCAGCTCACATCGATGTAGATCGTCGCCGCCTGCGCCAGCACCTCGTCGCTCAGATGCTCGTAGGCCTGCGCGAAGCCGCCGTGCTCGCTGCCGCGGGCGAATTCGAATATGGCCGTCCGGGTCTCGTGATACCCGGGCACATCCCGCAGCCGCTTGGTGTAGTCCATGCAGAGCTTCTCGATCAGCCAGTGCCAGAAGAAAGGATCCTTGAAGACGTAGCCTTCGTAGCGCTGGCCCTGATACTCGAACTGCCGATCGGAGATCAGGCGCGGCTTGCCGTGACGCTCCCAGAGGTCGTCGTCCTCGAATCGTTCCCAGAGAATCGGGAAGTCGTCGAACTCTTCGAACTCGCCGACGTGGAACCGGCGACGACGTTCCTTGGGGGGGGTCTTCTTGAGATAGTCGATGATCTCCGATTTCCCGGCCGCCGGACGGCCATTGAGGATCAGGATCGGGAAGATGTCACGCGGCATGCAGCATTCCTCTTGGCTGGGATCGGATTGGTCGAGCCTCTCTTCCACAGCACACGACATCTCCGCAGCGGATCAGCAGCGCGCCTGCGTTACGGAATAAGCCGCGTACCGCGGCGAGGCCCTCCTCGCCACTGGCGAGAGCCCGCTCGTCCTGCTTCCGCGTGAAGCTCTCGTGCGGCGTGCCCTCCACGAGTCCGTTCGGGTAGCGGCTGGCGATGTAGTAGAGATCGAGCTCTGCGCCGGAATCGCGCAGCGATTCGAGGGCGGGATGCACCTCGGCAGTCGCATCGAGTAGCTTGACCACCGAGTGGCCGATCACATTCCGCGCGCCCCGCGCGTAGCGCAAGGCCTTGAGGGCCTTCGCGACGCACGGCTGGCAAACGAAGCAGACCTGGTAGAAGAACTCGCCCTGTAGGGCGTGACGGGCGAAGGCCGGATCGTTCTCGGCCAGGGCGAGCCACCGGCGCCCCTCAGCCTTGGGATCGTGCATAGATCTCGATGCCCTCCTGGCGGGTGCGCGCGATCAGCGGATTGCCTTCGGGCTGCATTCGTTCGAATTCGGCCGCGGTGTAGACCAGCAGATCCAGGCCGAAGCCCAATCGAAACAGCGGCAGGTGGGCCAGCCCACGCTCGACGAAGGGCAGGTCGGTCCGTTCGATCAGCAGCAGATCGACATCGCTGGCCAGATCGGCATGCCCCGTCGCGTACGATCCGAAGAGGATCGCCCGCTGCACATCCGTCGTCTCCAGGTAGCCGCGGATGCGCTCGATGACTTGCTCCCGCGGCACAGACGGCGGTCCGGACTGCACGATGGCGTCATCCATCTGCACCTCACCGCCGGACTATAGCCCGACGCGGGGGCACGGGCCAACTGGACCGGCTTGCGGCGACCACAATCGATCGGCCAACGGACCGCGAGGCATGAAGTTCGGCCACATCGCCATATCTCCCTAATTCCATCCGGGCCACGCACACAATCAACGAAGATCATTAGGCCACAGGGTAGAAACCGGGCGTTTCCTGCGGTAGGCTTGCCGCATGGATCGGATCGATCGGCAGATCATCGCCGCCCTGCAGGCGCGTGGACGAACGACGAACGCCGAGCTGGCCCGTCTGGCCAGCCTGGCGCCCTCCTCGACCCTCGATCGTGTGCGTCGGCTCGAAGAGCGCGGGGTTATCCGCGGCTACCGGGCCCTGCTCGCGCCGCAGGCGCTGGGACTCGATGTGCAGGCCATGGTCTTGATCAATCTCGATCGCCATCAGGCCGGACCGATCGAGGAGTTCGAGGAGCGCATCCGCGCCGTGCCCGGGGTCAAGGCCTGCTACCACCTCACCGGTCGCTACGACTACATGCTGCACCTGATCGCCCGCGACATCGATCACCTGCGCGAGCTGGTCACCCACACGATCGGCTCGGTGCGCGGGGTGGAGAAGCAGGAGACCTTCCTCGTCCTCTCGATGCCCAAGGAGGACGTAGGCTGCCCGTTGGATGTTCTGCCGAGTGCGGACCAGACCACCACACAGGAGGCTTAGGAGATGTCTGCCGAGATGAATCCAGAGGGCGTCGCCCGCTACATCGAAGCCGCGAAGGAGTCGGCTCGCCGGCGCGGCGACGATATCGCCGCCATGCGTCGTTGTCGCTTCGACACGATCGCGGTGCACGGCCTCTATACCATGCGCGAGTCGCTGGACTTCAACCAGGGCTCGATCATCGAGCCGATCTACATGTCCTCCTCACAGGCCTATCGCGACTCCGACGAGATGGAAGCTGCGCTGGCCTACCAGATCCCGACTTGGTGCTACTCGCGCATCGCCAATCCCTCGATGTACTACTTCGAGAATGTCATGGCATTGCTCGAAGGCTACGGCTTCGAAGGAGAGACGTCCTGTTGCGCCACCTCCTCGGGGATGGCCGCGATCATGTGCTCGACCGATGCTTTCCTGCAGGTCGATCGGAACGATACGAGCCGTCCGATGAACTTCGTCTCCACCTGCCAGGTCTACGGTGGCACGTTCCAGCAGTTCTCGATGCGCAAGGACCACGATCGAGGCATCGAGTGCCGCTGGATCGTAGACTCCACCGATCTCGATGCGTGGCGCTCGAAGATCGACGAGAACACGCGCTTCCTCTACGGCGAGCTGCCTTCGAATCCGGGCCAGGCCTTCTTCGACATCGAGGCTGTCGCCGCGATCGCCCACGAGCACGGCCTGCCGCTGATCATCGACAACACCGTGGCGGGTCCGGCCCTGATGCGGCCTCTGCGGCACGGCGCCGACGTGGTCGTCCAGTCGGTCACCAAGACGCTGACCTCCTCGGGCTTCGGAATCGGCGGGGCGGTGATTGCCCGCAAGAACCTGACGAGCAAGTGGGGCTCCGAGGAGATGAAGGCCGACCTGGGCGCCTATCTCAAACAGCTTCCCAATCGCGACAACGGCCCCAACCTCTCGCCGATGAACGCCATGCTGGCGCTCAACGACATGCGCACCCTGCGCATCAAGGTCGATCTTTTCAGCCGCAACACGATGCGCGTGGCCCGCTGGCTGGGCGAGCATCCCCGGATCGAGCAGGTCGACTACCTGGGTCTGCCGCAGCACCCGCTGCACGAGATCGCCTCGAAGTACCTCTGGCTGGTCGATGCCGAGCATGACGAGCAGTACGGCCAGCCGGTGAATCGCTACGGGCATCTGATGTCGTTCCGCGTGCAGGGCGGCGCGGCGGCCACCCGCAAGGTCTTCGACTCGTTCCAGCGCATCTGGCGCGCGACCGATCTGGGGCGCGTCAAGTCGGTGGCTACCATCCCGGCGATCTCGACCCACTCGCAACAGGGCAAGGAGGCGCGCGAGATGGCGGACATCCCGCCCAATCTGATCCGCCTCTGCGTGGGCGGCGAACATCCCGACGATGTGATCGCGGATCTCGATCAGGCCTTGGCCTCGATCGACGGCCGGGTCACCGTGAGCGTGCCCAACGACTTCTCCGTCGGCGGGGCTTCGCGGCGTGTGCCGGGAGCGGACGCCTGACGATCCCTACCGGGAACTCGCTTCCCCGTGCATGGTATCCAGCGGACCCGCCGCGCGCCCGCAACGCCGCACGGCGGGTCGCGAAGCCAATGCAAGGGGGTGTCGTCATGTCCGCCCGCGCCAATCGCCTCTCCGCCGAGAAGAGTCCCTACCTCCAGCAGCATGCGCGCAATCCGGTCGACTGGTATCCCTGGGGCTCCGAGGCGCTGGCGCGCGCTCGCGAGCTGGAGCGCCCGATCTTCCTATCGATCGGCTACTCGACCTGCCACTGGTGCCACGTCATGGCGCGTGAGTCGTTCGAGAACGAGGGGATCGCCGCCCTCCTGAACGCCCACTTCGTCCCGGTCAAGGTCGATCGGGAAGAGCGTCCGGATCTCGATCAGCTCTACATGACGGCCGTGCAGGCCCTCACCGGCAGCGGCGGCTGGCCCCTCTCCGCGTTTCTCACACCCGGCGGCGAGCCGTTCTTCGCGGGCACCTATTTCCCGCCCGAGGATCACTGGGGTCGCCCCGGTCTGCGCCGCCTGCTCGAACGCTTCGCCGAGCTCTGGCGCGACGACCGCTCCGCGCTGCTTGCCGACGCGTCGCGCGTGGCGCGCTTCCTGCGCGAACAGGCAGCATCCGTCGCGGCCCCGGGCGGCACCGGCGCCCAGGCAGGAGCGCCGGTCCGTGCTGCGGCACGGATCGCCGCGGACGATCCGGCGCGATCGCGGGAAGTCGATTCTGCGCCGCCGCTCGATGACGATCCGCCACGCCGGCGACAGATCGCAGCCCGCGCCTACCGCGCGCTGGCGACAAGCTTCGATGCCGAGCATGGTGGCTTCGGGTCGGCGCCGAAGTTCCCCGCGCCACACCAGTTGACCTTCCTCCTGCGCTACGCGTGGCGGTACGGAGATGCGCAGGCTCGGCGGATCGTCCGCCGCACACTGGATGGGATGGCCGGCGGCGGGATCCGCGACCATCTGGGCGGCGGCTTCCACCGCTACGCCACCGATGCGGCCTGGCGCGTTCCGCACTTCGAGAAGATGCTCTACGATCAGGCGGGCCTGGCGCTGGCCTACACCGAGGCCCACCTCGCGCTGGGCGACGACTTCTATGCTGGCATCGCCCGCGAGATCTGCGACTACGTGCTGCGTGAGATGACCTCCGCCGAAGGTGGATTCTTCAGCGCCGAGGACGCCGAAAGCGAAGGCGAGGAGGGACGCTACTACGTCTGGACGCAGGAAGAGGTCCGCGCCGCTCTGGCCGACCTTTCGCCCGCCTCCGGCGCACCGCATGCGGGGGACGATGTCAGATCGCTTGCCGCAGCATTCTCGGACGCCTTCGGCGTGCGGCCGGAGGGCAACGGGGAGGGGCGCAACGTGCTCCATCGCGATGCGCCCCGCGCGCCGCTCTCGCGCGCCATCGAGCGGGCGCGCCGTCATCTGTTCGCCCGACGTGCCGAACGCGAGCGTCCCGCGCGGGATGAGAAGATCCTGGTCGCCTGGAACGGCATGATGATCGAGGCGCTGGCCCGCGCGGGGCACGCGCTCGATGAGCCGCGGTACATCGTGGCGGCCGTGCGCGCGGCCGACTTCATCGACGCGCATCTCTGGCGAGAGGGTCGCCTGGTGCGCTACGCGCGAGACGGGGCGGCCGATGTCTGGGGCTACCTCGACGACTACGCCTGTCTCGGCGCCGCCCGCCTCACGCTCTACGAAGCCAGCGGGGAATGGCGCCATGTATCGCGCGCGGCGGTAGTCGCCGAACGCATGCTGGCCGATCACCAGCTCCCGCGGGGGGGCTTCTCATTGACTCGCCGGGGGGAGGGGGCGCTGATCGCACCGGTTCTGGAGTGGCACGATGGCGCCACACCGGCCGGCAATTCGGTGGCCGCGCGGTTCCTGATCCGACTCGGACATCTTCTCGCCCACCCGGGATGGGAAGCGGCCGGTCGCCACACGCTGCGCGCCGCCGAGGGACAGCTCAGCACGGCGCCACAGAGTCACACCGCGCTGCTCTCCGCGCTCGACTTCGCCGGCGGCCCGTTGCGCGAGATCGTCATCGCCGGGGAGCGCGACGATCCGTGCACCCGCGCCCTCGCGCGCACCGTGGCTACCCGCTTCCTGCCCGACGCCATCCTGGCGTGGCATCCGGGGGATGCCTCGAGCACCCCGGGGTCACCCGCCCTCGGTGCGGCACCTCCCGACTACCTACGCGCCCAGGTCCCCCGCGGGGGACGCCCAACTGCCTACGTTTGCGGCAACTACGCCTGCCACCAGCCGATCGAGCATGCGGCACGGCTCGCCGACGCGCTCGGCGAGAGGCCACCCCGGCTCTAACGATTCCCAACGCTTTCGCCGATAGTGATCAGTGGTGCCGAGGACGTCTGTACCTGTGGGTCCCGGTCTTTGTGCGGTCCGAGACCGCGACCCCGCGCGGATTGTGATGGCGAGGACGAAGCGCCCCGCTGTGGGCGACCGGGCGCGCCGACGCGCGAGACCGGGATGGCCGAAGGGCAGGCCCGCCAG
>WJJG01000065.1 GCA_014729815.1 Candidatus Eiseniibacteriota bacterium
CAGGCGGATTGAGAATACGGGCAATAAGTTATAGGACCTCCGGCGGCGCGATTCAATCCCAAAGCCGCGCTCGGGAGGGCCGGGCGAGGGCCGCAGCGCGTCTCGGCGGCTGCTGGGGCACGGCGCTCGGTGCCTGGAGCCGTCCCTGGGAGTAGGCGCGTCCGGCCTAGGCCCTATGCGGAGGGCCCTGCCCAGATTCCTCCGCCACGGAGACGGAGCGCTTCCCCCACGGCGACAGAGCGCCCCCCCAGCACCGCGGGAGTTGACAGTCGAAAGCCGCAAGTTCAAAGTCTGGGGCGATTTTGTGGCGCAGACCGAGCGGCGCGCCGGGCTCGCGCGGCGAGACGGACGCCGGCGCGGCCGCCCAGGGTGGCTGCGGCCTGGGCGCGGCAGCCACCGGGAGCGGGACCCAATGCGAGGGGAGGAATGGATGCAGCGGTTGCGTGGTGAGAGGCGGTCTCGGGGGGCGGATCTCCCGCTCCGAAACGGAAGTCTGGCCTTGGTTCTGTGTCTGCTGATCGGTCTGCTGGCCGTCGGCATGCTCGCCGACGTGGCGGCAGCGGACAACGGCGGCGCGGCGGCATCCGCATCCGAGACGGTTTCGGGACCCAACTTCCTCAAGTTCATCCTCGCACTGCTGCCACTGCTGGTGGTGCTCGCCGGGATCGTCTTTCTGCAACAGAGCGGCGCCACGATGGCGATCGTGGGCTGGATCGTTTCGGTGATCCTGGCTGTCGCCTACTTCAAGACCGATCTCATGGTGGCCCTCGGCGGCTCCTGGTACGGCTTCGTCAAGTCGTTCGGGATCTCGATCGCCGTGGTCTTCACCATGTTCATGATCTTCCTGATGAAGGAGGTCGGAGCGCTGACGATCATCTCCGGTGCGGTCAAGCGCACCGTGGTCGGCAAGGAGGTCCAGGCGCTGAATATCGGGATCGGCTTCGGCTCGTTCCTGACTTCCCTGGGCATCGTCACGCCGGCGATGTTTCCCCCGCTCCTGATGGCGATGGGTTTCGGTCCGGCGGCCGCGGTGGCGATCTCGGTTCTGGGCTACAACGCGACCTGCTCCTTCGCCCTGCTCTCGATCCCGATCACACTGCCCGCGGAGATCTTCGGCCTCGACCTGCTAGCCTTCACGTTCAAGGTTTGCATCTTCCTGCCGCTGGTCTCGGTCGGCCTGGCCTTCGGCATCCTCTGGTTGGTCGGCGGCCGCGAGTCGATGAAGCGCGGGGCGGTGCCCGCGATTGTGGCCGGCTTCTCGATCGCCGCCTTCGCGCTGCTCTTCGCGGTGATCAACTACGCCGCCGGGCAGGAGATCATCCCGGTGCGCATCATCGGGATCCTGGCCGGGCTGCTGTCGATGGGTGTGCTGATCAGCTGGCAGCGCATCTTCCAGGGGCGCCAGATCGCCGGCGAGCTCGCGCAGGTCAAGCGCGAGAATCCCGTCGATGCACCGGCGCTCTGGCGTGCGCTCTCGCCCTGGATCATTCTGACCGCCCTGGCCGCGGTGGTCTCCTTCCCCAAGATCAACGCCTGGCTGAGCGGGATCCCGGGCGGCTTCGAGATCTTCCACGTCTTCGACCGTCCGGTGGATCTGAACATCCTCGGCCAAATCTACACTTGGATCCTGATCGCGGTGCTGCTCTCCACGATCTTTCTGCGTCCCACTGCCCAGCAGTGGCGCACAGCGATCGACGTGTGGCGCAAGCGCTTCCTCTCCCCCTTCCTGGCCTACGCGGTCTACTTCTCGATCGCCTACGTGATGGCTTGGTCGGCGATGGAGACAATCACCGGTGCGAGCGGGACCACGCTGATGCGCACCGCGTTCTTCGAAGGTTGGAACATGAACATCGTCGTCGGCGCCTCGCTGGCGACCTTCTTCGGCGGCGCATACAGCTACGTCTCACCCACACTGGGACTCTTCGGCGCGGTGGTTGGCGGATCGGAGACAGGCTCGAACGTGCTCTTCATGAAGATCCAGCAGCAGGCGTCGAACCAGCTCGGCCTGTCCGAGAAGCAGTTCATGACGATCTACGGCGCACACGCCGCCACCGGCGGCGTGGCCTCGGCGATCACGCCGGCCAAGATCACCAACGCCGTGGCCACGATCGGCGAGGGCAAGAAGCTCGAAGCGCGGATCATGCGCAAGCACATGGCGATCGCCGTCCTGTTGACGGTGGTGATCGGCATCATGACCGGCATCTTCGTTTCGATGGCGTTCTAGCGGCGCCGCGCCGCACGCTGCGCCGGCGTCGCAGGCCGCAGCCGCCCCCCCCGGGCATGTCCCCACCCGGCACGGCCGGACTCGAGGAGGGAGGGGGAACATGTCCGACGAGCCACGTCACATCTGTCCCGTCGAGCGCGCCGACGGGTTGGATACTCGCTTGCGCCGCTGGCTGCAGAACCCGCGCAAGATCCTGGGACCCTACGTGCGGGAGGGTATGCGCGTCGCCGACATCGGGTGCGGCCCCGGCTTCCTGACGCTCGATCTGGCGGAGCTGGTCGGTGCGGAGGGATGCGTCTTCGCCGCCGACATGCAGGCAGGAATGCTCGCCAAGCTGCGCGAGAAGGTCCGCGGCACGCAGCTCGAGCCGCGCATCACCATGCATCTATGCCCCGACGATCGGATCGGCTTGCCCGAGCCGGTCGATCTGGCGGTGGCCTTCTACGTCGTCCACGAGGTGCCGGATCAGGCGGCCTTCTTCCTAGAGATGTACAGCAGTCTCAAGCCGGACGGGCGCCTACTCGTGATCGAGCCGCCCTTCCATGTATCGCGGAAGGACTTCGCCGCAAGTGTGCAGCTCGCCCGCGAGGCGGGCTTCGCGGAGACGAAGGGCCCCCGGGTGGCACTCAGCAAAGTGGCGATATGGGCGCGGGGGTGAGCTCGCTCCTTCCACGGATCCAATCGCCTCCCTGTTTCTGACATCATAAGCGATTGTAGGACAAATGGATAGGAGCGGGCACGGCACGTCCGATCCGCCTTGACTCCGCGAGCTGGGGAACGCTAGCATCGTTCGCCTTGAAGCGTGGGTGGGGGCTGCAGGATCGCCATGTGCCGCCGCAACTGCCTACGTGACGCAGGATTCCAACCGTAGGGATTTCCCACCTGCCAGGACGGCAAGAGGCCGATGCGCCGCCGGGCGGCGAGAGAGGAAGCGAGGGAGGATCGATGAGCAAGCGGACCATCGTCACCATGCCGGGCGACGGCATCGGCAAGGTCGTCCTCGACGAGAGCCTGCGCGTGCTCGAGGCGGTCGGCTTCGACGCCGACTACGTGCACGCCGACATCGGATGGGAGTTCTGGTGCCGCGAAGGCAATCCCCTGCCGCAGCGCACGCTCGATCTGCTCAGCGAACACGGGATCGGACTCTTCGGGGCGATCACCTCGAAGCCGAAGAGCAACGCCGCCGCCGAACTCTGCCCCGAGCTGAAGGGCAAGGACCTCGTCTACTACAGTCCGATCGTGGGGCTACGCCAGCACTTCGATCTGCAGCTCTGCATCCGGCCCTGCCGCACCTTCCCCGGCAATCCGCTCAACTTCATCCGCCGCGGCCCCGGGGGTACGGTGGAGGAGCCGAAGGTCGATGTGGTCATCTTCCGGCAGAATACCGAGGGGCTCTACGCCGGCGTCGAGTGGTCCAATCCTTCCCCGGACGTGCGCAAGATGCTCGAGACGCATCCCAAGATGGCCAAGTTCAAGGATGTGCCGTCCGAGGATCTAGCGATCTCCACCCGCATCTTCACGCGCCCGGCCTGCGAGTACATCTTGCGCAAGGCATTCGAGTACGCCGACAAGTTCGGCTACAAGTCGGTCACGGTCTGCGAGAAGCCGAACGTGATCCGCGAAACCTCGGGCATGATGCTCGCCATGGGGCAGGAGATCGCCAAGGAATTCCCCCACATCGCGCTCTGGGACACCAACATCGATGCGCAGATGATGTGGCTGACAAAGAATCCCGAAGACTACGGCGTAATCGTGGCCGGGAACATGTTCGGCGACATCGTCAGCGACGGCTTCGCCGGCCTGGTGGGCGGCCTGGGCTTCGCCAACAGCGCCAACATCGGTGAGACCTGCGCGGTCTTCGAGCCCACGCACGGCTCGGCCCCGAAGTACGCCGAGTACCCGACTTCGATCGTCAATCCAATCGCCATGATCCTGACCGCGGCGATGATGTGTGATTCGCTCGACGAGACCGAGAAGGCCGATCGTATCCGCAAGGCGATTGGTGCGGTCATCCAAGAGGGCAAGGTCCGCACCTACGACATGCTCAAGCTCAAGGGCAGCCCCGACGTGATCGACCAGGGCGCCGCGAGCACGCAACAGATGACCGACGCGATCATCGAGCGGATCTAGCGCCGGGGGCGTACGGAGCTCCCCGCGCATGCGATGCGCTGTGCGGGATGCGCCGCCCGCCGGGCAGTCGATGTCGAGGCGTGACGCAGGTTTCGGGCGGCGTCGCACGCGGTCGAGGCGTGACCCAGGTTGCGGGTGCCGGCGGGCGCGCGAATCCCAGAAGGAGGGTGCCGGGATGATCAAGCGAAGTGACATCCAGGAGCTGTTCGCCTCCCAGCTACGCAGGATCAAGAAGAAGGGCGTGCGGGAGAAGGTGATCGATACCTGGATGCTGGGTTGTGAGCGGGGCGGCTGGGACCGCCTCCCGGAGCTGCGCAAGATGCCCTTCACCCTGCTGACCGAGACGCACGGCGTCAACTTCATCCAGCACACGATCGCGGTCACCGAAGGCGCACTGGCTCTGGCGCAGGCCCAGCAGAAGGCCTATCGCAAGATGCCGTACGCGATCGATATGGACCGCCTGATCGCCGGCGGGCTGCTTCATGACGTCGGGAAGCTGCTCGAGATCGAAGCCGACGGCGAAGGCGGCTGGCGCAAGAGCCACAACGGCAAGTGCGCGCGCCATCCGATCTCCGGAGCGATGCTGGCAGCCGAGGCGGGGGTCGACGAGGAGACGATCAACATCATCGCCTGTCACGCCAAGGAAGGCGATGGGCGGCCGCAGGTCGTCGAGACGGTGCTCATTCACCAGGCCGACTTCGCGACCTTCAATCCGCTGGTGATGAAGAAGGCCGGCACGCTGATCGAGTAGACGCCGCGCAGCGCGGGGCGAAGCGCATTGGGCACGGCGAGGCGTGCCGCACCGAGTGCGCCCCGTCGAGCGGCCGGCGCGAGATCCGGGGCACTCGAGAAGGAGCAGACCATGGGCCAGACGATGATCGAGAAGATCCTCAGCGCGCACGCCGGACATGCGGTCACGCCGGGCGAGATCGCCGATGTAACGATCGATGCGCGCCTGGCGCGCGACTTCGGCGGCGCCAACGTGGTCAAGAACCTGCGTGAGAATCAGCTCGGCGTGGAGGATCCAACCAAGACCTTCTTCACCTTCGACTGCAACCCGACCGGATCGGATCAGAAGTACGCCACCAATCAGCAGGTCTGCCGTCTCTTCGCGCGCGAGCATGGAATCCGCGTCTACGACATCGATCAGGGGATCGGCACGCATCTGGCGATCGACGACGGCCTGGCCGTGCCGGGAGCGACGCTGGTCTCGACCGATTCGCACGCCAACATCCTCGGTTCGATCGGAGCCTTCGGCCAGGGTATGGGCGATGTCGACATCGCGCACGCCTGGGCCTACGGGCGCGTCTGGTTCAAGGTGCCGCCCACCGTGCGGCTGGTCCTGACCGGTCGCCCCTCGCCGCGCGCCGGCGCCAAGGATCTGGTGCTGGCCGTGCTGCGGCAGATGGGCGCCAACGGCCTGCTGGGGATGGCGGCCGAGTTCTATGGCGACATCGTCGATGAGCTGGATCTCTCCGCACGCGTTACGATGGCGTCGATGGCCACCGAGATGGCGGGCATCATCGTCCTCTTCCCGCCCAACCGCGCCGTGCTCGAGCATTGCGAAGCGGCCGCCGGTCGAAGGATCGAACCGACCCTGGCCGATGGGGATGCCGGCTACGTGCGCACGATCGAGATCGACGTCACCGACCTCGAGCCCCTCATCTCCCGCCCCGATCATCCGGAAGATGTCGTCGCGGTGGCCGAGGTGGCCGGCACCAAGATCGGCTCGGCCTTCATC
>WJJG01000066.1 GCA_014729815.1 Candidatus Eiseniibacteriota bacterium
GCGCCGGCGCCGCGGGGGCGGGCCGAGAGGCGCAACGGTTTGCCCGGGCGGATCGTCCTCTACCACGATACCCGGATGGAGGCCCAGCTCACCACGATCAACCGCGATCGCGTCGAGGCGGTCGTCCATCACGGCGTTCGTTTGCTCACCGGCATCAGTGAAACCGGTCCCGCATTCGAAGCGCTCTTCCCGGGCCTGCACAGCGGATCCACGATCGCGGTGAAGGTCAACGGGACCGGCTCCTGCGTGACGCGCTGGGAGACGATCCGCGGCCTGCTCTCGGGGCTGGCCCAGATGCTCGGAGGCACCTATGACATCTCGCAGGTCGTGATCTACGACCCACACAATCTCTACTACCTTGGCTATCGCTGCGAGGATGGCTACTTGCAGATCGACGGGGGTTGTCCCGAGATCGAGCACAGCGCCCATTGCGATTCGGGGTACTATCCCTTTGGAGGCCACGAGCTCTCGAGCTTCCTCGTCGATCGCGACTTCGTGATCAACGTGCCGGTGCTCAAGAGCCACGACCGTCCCTATCACGAGCTCACCCTGGCGCTGAAGAACCATTACGGCTCGCTGATGCCCCAGAGTCTGTGCAACAACATCCCCGGCATGTTGACCGTCAACGCCGATCCGTACATCAAGGGCAAGACGGCCCTGGTGCTGATGGACGGCTTGCGCGGAACCTACGATGGAGGCCCCACGATTCCGCCCCAGGTCTGGATGACCTATCCGGAACAGACGCCGAACACCCTCTTCTTCTCGACCGATCCGGTCACCAACGAGTACTGGGGCCGGGACACGATCAACGCGGAGCGTCTCGCCCACGGCTGGAGCCCGAAGGCGGCGCCCTGGATCGAGGAGGCTTCGGAGGGGCCCTACAACCTGGGGATCAGCGACCCGGAGCAGATGGACGTCTGCTACTACGACCCGACCGGAGTGGCCGAGGAGCGTCTTGCCCCTGCGGCGGCCTTCCTGGCGCCCAATCGCCCGAATCCGTTCTCCGGCCAGACGCGGCTGCGCCTGCGCATGGACGTCTCGGCCGTGGCGCAACTGACGATCGCCGATGCGGCCGGCCGCGTCGTGCGGCATCTGGCCGAACGACGTCTGGCGCCCGGCTATACGGAGATCCGCTGGAACGGACGTGACGATCGCGGCCGCCGCCTGCCCGCGGGCACCTATTTCGCACGCCTGCGCAGCGGAAGGACCGTTCAGACGCGCCCGCTGCGCATGCTCCGGTAGCCCCCGCGCGCTTTTCGCGAAGGGCCAGGGGCCGAGCGAGGAGGAGCCAGCGCGTGCCCGTCGCGCCGCAGATCAGCCTGCTGCTGCCGGTCCGCAACGGGGCCGCGACGCTTCACGAGGCACTCGATAGCCTGGCGCAGCAGACCTTCCGCGACTGGGAGTGCGTGATCGTCGATGACGGCTCGCGCGACGAGACGGCCGAGATCTGCCGCCGCTGGACGCGGTGCGATCCACGCTTCGTCCTCCATTCGCTCCTCGAGTCCCGAGGGGTCGCCGGCGCGCTGCAGCATGCGGCGTCGCACGCGCGCGGCGCGCTGCTCGGGCGCCAGGATGCCGACGATCGCTCACGCGCCGACCGCCTCGCGCGGCAGATCGACTACCTGCACACCCATCCGCGCTGCGTGGCGGTCGCCTCCCGCGTGCATCTCTTCCCTCCCGAAGCGCTGACGCCAGGACTGCGCGCCTACGCCCGCTGGCTGGACGAAACGCTGACTCCCGACCAGATCGCGCGCGAGATCTGGGTCGAGAGTCCCCTACCGCATCCCGCCGCGCTCATGCGGCGGGAGGCCTTCGAAGCCTGTGGCGGGTATCGCCAAGGCCCCTGGCCGGAGGACTACGACCTCTGGCTGCGACTCCACCTGCGGGGCGGACGCCTGGGCAAGGTGGATGCGTGCCTCTACGACTGGCGCCATCACCTCGACCGGCTGACCTTCCGCGATCCGCGTTACAGCCCCGCGGCCTTCCTCGACTGCAAGCTGCAGCACCTCCTCCCCGCGCTGTCAGGGCGGCCGCTCCGCATCTGGGGCGCCGGCCGGGACGGCCGGAGGCTGCTGCGCGCCCTGCGGGACCGCGGGGCGGATGCGCGGGCCTTTGTCGACATCGATCCGCGCAAGATCGGACGCACGCGACTCGGTCTGCCTGTCGAATCTCCGCGGGCGATCGACCCGAGCGACGTGCGGGAACGGCACGAGATGCTTCTGGTGGCCGTGGGCACGCGCGGGGCCCGCGCGCTGATTCGAGCGCGGCTCGAGCGGCTCGGGCTCCACGAGCTCGACGACTTCATCTGCCTGCATTGAGAAGCCCCAGCGGCTCGCCCGAGCGACCGATTGCCGCGCGCCGCTTGATTCCCTACGATGGGGTCGAGGGAGAGCTGTCCATGCACTACAGACTCGCACGCCGCTGCGCAGCCGGAGTGCTCTGCGTGGCGCTGCTGTTCGCAGGGGTCGCACGCACACACGCGGTGGCCCAGCCTCATGCATCCGAACCAGAGGGAGAAGCGATGTCCTCCACGCGCCCCAGCGTTCTGGCCGGCTCCTGGTACGCGGGCGACCCCCGCGAGCTGGCTCGCTCGGTCGATGCCCATATCGCCGCCGGACGGCCCCTCGATCAAGTGGCCGGCGCACCGCCGATCCTGGTGATCGCCCCGCACGCCGGACACACCTGGTCGGGGCCCACCGCGGGGCAGATCTACCGCCTGATCAGCGGCGAGGCGGGCGCCGGCATTCGGCACGTGATCCTGCTCGGGCCATCGCACCGCATGGGCTTCCGCGGCGCGTCGGTGCCCGAGGTCGCCGCCTATGAGACGCCGCTCGGCCCGGTACCGCTCGATCGCCAAGCTGCCGCAACGTTGCGCCGCCACCCCCTCTTCGACTCGATCGCGGCCGCCCACAGCCAGGAGCATTGCCTCGAGATCCAGCTCCCCTTTCTGCAGCGCGCGCTGCCGGAGGGATTCCGCATCCTGCCGATCCTCGTCTCGCGCCTCTCGAGCGAGCAGTGGCGCGAGGCGGCGCAAGCGTTGCTGCCCCTGTTCGACGAGGGCACGCTGGTTCTGATCAGCTCCGACTTCACGCATTACGGCGCGCACTTCGGGTACTATCCGTTCCACGAGCGGGTCGAGCGCAATCTACGCCGGCTCGATCGGGGCGCCCTGGCGCCCATCCTGAACCTCGACCCCCGGGCTCTGGCCGCCTATCACGCCGAGACCGGGATCACCGTATGCGGGCTCCAGCCGATCGGGATCGGGCTGGAACTGCTGAACCTCGCCGCGGAGAGCGGTCGCTGGACCGACCGGCCCGCAGGACGCGTCCTCGACTACACGCGCTCGGGCGATCAGACGGGCGACTTCGACAGCTCGGTCAGCTACGCCGCCGTAGCCTTCTTCCCCCCGGGCACCCTGCATCCGGGCGACGACTATCCCCCCACCCTGCGCGAGGTACCGGTCTGGGGCGAGGCGGAGAGCGCCCCGCACTCCGATGCCGAGCAAGGGAGCGCACGGAACGCGGGAGACGATGAGGCGCTTCTGAGCCGCGCGCAGCAGGCCTATCTCCTCTCACTCGCCCGTCTGACCATCCGCGAGCTGGTCGAGCGGCAACGCATTCCGGACGCGCCGCCGCTGCCCGAGGGGGTCTCGGAGCGGGAGCTGCGTGAGACGTGCGGCGTCTTCGTCACCCTGGAGACACAGGGCCGCCTGCGGGGCTGCATCGGCAGCATCGTCGGCACCCGTCCCCTCATCGAGGGGGTCATCGAGAACGCGGTCAGCGCCGCCTCCCGGGACCCGCGCTTCCCGCCGGTGCGCGCGGAGGAACTGGATGCGCTCTCGATCGAGATCTCGGTCCTCACCCCGCTGCACCGCGCGCGCGGCCCCGAGGAGATCGAAATCGGGCGCCACGGCGTCGTCTTCAGTCTGGGCGGACAGCGGGCCGTCTTCCTCCCGCAGGTGGCGCCGGAGCAGGGTTGGGATCGGGACACGATGCTGGCGCATCTGGCGCGCAAGGCCGGACTGCCGGCCGACGCCTGGCGTGACCCGCAAGCCACCTTCGATCTCTTCGAGGCGTTCGTCTTCTCGGAATCGGAGGCCGCGGGCTAGGTGGATCCACGCGCGCGTCAGAGGGGAGCGCTGCCGCTCAGCCGCCGCCGCTTCCTGCAGCTCTCCGCCGCGGCCGCGGCGCTCCTTCCCGAAGCAGCCTCGGCGACCTCCGCCCGGCTCGCGGCATTGACAGAGCCGGAGCGGGCGCATCTCTGGGGCCGGGTCGGCGTGGTGCGCGACCTGCTCCCCGCGGGCCGCCACCCGGCATCGAATCGTGACGCGCTGCCCGCGCGGCGGGTGGCCGAGCGACTCGCCGCCGGGATGGAAGCCCTGCTCGGGCGCGAGCCCTGGGCGCAGCTCTTCGGGCCCGCCGACACGGTGGCCATCAAGATCAACGGCCTCGCCGCGGGCCTGCTCTCACCCAGGCCGGAGCTGGTTGCGGCGATCGTCGCCGGCCTGCGCTCGGCTGGCGTGGAAGCGGGCCGCATCATCATCTGGGAGCGTACTTCGCGCGAGCTGGAGCGCAGCGGTTTCCCGCTGCAGCGCGAGCCGGGCGACGTGCGCGCCTACGGCACCGACGCCCTGCGGGGCGGCGGTTACTCCGGCGAGATCCATGGCTTCGGATCGGTGGGCAGCCTGGTCAGCCGCATCGTCACCGACTACGCCACCGCACTGATCAACGTCGGGGTGCTCAAGGATCACGACCTCGCCGGGCTTTCGGCCGGCATGAAGAACCTCTATGGCGCCATCCACAATCCGAACCGCTACCACGACCATGCCTGCGACCCCTATGTCGCCGAGGTCACCGCGCTGGCGCCGATCCGCGCGCGCCTGCGTCTGACGGTGATCGACGCGGTGTTGGCGCAGGCCGAGGGCGGTCCAGCCTATGTGGCGGACTGGATCTGGCCGGCGGGACGGCTGCTGCTGGGGGTCGATCCGGTGGCCGTCGATCGGCATGCCGCCGCGCTGCTGGCCGCCGAGCGCGCGCGACGCGGACTGCCCACGCTGGAGGAGGCGCACCGGGCGCCCGCCTGGATCGCCACCGCCGCGGCGCTGGGGCTCGGACGCGCGGAACCGCTGCGGCTGATCGAGGTGTAGGGGCGCGTAGGGAGGATCGCGAGCATGAAGCGTAGGGGCTTTCTGGCAGGTCTGGGCGGCGCGGCCGTGGGTGGCGCCCTGGTCCCGAAGCTCCTGCCGCATGCCTGGTGCGGCGTGGCGCACGCGCAGGATGCGATCGACTTCGCGCGTCCCGAGGGCCAGCGCCGCATCTCCTGGGTGCCGGCGCGACACTACGAGAAGCTGGAGGGCCGCAAGGTCCTCTGCCGCCTCTGCCCGCGCGAATGCCGGGTCGCCCGCGGGGAGCGCGGCTACTGCGGCGTGCGCGAGAATCGCGACGGCGACTACTTCACCCTCGTCCATGGGCGCGCTTGCGCGATCCATGTCGACCCGATCGAGAAGAAGCCCCTCTTCCACTTCCTGCCCGGTACGCAGGCCCTCTCCCTGGCCACCGCCGGATGCAACATGGAGTGCCGCTTCTGCCAGAATTGGGAGATCTCGCAGTTTCGCCCCGAACAGGTCGATTCGGTCGCCGCGCCGCCGGCCGGGCTGCTGCGCCTCTGCCGCCGTGACGGGGTCCCCACGATCGCCTACACCTACAGCGAGCCGACCATCTTCTACGAATACATGCTCGACATCGCGCGCGCGACTCACGCCGCGGGGATGCACAGCGTGGTCATCTCGAACGGATACATCCAGGAGGCCCCCCTGCGTGAGCTGGCACCCCATCTCTCCGCGTACAAGGTGGACCTGAAGGCCTACACGCCCGAGTTCTACAAGCAGCAGTGCAACGCGACGCTTCCCCCTGTGCTACAGACGCTGCGCACCCTGCGGTCGCTCGACCTGTGGACCGAGATCGTGGTGCTGATCATCCCCACCCTCAATGATGCCGAGCGCTCCAATCGTGAGATGTTCCGTTGGATCCAGGGAGAGCTGGGACCCGACGTGCCGGTGCACCTGACGCGCTTTCATCCCACCTACAAGATCCGCAATCTCCCCCGCACGCCGATCCGCACGCTGGAGCGACTGCATGCCATCGCCCGTGAAGAGGGCCTGCATTTCGTTTACGTGGGCAACGCGCCCGGACACGCGGCCGAATCGACCTATTGCCCGTCGTGCGGGGAGCGCGTCATCGAGCGCTACGGCTACTTCATCGGTGAGATCCGGCTCGATGCCGGCTGCTGCGGCGCGTGCGGCGCGCCGATTCCCGGCGTCTGGTCGTAGGACCGCCGGCATCGGGGCGACGTGCGCCCGTCGCCCGGCCACCACCAACCCAGCGCCGCCAGGAGCTTCACGGCCGCCAGAAAGAGCAGCGCCCCGGGGAATCCGAGCAGCGGCACCAGGAAGACCCCCGTCAGCAGCGCGCCCCCCACCGCGCCCAGATGATCGGCCGCATCGGCGAGCCCCCCGGCCACGGCGGTCCGCCGCACTCGGCGCGGATCCGTGCGCAGCGCCTCCGCGATCCAGGGGAAGGGCAGTCCGGTCAGGAGGCCCGCCGCACCGGTCAGCCCGAGCAGAAGCGCTTCGAGCGGATCCCCGCTGAGCCGACGGACGAGCGGGAGCAGGGGCACGAGCACCAGGACGAATCCCAGCCAGGCCAGGTCGGCGAAGGCCGCGGCCCTGCGCACCTGAGCGGGCATGCGTCGCCCGCCGAGCCAGGCCCCCAGGGCCAGTCCCAGCATGAAGAGCGCCACGACCAGCCCCACGCGCAGGTAGAGGGTTCCGCGCAGCGTCTGGTAGAGGAGCAGCAGGAGCAGATCGGCCC
>WJJG01000067.1 GCA_014729815.1 Candidatus Eiseniibacteriota bacterium
GCCACGGGCGCCCCCGGGCGAACCGCCGTGAGCAGGTCGCCCTGCACCAGATCACAGGCGTCCGCCGCGGGGAAGTTGGACGACGCACTGCGCAGCGCATGCCGACTGATGTCCAGCCCCAGCGCGCGGAACCAGGGCGCGCCGCCGGCGCGCCGCGCTTCGTGGAGCAGGGCGAGCAGGATGGCGCCCGAGCCGATACCAACGTCGATGACCCAGGGCCGCCGAGCGACCTCGCGCGCGCCGTCCTCTGCCTCCCGCCGGCGCGCGCGCCAGCGGCCCAGGGCGTCCCAGGCCACCTCGACCAGGATCTCGGTCTCGGCGCGGGGGATCAGCACCCCGGGCCCCACCCGCAGCTCGAGATCGCGAAAGGCGGCCGTGCCCAGCACGTATTGCAGCGGTTCGCCGGAGAGCCGCCTTCCGACGAGCTCGTCGAAGGCGCCCTCCTCGGACGGAGACATGCGATAGTCGGGATCGGTGTAGAGGAAGGTGCGCGGGCGGTCGAGGGCCGCGGCCATGAGCAGTTCGGCCTCCAGTCGGGGATTGCCGGCGCCGCTGCGGCGCAGCAGCTCGGCCGTCTCTGTGATGCGGTCGGCGATCATCGGCGCATCCGCTTTCACGCTCGATTCGCGCTGCCGACGAGGCAGGCGTGCTCACTCCGCCAGACTGGCCTTGAGGCGCTGTTCGGTATCCGCGGCGCGCAAGGCATCGAGCATCTCATTCAGGTTGCCCTCGAGGAAGCCGGCGAGGTTGAAGAGCGTCAGGCCGATGCGGTGGTCGGTGATGCGCCCTTGCGGGAAGTTGTAGGTGCGGATCTTGGCGCTGCGGTCCCCGGTCGAGACCATGCTGCGCCGCGCCGCGCTGATCTGCTCCTCCTGTTCCCGGCGCTTCAGATCGAGTAGCTTGGCGTAGAGCACCTTGAGCGCCTTGGCCTTGTTCTTCAGCTGCGAACGCTCATCCTGGCACTGCACGACGATCCCGGTCGGCACGTGGGTGATGCGCACCGCCGAGTCGGTGGTGTTGACGCTCTGACCGCCGGGGCCCGAAGAACGATAGACGTCGATCCGCAAGTCGTCCGGATCGATGGCCACCTCGACCGCTTCGGCTTCGGGCAGCACCGCCACGCTGACCGCCGAGGTGTGAATGCGGCCCGAGGCCTCCGTGGCCGGCACGCGCTGCACTCGGTGCACGCCCCCTTCGAAGCGCAGGTCGCCGAAGGCCCCCTCGCCGGCAACGAGGAAGACGACCTCCTTGATGCCCCCCAGCTCGGTGCGGTTCGAGCTGAGCACCTCGGTCCGGAAGCCCCGCGCCTCGGCATACTTCAGATACATGCGAAACAGCTCCGCCGCGAAGAGGCAGGCCTCCTCGCCGCCCGTGCCCGCACGGATCTCGAGGATCGCGCTCTTGTCGTCGGCGGGATCGTGCGGTACGAGCGCGTGCTTGAGCGCCTCGGCCTGCTGCGCCTCGGCCTCCTCCAGCGCCTCGACCTCGCTTCTGGCCAGCGCCACGAGCTCGGCATCGTCGGAGTGGGCGATGATCTCACGCGCCTCGGCCAATCCATCGCGCGCCTGGCGATAGGCATCCATCAGCCCCAGGAGCTTCTCGAGGCGGGCATGTTCGCGGCCGATGCGCCGGATCTCCCGCTGATCGGCGAGCACCTTGGGGTCCATCATCTGCTGCGTCAGCTCATCGAAATGCGCGCGGACCTCATCATAGGTCTTCAGCAGATCGGTGGCCATGGCGCCCCCCCTTCTCTCCTACGGGATCCTGCCGGCGGCGCGTGGTTCCGGCGGACAGAGAAGCGCCCGGCCCTCGGCGAGGGTCCGGGCGAACAGTGATCCGGATGCGCTACTGGTCGGCCGCGGCCTCGTCCTTCTCCGGCTTCTCGGCTTGCGCCTCGTCGGTCGACGGACCGGCCTCCGCCTCTGCGGCAGCCTCGCTCGCCTTCTCCTCGGGCGGCGCTCCGGCCGCCTCGCGCGCACGCGCCTCGGCCAGGGCCTTCTTCTCCTCCATACCGTACTTGCGCATGAAGCGCTCGACGCGGCCCGCCGTGTCGATCAGCTTCTGCTTGCCGGTGAAGAACGGATGGCAGGCCGAGCAGATCTCGACGGTCATCTCTCCGCCAATGGTCGAGCGCGTCTCGATGACGTTGCCGCACACGCACTTGATCGTGGTGTTCCTGTATTCGGGATGAATGCCCTTCTTCATCGTGGTCCCCAATCCTCTTCGATTCTCCACTCACCCGGCTCCGAGGCGGGTCTGCAGCGAGCTTCGCCGGCCGCCGGCTCGGGCGCCGCACCGGAAATCAGAGCAGGGAGTATAGCAACTAGCCGTTCATCGACTCCAGGAACTTCTTGTTGGTCTTGGTGACGCTCATCTTCTCGATCAGGAACTCCATCGCCTCGACGGGATTCATCTCGCTGAGGAACTTGCGCAGAATCCAGACCTTACGGAGATCGGTCTCGGGGATCAGAAGCTCCTCGCGGCGCGTTCCGGAGCGGTTGAGGTCGATGGCCGGGAAGATGCGCTTGTCCGAGATCTTGCGGTCGAGCACGATCTCGCAGTTCCCGGTGCCCTTGAACTCCTCGAAGATCACCTCGTCCATGCGGCTGCCAGTCTCGACCAGCGCGGTGGCGATCACCGAAATGGAACCGCCCTCCTCGATGTTGCGCGCCGTACCGAAAAAGCGCTTGGGCCGATGCAGGGCATTCGAATCGACACCCCCGGAAAGGATCTTCCCGCTGTGCGGCACGACGGTGTTGTACGCCCGCGCCAGACGAGTGACCGAGTCGAGCAGCACGACCACATCACGCTTGTGCTCGACCAGGCGGCGCGCCTTCTCGACGACCATCTCCGCGACCTGCACGTGCCGCTCGGCCGGTTCGTCGAAGGTGGAGCTGATCACCTCCGCATCGACCGAGCGCTCCATGTCAGTCACCTCCTCGGGGCGCTCGTCGATCAGAAGCACGATGACGATCACCTCGGGATGATTCTCGATGATCGCGCTGGCGATCTTCTGCAGGATGATCGTCTTGCCAGCCTTGGGCGGCGAGACGATCATCGCGCGCTGTCCCTTGCCGATCGGCGAGAGCAGATCGATGATGCGTGCGGTGATGTCGCGGCTCTTGACCTCGAGCGTGAACTTCTCCTCGGGGAAGAGCGGCGTCAGGTTGTCGAAGAGCGTCTTGGTCTTGGCGACCTCGGGCCCCTCGAAGTTGACCGCTTCCACTCGCAGCAACGCGAAGTAGCGTTCGCCGTCCTTCGGCGGACGCACCTGTCCCGAAACCGTGTCCCCGGTGCGCAGATCGAAGCGCTTGATCTGGGAGGGGGAAACGTAGATGTCGTCGGGACTGGGGAGGTAGTTGTAGTCCGGTGATCGCAGGAAGCCGTAGCCCTCCGAGAGGATCTCGAGGACCCCTTCGGCGAAGATCAGCCCGTTCTGCTCGGTCTGCGCCTGCAGGATCTTGAACATCAGATCCTGCTTGCGGATGCCGGTGGAGCCGGCGATGTCCAGCTCCTGCGCCGTCTTGGCGAGCTCGGAGATCGTCTTGCGCTTCATCTCCGACAGATCGAGCGACTTGACGTCCCGCCCGCGCGGGCGCGATGCCGTCGCCTCGCCGTTCTCTTCCGGTTCGGCGGTCTTGCTGCGTGCGGACGATCGCCGCGTGCGCGCGCTCTTCTTTTCCTCGGCTTCGGTAATAGCCTTGCTGGGTCTCGGAGTCATAGCACCCCACGTCTCTCAAGGGTCAACGAATCGAACTGTGCAACGACGGGATAACCTTCCACCCCTGACGCGCTGTGGCGTTGCCGTGCGCAACGGCCCAGGCAGTGGGCACTATCGGCCCAAAACGAAGTCAGCGCACGAAGCAGGGGGCGGTGAAGAACCTGATCGGGGTCGAGCACCCTTCGACGTGATGCTAGGAAAGGCCCCCATCGTTGTCAACGGCTTTCTGAATGGTACGCTGGCGGACCTCCCGCCCGGCGCGTTCGAGCGCGTCGGCGAGCGCCTGTGCCTCCCGCGGCGCGTCCGTACCGCCCCCGCC
>WJJG01000068.1 GCA_014729815.1 Candidatus Eiseniibacteriota bacterium
CCCCCCCCCCCCCCCCCGCGCGCGACGACCCTCCCTAGTCCCGTGCGGTACGCAAGAGCCTCGCAAAGTCAACTGGAAGGCCAGGTCCATCCCTCCCCTCTCTCAAAGGGTTTTCGGCGTCAGTAGGCGAAGCGGCACGCGCGAGAACCCTCCCCGGGAACCAAAGACTAGGGTGTGCACACGTCGTTCGTAGTAGCGCCGCCACGAGCCAGATCCCCGGGGAGAGCAGGCAGCGGTCGGTGCAGCAGGATCTCGCACCCTCGCAAAGGGCGGGGGAGAGACGGGCCCGCATCGCGGCTGTCTCTCGGGGAGGCCTTCTCGCTGCAGCGCCTGATGTAGTCGCACCAGACGAGGAAGGACGGCAGGCGTTCCAGGGCGGCTTGCCTTCGCTTGCTGAAGCCAATCGCCTCGCGACGCTGATTCACCCGTCCGGGGCGCAGCCGCAGATCGGCAGGTGTTGAGCGGGAAGAGGGGCTGGGGGGCTGGTGCGCGTGCGGCTCCTACGGTTGTGATGCCGGATCATACCGTCCAGGGGAAGCGTGCCCGGTGCCGAGTGGGGAGGCTGGGCCCACACGGCGCGCATGGGGCGCGTAAGGTCTGTGTGGACCGTCCTTTGCACCACCGTCTCGCGGATTCTCGGACCACAATCAACGGTTGAGGGGGATACGGGGGGTGCCATACAATCGTCGCTTGCGAACAACCGACCACCGCTGGCCGACGGCGGCCGGGCGCCCGGATCGCGCCCCGCACGAGGAGCATCGAAGATGCCGCTATTCGAAGTGATGCGCGAGAATACGAAGGTCATCCTCTGGATTACGGTGGTGGCCTTCGTCGGTTTGATCTTCCTGGCGTGGGGCGCGGATTTCACCTCCCGGCTGACGGGCGGCAGTGTTGACCCCGGCGTGCTGGCGAAGGTCAACGGCGATCCGATCACCGCGCGGCAGTACAGCGAAGCCCTGCGGCAGGCGCAGCTGGTCTACGAGCAACAGACCGGGCGGCGCCCGGACGAGCAGACCGAGCTGATGCTGCGCAGCTCGACCTGGGAGCAGCTCGTCGATCGCACACTCATGGAGCAGGCCATCGAACGCCACGGCGTGGTGGTCAGCGACCAGGAGGTCGCTCAGGCGCTGTTGACCAACCCGCCCCAGCGCTTCCTGACCAGCCCCAGCTTCCAAACCGACGGGCAGTTCGACATGCGGCTCTATCAGAGCTGGCTTTCCGATCCGCGCACCAACACGCTCCCGCTCGAGCGGGAGCAGCGTGAGATGCTCGAGCAGGCCAAGCTGCAGATGCTGCTGCTCACCGGAGTGAAGGTATCGGAGGCCGAGGTCCGCGAGGCCTGGCTCGCGCAGGGCGCCAAGCGAGACCTGGCATATGTGCAGATCCCCTATCGCAGTCTGCCTGATCCGCCGGCACCGACAGACGCACAGCTGCAACAGTATCTGGCCGACCACCAGGACGAGTACGCTTTGTCATCGAAGGCCGCGCTGCAATACGTGCGTTGGGAGAAGGGGGTCTCTTCCGAGGACAGCCTCGACGCCGCCAGCGAGATCCGCGACGCTCTCGAGGAGCTCGAGCGGGGCGAGCCGTTCGAAGTCATCGTCCAGATCTACTCGGAGGCGCCCCCAAGCCGCCGTGGCGGCGAAAGCGGGACACGGATGCGCCGCGAGCAGTTCTCGCGTCCGGCCGTGCGAGATGCCGCCTTCTCTCTCGAGGTTGGCAGCCGCAGCGATGTCATCACCACGGAGGACGGATTCCACATCATCGAGGTTCAGGAGCGCACCGGCGAGGGCGAGGAGCAGCAGGTCAAGATCGCCGAGATCTTCGTCCCGCTCCGCATGTCGTATGAGACCAACTTCGCGTTGCGCGATCGGGCCATGGAGTTCGCCGACAGCGCGGCGGTCATGGGCTTCGGGGAGGCCGCAGAGGTATTCGACCTGCAGGTTGCCGAGACCGGGGAGTTCGATCCTGAGGGATACGTGCCGGGGCTGACGCGCGTCTCCGCCGCCAAGGAGTTCGCACAGCGCGCGCGACCGGGCCACATCAGCCGCCCGGTCGAAACGCTCCAGGCGTGGTACGTCTTCCAGCTCACCGAACGCCGGCCGGCGCGGGAGGCGAGCTTGAGCGATGTGGAGTCCCGCGTGCGATTGGCCTATCTACAGGAGGCGCGCCGGGAAGCGGCTCGTGCGCGCGCGGAGGAGATCCTCGCGAAATGCCGCGAGGGCATGTCGCTCCAGGCGGCCGCCGCGACAGACACGCTGGCCAACTACGACACCGCCGAGGAGGTGACTCGCGTGGGGTTCGTGCGTGGCATTGGCCAGGAACCCCGCGTTACCGGCAGTGCATTCGCTCTGCCGGCGCCCGGCCTGGTACCGCGCGTGATCACTGGCAACCAGCACGCCTTCGTCGTCGAGCTGGTGGAAATCCATGAGCCCTCCGAGGAGGAGTTCGCGGAGCAGCGCGCCCAGCTGCGCCAGCAGATCCTCCGGGAGAAGCAGAATCGCGCGTTGCAGGAGTGGATGGCGACGCAGCGCGAGCTGGCTGAGATCGACGACTACCGGCAGATCCTGGTCTCGACGTAGCTTCTCTGCGCGGACCAGGTAGGCCGCGCATCGCACGCGTTCGCTCGGGGAGGCCCGGCATGCTGCATCTGTGGCTGGGGGTCACCCCCGCCGACGCGGCGCATCCGCCCCCCGGGGGACATTGGCCCCCTGCCCGCGGCGCCGCACTGTTCGATGCGCGCATCCGAGAACGCCGCTACGTCGTCTACGCCTGGCCGCCGGATGCGGCGTCCCGCGCTCTCGGCGCCACGCCATCCGCCGTCGAGGTACGTCTCGGCCCCCTGTCTCCCCACGCGGCCGCCGCGCGGATCGTCTCGACACGATTGGAGATCGATCGGCGCACTGGCGCGCTGACGGTGACCATGCCCGCGACGTGCACGGCGCCGCTCTTCCACGCCGGCGATCAGAGCGGAGCGCTGTGGCTCGCCAGCGACCCCCGTTGGCTGCCCGTCCGGCAGCGTCACCTCGATCCACGCGGGCTCTACGCCCTGCTCCAGTTCGGCGCCATCCCGGCCCCATACACCCTCTGGAAAGCGGTCCGGCGACTGGCCCCCGGCAGTCGGACCCGCTTCGCCTGGCTCGACGATGCCCGCCGTGCTCCCCGGACCACGACGTGGAGTGCTCCCCTGCCAGCCAGTGCGACGCGGCCACATGACCTTCCCGAGGGGGCGCGAGTCGGCTACGTGGGCGAACGACTCGACGCCGTGCTCACCGCCCTCTGCCCCGACCGCGCCCCGGTGTTGCTCTTCAGTGGCGGCGTCGACTCCGGCCTCCTCGCCGCGCGCTGCGCACGCCTCGGCTGGCGCGAGACGCTGCTGCTCTGCTACCGGATGGACGATACCGACCCGCAACCCCAATGGGCGGCGGAGATGGCGCGCCGCTTGGGTCTGTCGTTGCGGATCGTGCCGGCGCGCGCTCCCGACTGGGCGCGGATGCTCACGTCGCTGTCGTCCGATTACCCCGAGCCGGTTGGGGATTTCGGCGTCCCGGCGGCCTACGACCTGATGCGCCAGCTCGAGAGGATCGCGGGCGGACGATGCACGGTGCTCGATGGCAGCGGCGCCGACGCACTCTTTCGCACCTTCCCCGCACTGGGACGCTGGCGGCGCCTCTATCGTCTTCCGCCCCCCCTGCGCTGCGCCGCCGGCGGACTGTGGCGCGCGATGGAGGGATGGCATCGGACGGCGCGCGTCGTGCGCTGGCTGGGGGCGGCACGCATCTCATGTAGCCTGCCCTACGAATTGGGCGCCATGGTGGCCGAGAATGCGCTGGCCGGCATTGCCTACAGCGCGTCACAGGACGCGCGCAGGGCCGTGGAGACAGCCTTTCGCTCCGCTCTACAGCTCGCGCTGCCCGCGCTGCCGGACGCATTGGCGCCCCGAGCGCTGGATCTGCTGCACGTCGTGTGCGCACTCACCGCGCAGAAGAACGCGCCGCTGGTGCGCGGATCGAAGCTGGACCTGATCCACCCCTTCCTGCATCCTGACTTGGTGGGTGCCGGGCTCGCCTGGGGACGGGACGGCGGTAGGCCACGCGTCTCGAAGGCCATCCTCAAGCAGCTTCTGGCGCGCGATCTGCCGGGGGCGCTCATCGAGCGGCCCAAGAGGGGCATGACACCAGAGATGCGCACCATGCTTCGTGATCCTGGCGTTGGCCGATGGTACCAGCGGGCATTCGAGACCGCGCCCGGCGACCTGGCCGGGCGGATCGACCTGCCCCGCCTGCAACGCATGCTGCAACGCGCCGTGGCCGGCGCCGCGCTTCCGCACGGCAGCTACAACCTTCTGTGGACCGCAGCCATCACCGCGCGATGGCTGGCCGACGCACGCCACGCAGGAGACGTCGCATGAGCCCTGCATCGACACTGAAACGGACATGCGGCGCCGATGATCCCGCCTATGACGCGCTGCTCGCCGGACGCGAGGAGGCCACCTTCTTCCACACCGCCAGGTGGGCGCGCATCGTGGCCGCCGCCTTCCCGCAGATCCGGGATCTCTCCGGCGTCTACACCGCCGGCAGTCGTCGCTTCGCGCTGCCGCTTTTCGTCTGGCGCCGCCTCGGCGGACTCCTGACGACCACGCACAGCAGCTTCCCCTTCCTCTATGGCGGCCCGATCCCCGCCACCGCGGAGAACTGGGAGGCGCTGTGCCGGGGACTCCAGCGCGCACGGGGCTCTTCCCTGCTCCTGGGAAATCCGTTCGTCGATCCGCCCGGCGCGCTCCCCCGCCCACCGCAGACGCCGGCCCCTGCCCCACCGCGGGCGAAGCGCGCACGGGCCGTGTCTCTCGAATGGGACGAGACCCATCTGCTGGTCTTGCCCGAGAGCGTCGATCAATACTGGAGCGATCTGCTGACGCCCCGCAAACGCAACGACATCCGGCGCCTGACCAAGAAGGGCGTGCGCATCGAGCGATCGCGTGAGCCGGGCGACGTTGCGGCCGTCTACGAGCTCTACCGCCGCCGCATGGCCGCCTGGGATCGGCCGCCGGGTCTGGTCTATCCCCCGGCATTCTACCGGGCCATGCTCGACGCCGGTGAGGAGGACGTGCGTCTCTACGTGGCCCGCTTCGAAGAGCACCTGATCGGCGGCACGTTCGTCTGTCGTTGGAACGGCATCGTGCACTACAACGCCGGCTACTTCGACGACGCGCATCGCCGGCTGCGGCCCAATGTGCTCATCCAGGAACGCATCATCCGCGATGCGATCAGCGATGGGCAGCGCCTCTACGACATGCTACCCAGTGCCGGACTGCCCAATGTCGTCGCATTCAAGGAGTCGTTCGGTGCCGTGGCGCGGCCCTTCCCACGCTGGCGCAAGCGCGGCCCCGGACATCGGCTGCTGCGTGGGGTGCGCGATCGACTGCGCCGCGGGCCGGCTCAGCGCAAGGCAGGGGAGTAAGATGTCTCAGAAGCCCAGCGATCGACTGGCCATCGAGGGCGGCGCCCCCGTGCGCCGCGAGGTCCTGATCTTCGGGAGTCCCGACGTTCGCGAGGCCGAGTTGCGGGAGGTCGAAGCCACGTTGCGGTCCGGCTGGATCGGAACTGGCCCGCGCGTCGCGCGGCTCGAGGAGGCCTTTCGCCGCTACATCGGCGCGCGCTACGCAATGGCCCTGAACTCCTGTACCGCGGGGCTGCATCTCTCGATGATCGCCGTCGGCGTACGGCCCGGAGATGAGGTCATCACCACGCCGATGACCTTCGCCTCCACGGGCAACGCGATCGTCCACCTCGGAGCGACTCCGGTCTTCGTCGACTGTCAGCGCGAGACCTTGTGCATCGATCCCCAGCGCATCGCCGCCCGCGTCAACGAGCAGACCCGCGCCATCGTACCGGTGCACTTCGCCGGTCGGGCGGCCGATATGACGCGCATCCAGGAGATCGCTCGCGCCCACAGCGTGCGGATCGTCGAGGATGCCGCGCATGCCATCGAGACGGTGCACCAGGGACGCAAGATCGGGGTGATCGGCGACTGCACGGCCTTCAGCTTCTATGTCACCAAGAACGTGATCACCGGCGAAGGCGGGATGGTCACGACCGAGGATCCGGAGATCGCGGACTGGATCAAGATCGCCGGCCTCCATGGAATGTCGCGCGATGCTTGGAAGCGGTACTCCGACGAAGGATTCCGCCACTACGAGGTGACGTTCCCGGGTTTCAAGTACAACATGATGGATTTGCAGGCAGCCATCGGCCTGCCCCAGCTCGAGCGGGTCGAGGCCAACCTTGCGCGGCGCGAGCAGATCTGGCGACGCTACACGGAGGCCTTCGCCGATCTGCCGCTGCGAATCCCGCAGGATCCGCCGCCCGGGGACCGGCATGCGCGACATCTCTTCGTGATCCTCTGCGAGCTGGAGCAGCTGCGGTACGATCGGGACTGGATCCTCCAGGCGTTGCATGCCGAAGGCATCGGGACCGGAGTGCACTACCGTCCGCTGCACCTGCATCCCTACTACCGCAAACAGTTCGGCTACCGCGAAGGGGACTTTCCCGATGCCGAGTGGATCGGCGCGCGGACGATCTCTCTGCCGCTCTCTTCGAAGCTCAGCGATGACGATGTGGGCGATGTGATCGCGGCCGTACACAAAGTGCTGAATGCTGCGCAGCGCTAGGAAGCGTCGGAGGACCGACGATCGTCGTCGGAGGAATCCGCACCGCGGCGATCGGGAGGCAGCTCCCCAGCCGAGTCGTTCTGCTTCTCGATCGTGCCATCGCGCATTCCGTGGCGGAACTCCTTGATGCCTTTGCCCAGTCCCTTCGCCAGTTCGGGGATCTTCCGACCGCCGAAAAGCAACAGTAGGATCGCCAGCACGATAATGATCTCGGTCGTGCCGATCGGACCGAAGATGAGCATCAAGGACAACGGTTCCATGCAACCTCCTCGGTGCGCCCACGCCCGCGGAGCTCCCGAGGCCCACGCCCACGGTGCTCCCGAGGCCACGCCGGCACACCTGCCTGCCCGTCCGTGCCAGCGCTACCCTAGCACGCCACTGCCCCGGCTTCCAGAAGCAAGCCGTCGTGGCGCAGCGCGGCCCCCGATGTCTGCGCACGCCCCCCCCAGGGGCGTTTCCCACGCTGGGCGCCTTCTGCGGCATTCGGGGATCATGCGCGCCCGATCAGGGCGCGTCGGCAGGCTCCAGCGAGGCTGCCAGATCGCGACCCAGCACGACCAGCACATCGCTCATCGGGGCCCTGCGCACCTGACGCACGAGGCGACCCACATGCCACCCCTCCTGTAGAAAGGCGCGCACCGCGTCGGCTCGCTGGGCATCTCCGCAGCGATCGACGACCAAGGTCTCGCCGTAGTCGTTGCGATCGGCGTTGTCGACCCCGCACACATCGAAGCCGGCCGCGCGGAAACGCTCCCGCATGCGCGCCGCCAGGCGGTTGACGCCGCACCCGTTCGCCAGATGGACCCGTACCGGGGGATCGAACGACCGCGCGGTCGGGGGCGGCGCCGGGGCATCGTGCCCGTACGGCTCGGCTGTCGGCCCTCGGTCGTGGGCATCGTGGCGCTGCGTACTCGTCGCACCCGGGCGCCCGTGTGTGTCCCCCCTGCGCGCAGCCGTCGCACCCGGGGGCTGCTGGGCGTCGGCGCTGCAATCCTCCCCGGCTTGCGCGCCATCTTCCGACTGCGCCGGCGACCCGTCCGCATCGACGCCACCAGCCCGCATCTGCCCGTCGTTGGCAGCGCGTGTCTCGGCTGCAGCGTCGCGCCTCTGCGCATCATGGCGCAGCGGCCGCCAAAGCGGATCCTCGTTGGCTGGAGCCGGAATGAGTGGATCGTCCGGATCGGCGACCAGCGTCTGATAGACGCGCGGCCCTTCCGCACCTTCCTCCCCGGCTCCCGGGAGATCCGACTGGCCCAGCAGCCCGAGATAGGACGCGGCGATCAGTAGGACGACGGCCAGAACCAATCCGGTCAGAAGAGTCCGGATCAAACGACCCGTGACGCTCTCACCCGAGCGTTGCCTTCTGGGCGTGCGCCGCCGCGTGCGCGAACTGCTGCGTCGGCGGGCCGTGCTGTTGCTCGGCGTCATTTCATCGCCTCCCGCAATCGCTCCCAGGTACTCTGCGGATTCTCGGGTACCAGCTTGAGACCCGCCAGAAGCGGCAGGTAGTTCAGATCGCCGCCCCAGCGCGGCACCAGATGCAGCGCAAGATGCTCCCCGGCGCCGGAGTTGTATCCGATGTTGAGCCCTTCGTAGTGATAGGCGCGACGCAGCAGCTCCTCTCCGCGTTCGAGGAACACGGAGATCTCCTCCCGCTCGGCCTCGCTCAGGGAGAGAAAACTCGTGATGTGGCGCTTGGGCACCAAGAGCATATGGCCGCTGTTGAACGGATGGGACGCCACGTAGAGACGGACCGTCTCTCCTTGGGCCAGCAGCAGCGACGACTGCGGCGGACCCTCGGCCGCGGCGCACAGCTCGCACTCCGCGTCCTGGTCGCCGCGACGCTGCGCCAGGATGCGCTCGAGGAGCTCCAGCTGCGCCAACGTATTGACCCCGCGGATCTCGTCAGGATCGCTCAGGCAATAGCAGCCGATGCGGTGGCCTTCCGCGTGAAGGATCTCGACGACATCGGTCAGGTAGTACTCTCCCTGCTCGTTGTCGGGGCGGATGCGGTGGAGCGCCTCGAAGAGCAGTCCCATCCGCACGGCCAGTATGCCCGAGTTGATCTCCCGGATCTCCGCCTGACCCGGCGCGAGATCGCGTTGCTCGACGATGCCCGCGCAGCGTCCCGCGGCATCGCGTACGATTCGCCCATAGCCTCGCGGGTCGTTCAGCTCGGCCGTCAGGATCGTCACCGCGTTGCCCTCGACCGCATGGAGCTCGAGCAGCTCGCGCAGGGTCCGCACGCGTAGCAGCGGCACGTCACCGTAGAGGATCAACGCGGTGCAATCCCCCCCGCTCACCTGATCCTCCGCCCGCAGCACCGCGTCGCCCGTACCCCGCTGCTCGGGCTGGAGCACGATCTCGCAGTCGCCCTCGCCGAGCGCGGTGCGGATCTCCTCGGCGCGATGCCCGAGCACCAGAAGGATCTGACGGGGCTGCAGCGCCCGTGCCGTCTCGAGCACGTACTCGAGCAGCGGCTGTCCCGAGAGCGGGCGGAGCACCTTGGGCATGTCATCGGGCATTCGGGTGCCCTTGCCAGCCGCCAATACGATGATCCGTAGCTGCGTCATCCACGCTCCGTTCCTGATGCACCCTTGCGCTGATGCGCGATCCCCTCCGCCATACGCCCTCCAGGCACGTTGATCAGCAGATTGTCGATCAGCCGCGCCCGCCCCAGCTCGGCCGCCAGCGCGATCAGAACCCGGCCGGTGAGAACGGGGAGCGGCTCGAGCGTCTCCGGGTCGACCAGGGCCAGATACTCGATCTGTAGCGGAGGATCCCCTTCCCGAATGTGCGCCTGCATCATGCGCCGCAGCTCTTGCGGATCCCGCACGCCCCCCACCAGGATGGCACGCTGCGCGAGACGCAACGACTCGTACAGCCGGGGTGCCAGGGCGCGCTGCTCGGCACTCAGGTAGCGATTGCGAGAACTGTAGGCCAATCCGTCCTTCTCCCGTACGGTCGGCACCGGAACGATCTTCACATCGACATTCAGGTCGCGCACCATGCGCTGCAGGATGATCACCTGCTGGCGGTCCTTCTCCCCCAGATAGAGGCGATGCGGCTGCACAATGCCGATCAGCTTGAGCACGACCGTGCACACTCCGTCGAAGTGTTCAGGACGTGAAACGCCACACAGCTTCTGCGCAAGGGGACCGACCGAGACCTTGGTCGCGAAGCCCTCGGGGTAGATCTCCTCGACCTCCGGCACGAAGACCACATCCACCCCGAGTTCCCGCGCTCGATCCATGTCCCGCGCCAGATCCCGCGGGTAGCGCGTGAAGTCCTCCTGGGGACCGAACTGCAGAGGATTGACGAAGATGCTCACCACCACGACATCGCACTGACTTCGCGCCTTGCGGATCAGCGCCAGATGGCCCTCGTGAAACGCTCCCATGGTCGGCACGAAGCCGATCTGCCTGCCCCGTTCGCGCTGTTGGAGCGCGAAGCGTCGCTGGGAAGCCGCCGATTGCAGACGCTTCATGCCCCCCCCCCGCGGGGTCCGCTTGCGCGCCGTGCGGTCGGGCTTGCTCGCCGTGCGGCCGCTCCGGCGCGCCGTGCCTGCGCTCTTGCCCGGTGTGCGGGCGCTCCTGCGCGCTGCGGGCCGTTTGGTCGCTTTCTTGGCCATCGCGTCTCCTATTCCTCCGATCCGCGTGGTTCGGGCCGCTTCTCCACGCCGTAGCTGTGTTCGGCAGAGGGGAAAACGCCCTGCTCGACCGCATCCTGGTACTCGCGCACGGCGTTCTCGATCAAGGCGCCGCCCTCGAGGAAGCGCCGTACGAACCGTGGCTCGAACTCGGTGAAGAGCCCCAACATGTCGTACAACACCAGCACCTGTCCGTCGCAGTCCGGGCCCGCGCCGATGCCGATGGTCGGAATTGCCAACGCACTGGTGATCTCGGCGGCCAGTGGGGCGGGGATCGACTCGAGCACGATGGCGAAGCAACCTGCCTCCTCGAGCCGTCGCGCATCGCGCCGCAGGCGTTCCTGTTCCGCCCCCGAGCGTCCGCGGACTCCATATCCGCCGAAGGCCAGGATCGATTGCGGCGTGAGGCCCAGATGACCCATCACCGGGATTCCGGCGGCCACGATCCGCCGAATCGCCTCGCAGCTGCGCTCACCGCCCTCGAGCTTGACCGCATCGGCGCGGCCGCGCTGCGCCAGCCGTCCGGCCGAGGCGACAGCTTGTTCGGGGCTCACCTGGTAGCTCATGAACGGCATGTCGGCCACCACCAGCCCATAGGGTCGGGCGCGCGTGACCGCGCGCGTATGATGGATCATCTCCTCCATCGACACCGGAATCGTCGCGTCATACCCCAGGATGACCTGTCCGAGGCTGTCTCCGACCAGCAGAACCGGAATGCGACAGCGATCTAGAATCCTCGCCATGGTGAAGTCGTAGCAGGTCAGCACCGGGATCTTGCGTCCCTTGCGCTTCCAGCGCGCGATCTCGCGCGCCGTCATGCGGGTGGTTGGGCTCATGACCGCCTCCGAGGCTCTTGCGCGCTCAGTCGCGCGCGGGCGCATCGGGCCGGAAGAGGGTCGTGCCCGCCCCGGCCCGAAGCAGCGCCTGCCAGACCTCTCCCACGAGATCGGGATGTTCGACGAAGTCCACTTCACCGGCGTTGATCACCAACACCGGGGTCCCCTGCAAGTGGGCGAAGAAGTAGGCGTAGGCCTCATTGAGCGTTTCGAGATACTCCGGATCCATACCGCGCTCGAAGGCTCGCCCACGCCGCGCGATGCGCTCCAGCAGCAGATCGGTCGAGGCCTGCAGAAAGACGATGCGCTCCGGCTTAGGTAGCTCGCGCTCCATGAGGCCAAAGATCTGATTGTACATGTCGAGTTCGTGGTCATCGAGATTGATGTTGGCAAAGATGCGATCCTTCTCGAACATGTAATCGCTGATCACCGTTCCGCGGAAGAGGTCCCGCTGCAAGAGAGCTCGCTGCTGGCGATAGCGGCTGAGCAGGAAAAAGATCTGCGTCTGGAAGGCAAAGGCCCGTCGATCCTGATAGAACTCCTCGAGAAACGGATTCTCCTCGACGATCTCGAGCAAGCCGAAGCCTCCGATTCGATCGGCCATGCGCATGGCCAGCGACGTCTTGCCGGCGCCGATCACGCCCTCGACGGCTACGTAGTTCGGCGTCTGGGGTTCACGCGTCCGCTGATCCCGTTCCGCGGCTTCCATCTGCCGGGGCCTCTCCCCTCCAGGGGCGGACGCCGGCCCGCCCGACGCACGCGAGTCTCTCTCTGACAGTCCAGCCCTCGCGCGGATGGCGCCAGTCGGGCAGCAGCTCGACCAATGGCACGAGCACGAAGGCTCTCTGGGACATACGCGGATGTGGCAGCGTCAGCCGCGATGCCCGCCGCTCGGTCTCGCCGCACAGCAGCAGATCGCAGTCGATCCGGCGCGGTCCATGGCGCGCCGGAGCTGTTCGCACGCGACCCAGCGCATGCTCGATCCCCAGCAGCGTGGCCAGGATCGCCTCTGGCGACGCAGCGCTGCGCAGCAGAACGACCTGATTCAGATAGCACGGCTGCGGCGGTCCCACCGGATCGGTCTCGTAGATCCGGGAGACCCCCTCCAGCGGCGCGATGTCGGCAGCGATCCGCTCGCGCGCCGCACCCAGCAAGGCGGCGCGGTCGCCCAGGTTGCTGCCCAGCGCGATCGCCACCGGCCTCGGATTCTGCATCTTCGCCTGTTCCGGCCCCGCTTGGGGCTTGCGTGCTAGCGCGCCGGCTCCTCGATCTCGACCTCCACACAGTTCAGATGCGCATCGAACGGGAGATTGCTCTTGCGCACACGCACCAGGACGTGGGCGATCTGGAAGCGCGTGAGGATCTCGACCGCGATGCGGTGCGCCAGGGCCTCGACGAGATGGTACTTGCGCCGGGCGCTGATCTCGCGCACCAGCTCATAGACGCGTTGGTAGTCGACCGTATCGCGGATTTCGTCACTCTCCGCCGCGGGCGCCAGATCCAGCGTCATCTCCACATCCAGCGTGACCTTCTGAACCCACTCCTTCTCCAGCTCACCCACGCCCAGGCGGGGAAAGACGGTGATGTCTCGCAAGCGAATCACGCCCATCGGCATCTCCTGTGGTGCAGCCAACGGGGCCAAAGGTAGTGAAGGGCCTCCAGGTGCGCAAGGAGAAAGGGGTTGCGCCGCCGGGCCCCGGGCGCGTGCAGCGCCGTGGAAGCCCAACGGTGCAGGCAGCTTGCGGCGCGGAGCAGGCGCGCGACAGCGTTGCCCCCACCCCCTCATCTCGGCTAGGGTGACCGCAGCGCGGCAGGCGCGGACGCCGCGCCCGAGGAGGAGCGTGCCGGTGGCGACAGCAGCGCAACTGCGGATCTGGCTCGTCAGCCAATCCTACCTGCCCTATCATGGCGGCATCACCGAACATGTATGGCATCTCTCTGACGCGCTCGCCCGACGCGGCCACGCGGTGACGATTCTCACCGGCTCGCCTCTCGTCCCCACCGCGGAGCGCTGCGACGCCGATCCCCCCGGGGTTCGCGTAGTGCGCCTCGGTTCGACCGTGCGGATCCCTTCCCACGGCGCGCGTGCCTGCGTGACCCTGGGATGGAATTGGCGCGGGCACCTCGCTCCGCTCCGGGTCCCGCGGCCGGATCTGGTGCATCTCCAGTCTCCCCTCGAGCCGTTTCTTCCCCTCTGGATGCTCGGCAAGATCTCGGAGCCGAAGATCGGGACGTTCCACACCGGAGGCGCGCGACCGCACTGGGGGTATCGGCGATTCGCGCGGCCATTGCAGCGTCTGGTTCGCCGTCTCGACGCGCGCATCGCGGTCTCGCGGGAAGCCGCCCGCTTCGCGAGGCAGCACTTCCCGGGAACCTTCCAGATCATCCCCAACGGCGTCGACCTGCATCGCTTCGGCTCCGCCCCACGCTCCCCCCTATCGCCGTCCTGCCACGGGCCACGGCCTCACCCTGGCGATGCAGCCGCGGCGCCCGAGCTGCTCTACGTCGGGCGCCTCGATCCGCGCAAGGGCCTGCCGGTGCTGCTGGACGCCGTAGAATTGCTTTCGGCGCGGAGGGTGGCCCGTGGCAAAGCGCCGGCACGGCTGACGCTCGTCGGATCGGGCCCCTTGCGGGGGAAGCTCGAGCGGCGCGCCCGGGCAGCCGGCCTGGCAGTCCGCTTCGCGGGCCGTGTGACCCGCGCGGATCTGCCTGGCCACTACGCCACCGCGGACTGCTTCATTGCGCCCTCGACCGATGGGGAGAGCTTCGGCATCTCGCCCCTCGAAGCCCTCGCCACGGGTCTGCCGGTCGTGGCATCGGAGATCTCCGGCTATGCCGAGGCGCTCCAAGGCGCCCCCACGGTGCGCTTCTTCCGCGCCGGCGATCCGGTGGCCCTCGCCGCGGCGCTGCACGAGATGCTGCGGCTGCGCAGCGCAGCCGATCTATGGCCAGCGCGCGCCGCCGCTGCCCGCAGCTTTGCGCTCCGCTTCGACTGGTCGCGCATTGCCAGTCTCACCGAAGCCCTCTATCTGCGCGTCCTGGCGAGACACGCACGATCTGCGCGGCGCCTCCCCGCTGCGTCCCCGCCTTCTCCAGCACCGGTCGACGCCGAGGAGGCCGCATGCGTAGAATCGTTCTGACGGGGGGCACCGGGCTGATCGGAGGCGCCTTCTTGCGCCAGGCCCTAGCGGCCGGGCTGCAGGTGCGCGCCCTGACGCGCGATGCCCGCCAGGCGCACCGCAGCTGGTCGGCCTCCCGCCCGCCGGCGAGCGAGACCGATCGGCGCGCCGATCTCGAGTGGCGGGAGTGGGATCCGGCCGCGACCGCCATCTCTCCCGACCTGCTCGACGGAGCCGATGCCGTCGTGCACCTCGCCGGAGAGCCGCTCGCGCTCCGTCCCCTGACGCCCGGCCTGCGTCGCCGCCTCTGGCACAGCCGCGTGACGACCACGCGGCGCCTGGCCACCACCGCGACCGAACTCCCAAGACCGCCGGCGCTCTTCGTAAGTGCCTCCGCGGTGGGCTACTACGGCGATCGCGGGGGCATCGCGTTGCAGGAGTCGGATCCCCCGGGAGAAGGCTTCCTCAGCCGCCTCTGCGTGGCGTGGGAAGCGGCTGCGCGAGTGGCGGGCCAGGCGTCGACGCGGGTCGTCTCGCTGCGCTTCGGCATCGTGCTCTCGCCCGCTGGCGGCGTCCTCGCACGCATCCTGCCGCTCGCCCGCTACGGCCTGGCCGGACGCTTGGGTTCGGGAGATCAAATCTGGGCCTGGGTGAGTCACACGGATGCCGCGCGCGCCATCCTGACCAGCTTGCAGGAGTCCCGTCTCAGAGGACCACTCAACGTCGTCGCACCGCAGGCTGTCTCCCAGCGAGAGTTCGCCCGCGCGGTGGCGCAGAGGGTCGGGCGCCGCGGGCAGCTCCCCGTGCCGGCGAGGGTGCTGCGGCTGCTGCTCGGCTCGGCCGCCGACGAGCTGCTCCTCGGCAGCGCCCGCGCCCTGCCGCACGCCCTCGAGAGCGCCGGCTTCCGCTTCGAGCATGCGGATCTCCGGACCGCGCTCGCAGCCCTGTAGCAAATGGGTTGTGGGACGAGGATTGGTGAAGCGCCTCCAGTCAGCCTCCGCTGAGAGACCGGTTCTCCTGGCCACAGACGATCCGAAGGGGCTCAGATCTGTCTGTGCAGCGCCAAGATTGAGTCAGACTGCAGCTTGCACCCCCGGCTTCACCGATCTTCGTCTCACAAACCAAGGCCCTAGGATGCAGGGGAAGCGTCCGAGAGCGCCGCGATGGAGTTGGGGATGAGCACGCGGCGGCTGAGCTGGCGGGAGGTATTGCGGCGCAGACTCTTCCCGGCACACTTCCGACTGCCGCGCCCGTGGAGCGACTACTACTGGCGGCGGGTGCCGCCTCCGGCCCTGCGGGGCGTGCCGACCACGCAGGCGTGCCGCTACGCCTTCTAGACCGACCGCGCGACGCCGCGATCCCCAGAGCCGCAAGCTGCCTAGAGCCGAGGCGCAGCGAGCGCCGGCGCGACGGCCTCTCGCTACCGTCGCGCCGGCGCTGCCTCTGCCGAATCCTCGTGCCACAACCTAGGATGCATGGAGATCGGCGATGCGCAGCAGCCCACGGAGCGTGAGCGCCTCATCGACCGCATCGATCGTCTCCGATTCGCGCGCCACGAGTTCGGCCAGCCCGCCGGTGGCGACCACCCGCGCCGGCTTGCGGCCCAACTCGCCCTGTAGCCGGCGCACGATCCCATCGATCGTGGCCACCGCCCCGAAGTAGATCCCCGCCCGAATGCTCTCCTCGGTCGTGCGGCCGATGCAGCGCCGGGGTCGACGAATCTCGACCTTGGGGAGCTTGGCGGCACGCCGGAAGAGATCCTCGGCCGAGGTACGAATCCCGGGTGCGATCACGCCGCCCACGTAGCGCTTCCCCGGCCGCACGACGTCGAATGTCGTGGCCGTGCCGAGATCCACGACGATCGCCGGCAGCAACCCCACAGCCACCGCGGCCGCGTTGGCGATGCGATCGGCGCCGATCGAGGAAGGATCGGGCACGTCGAGCCGAACGCCCGCCGAAGTCGCCGGCGTGACTACCAAGGCCTGCGCGTCGAAGAGGCGCCCGGCCATCTTTTCGTACTCCTCGGTGATCGCCGGCACGACCGAACCGATACAGACACGCCCCTCCGCCGCCAGCTCGGCCAAGTAGTCGTGGCAGAGCGTCTCCACCAGCATGCGGACCTCGTCCCCGGTACGCCCCCAGCCCGAGCTGATCCGCCAGAGGTCGATCAACTCTTCACCGCGGAAGACACCCAGCACGGTGTGCGTGTTGCCGATGTCGATCGCCAGCAGCGGCGCGTGTTTCGCTGCCACTCGACGCCGATTCCGCCTCTGTCTCATCGGTCCGCTCCTCAGATCGAATAGTCCTGGTCGGGCGGGTGCAATGGTCGTGGAGGGTCCTCGCGCCGGCTGGACGTCTGCCTACGCCCCTCTGAAGGCCGCTGCGGCTCCGGCTGGTCATCCTCCGCCGGCGCTCCCCCCGGCGGTTCGTCGTCCGGACCACCCGCGTCCGTATCGGCCGCCTTCGGACCACCCGCGTCCGCATCGCCCGCATCCGGACCGCTGCCATGCGCGCCGCCGTCCCCCGAACGGCCATCGTCCGGTCCATCGTCTTCCGGCGGCCCCTCTTGGGGCTCTGCGTCGCGCGACGCCTCGTCGGGACCTTCTCCGGCTTCGGTCTCCTCGCCCTCCGCGGCCGTTTGCTTGCCGCGCCAGATCGCCTTGGAAATCTGGATGCTGATGAAGTAGAGCAGGATCACCGGAATCGCCAGCACAACCTGTGAAGGTCCGTCACCGGGCGTGACTACCGCCGCGATGACCAGGATGATGACGATCGCATGGCGCCACTTCGATGTCAGAAATGCCGGGGTCACCACGCCGAAGTGACTGAGTACGGCCACGACCACCGGCACCTGGAAGAGCAGGCCGCAGGCGATGGCCATCTTGACGAAGAAATCGAACAGCGGCGCGACGGCGATGTCGGCCTCGATCAGTTCGGTGCCGAAGGAGAGCATGATCCGCAGCATCGTCGGCGAGAGCAGGGCCGCCGAGAACGCCACCCCCAGCAGGAAGAGCAGGGTCGACCAGAAGACCAGCGGCAGGACGATGCGCTTCTCGTTGGGCATCAGTCCCGGAACGATGAAGCCCCAGATGCGGTAGGCGAAGAAGGGCAGGCCCACGATCACCGCCATCAGCAGCGCCAGCTTGATCCGCGTGCCGAACGCCTCGAAGGGCTTGATGAACTGGGCGCTACCCACCGTGTGTGCCACGAGGAAGTCGAGCACGTAGCCCGAGACGAACCAGGCGCCGACTGCCAGGAGCAGCAGCACGGTGGCGCACGAGATCAGGACCGAGCGCAGTTCATCCAGATGATCGAGGAAGGACATCTCGCTGGCGGCCCCTCCCGGACGCCAGCGCCGCATCCAGGCCGGGGTCCTCATGGTGCGCTAGGAGCCGCCGGCATGCCGGCCAGCGGCGCTTCCCTTCCATCGGCGTGCTCCGCGACCACCGCCCCGCTCTCGAGCCGCACGCTGACTACCTTCGAGATCCCGGGCTCCTGCATCGTCACGCCGTAGAGCGAATCGGCGACCTCCATCGTGCGCTTGTTGTGGGTGATGATCACGAACTGCGTCCGATCGGAGAAGCTGCGCAGCAGGTTGAGGAAGCGGTCGATGTTGGCGTCGTCCAGCGGCGCATCCACCTCATCCAGCAGGCAGAACGGGGAGGGCTTGACCAGGTAGAGTGCAAACAGCAACGCGGTGGCCGTCAGCGCCTTCTCGCCACTCGAGAGCAGGTGGATGCTTTCGAGACGCTTGCCGCGCGGACGGGCCATGATCTCGACATCCGCCTCCAACGGATCGTCACCCGATAGCCGCAGACGCGCCTCGCCGCCGGGAAAGAGCGTTTCAAAGGTCTGCGCGAGGTTCTTCTGCACCTGCGCGAAGGTGGCCGAGAACATTTGGCGCGCCTCGCGGTTGATCCGCTCGATCGCCTCGAGCAGCGACTCGCGCGACTTGACCAGATCGTCGCGCTGCGCCGTAATGAAGCGTACGTGTTCGCGCTTCTTCTCATACTCCTCGATCGCCAGGGGGTTGACCGGTCCGATCCGATCCCGCTGGCGCCGCAAGTCCGCCGACCGCTCGCGCGCCTTTTCGATCGACAGCTCTCCCAGCACCTCGGCTGGTTCTCGCAGATCGAGATCGTCCGCCGCGGCGGCATCCGCCGATCCTTCGCCCCTTGCCGCCGCCGCGGATCCGGGCTCCTCGAGCCGGGCCAGATCGATCCGGTAGGTCTCGCGGAAGCGCTGGCGCAGCGCCTCCTTCTCGGTCTCGATACGCGCCAGACGCACTTCGTTCTCGCGCAGCGCCTCCTCGAACTCCGAGAGCGAGCGCCGCCGCGCCCGCAGCTCCCGCTCGATCGCCTCGAGACGATCCTCGCGTCGGCCGCGCTCCTGCTCGTGCCGATTGACATCGCCGCGGCGCGTTTCCCGCTGCGCCAGCAGCTCGGATTCCTGACCGGCCAGCGTCTCTAGCCGCGCCTCGGCCTCGGCGATCTCGGTGCGGGCGCGCTCCTGTTGGCTACGCATCGTCTCGAGCTGCCGCTCCGCCTCGGCGATCTCGGCCGCGAGCTGCTCGAGCGCGCGCTCGGTCTCCTGCAGCCGGGTCGCTGCCAGCAACGCCTGCAGCTTGCGTTCCGAGAGCGCCTCTCCGCAGCGATCCTTCTCGGCCGTCTCCTGCTCGACACGCTGGGTCGCGGCATGAAACAGCGATTCGGTGGAGCTGCCCTCCTCGACCACACGCTCACGCGTCGATTCGAGCTGCCTGCGTTCGCCCTCCAGCGCCGCCCGTCGTTGCTGCAGCCGATCCTCGTCTTCCGACAGGCGTCTGATCTCCTCGCGCACCAGGCGCTCCTCGGCTTCCTTTTGCAGGAGCGCCCGAGCGTGGTTCTCCAGTTCGAGCTGCAGCTCGTCGGCCTCGGCGCGCCGTTCCCCGGCCGCCTCCTCGGCGGCACGGATCTGCGCCCCGGCCGCGGCGCGCTGCGACTCGAGCGTCTCGCAGCGACGCGCGAGCTCTTCGAGACGTTGGCGCAGCTCGGCGATCTCCTGCGTGCGTCCCCAGAGACGCAGGTCGCGATCGGCGGCGCCGGCGGCTGCAACCCAGCCTTCCCCGGCGATCACCTCGCCCCGCAATGTGATCCAGCGACGATCGCGGCCCCGCTGATCGCGGGGCGGGACCTCCGTCGCATCCGCGATCAAGCGCAGGCGCCGCGTCAGATGTCGCGCCAACGGTGCCAGGTCGGGCTCGTGGGCCAGCAGCGCATCCTCTGGCAGCGGCGCTCCGGCGCCGTTCTGCGACTCGTCGCGTGGCGCGGCAGGGCCCAGCAGTTCGAGCGGCAGGAATGTGACGCCTCCCAGACCCCGCTCCTGCAGCCAGGCGATCGCCCGCCAGGCGTCCGCTTCCCGGTCGGTCACGATCCAGTCGGTCCACTCCGCCAGCGCCGGCGCCAAGCGCTCGGCCAGACGCGGCTCGATATCGATCAGATGCGCCACCGCCCCGCGCACGCCGGGGATCTCGCTGCGATGCGCCAGCAACTCAGAGACCCCCTTGCGAAATCCCTCATGGGAACGCGCCTGCTCCTCCAGCAGATGCAGGCGACTCGCGACGCTCGCGCGCTCTCGCTCCGGTGTCTCCTGCTCTCGCTCGAGCGCATCGAGGCGCTCGCGGGCCTCGCGCAGACGCCGCTCCTGCTCGTGCAGCGCGGCCAGGCAGCCCTCCCGCTCGCTCTGCAGACCGGCGTGTGTCTCGCGTCGCTCTGCGAGCCACTGCTCCAGCTCTGCCACACGCGCGCTGAGCGCCTCGATCTGTCCCGCGATCTCCGCGCGGCTGGTGGTCAGGTCGGCAAGACGGGATTCGCACGCTTCGAAGCGATGGTCGGCGTCGGAGTGACGTCGCACCGAATCGATGTGGAGTTGCTGATGCCGCTGCAGCTCCTGCTTGGCCTCGTTCAGATTGCGCTCGGCCCTGCGGTAGGCCGCCTCCGCCTCTCGGGCGTTGCGCTCCTGCGTCTCCCGCGCCTCGCGCAGTTGCGCCAGGCTGGGCTCGATCCGCGCATGCTCCTCCCGGTCGCGCAGGTGGGCCTCGCGCGTCTCCGCGCTGCGCGCCTCGAGCTCGGAGATCTGTTCGCGCAGGGCCCGGATGCGCTCCTGACGCACGAGGCTCTCCTCATGGCAGCTGGCCAGCCCCTCCTCGCTGCCGCGGAGTCCGTCACGCGCCTGCTCGAGCTTGCGATTGAGCTCGAGGAGGGTCACGCGCAGCTCTTCCTGCTCGGCTTCCAGGCGGTGGATCTCGGTGCGGACCGTCTCTCGCTGGCGCTCTTCCTCGCCCAGGCGCCCCGACTCCCCCTGCGCCGTGGCGCTCAGGTCGCGCCAGCGCAGCCGCGCCAGGGCCACCTCCAGTTCGCGCACGGCGTTGTCGAGTCGCTTGTATTTGCGCGTCTTGCCCATCTGGTAGGCCAGCGAGCGCACCTCGCGCTGTTCGATCTCCAGGGCATCCTCGACGCGCGTCAGGTCACGCTCGACCCCTTCGAGCTTGAGTCTGGTCTCGTGCCGTCGCTGCTTGTAGCGCGTGATGCCCGAAGCTTCGTCCAGCAGGAAGCGACGCGTCTTGTCGCGGTCGGAGAGGACCTCGTCGATCATCTCGCGTTCGATGACGGCGTATTCGGCCGAGCCCAGGCCGGTGTCCATGAAGAGATGACGGATGTCCTTGAGACGGCAGGGGGACTTGTTGATCGAGAACTCGCTTTCTCCGCTGCGGAATGCGCGGCGGCGGATGACCACCTCGGCGTACTCGCTGGCCAGACGCTGGCTCTGGTTGTCGAGCTGTAGCGAGACCTCGGCCACGCCCATCGGCTTGACCTCTCGCGTCCCCTTGAAGATCACGTCCTGGAGCGTGCGTCCCCGCAGGTTGCGTACGTTCTGCTCCCCGAGCGCCCAGCGCACTGCATCGGAGATATTGCTCTTGCCGCACCCGTTGGGACCGACCACGGCGGTGATGCCGGGAGAGAAGCGGATCTGCGTCCGCTCCGCGAACGACTTGAAACCGAAGAGCTCGAGCTTCTCGAGAATCACGATCTGACTCCTGCCATCCCATCCGGACGTCGCGCGCGCGCCCCGTCTAGCGGGTCGCCGCGGCGTCCGGACCCCTTACGGATTCGGTCGGGCCGCCCCCTAGCGGGGCGATGTCTCGTCCGCGCGGATCGGATGCGGCACGGCCTGGCCCCATCCGTTGCGTGCCACCACCTGCGCCACGGAGACCCAGCCGGCGCCGACCACGCGCCGCGCGAGGGCCTCGGCCGCTGTCCGATCGGCATCCCCCCCGATGATGACGCGATGCCAGACTCCGCGCTCCGGGATTCGCACCGGGTGAACGCGCGCCTCCAGCCCCTGACTGCGCAGTCGTTCGACCAGGTCGGTGGCGTTCGATTCGCGCCGGAAGGAGCCGCACTGCACAGCGTAGGGCCCCGCGAAGGATGCCAGCATCGGGCGGGGTGCATCCGATGAGGCGCCGCCTCCGTCGCCGCCCGCCGGCTGCGCTTGCCCCCCCGACGTCCCGGGCAACGTCCCCGGCGCTCCGCTCGTCTCCCCCGGACGCGAGGCCCCCGCCGCGACCGCCCGGTCCGTGATCTCCGGCGTCGACTCGCCGGCACCCGCCGGAGACTCCTCGTCACCGACGGTCCCCTGTGCACGGGCCGCGTCCTCCCGAGCGGGTGGGGCGTCTCGCTGCGGCGCCGCGGCCTCCGCCTCCGTCACACCGGCCTCCGGGGCGCCCGCTCCCGCGGACGCCGCCTCCGCTGCGGTGGCCGGCTCCGCCGCCGCGGCTTCCGCATCCGCCTCGAC
>WJJG01000069.1 GCA_014729815.1 Candidatus Eiseniibacteriota bacterium
CGCAGGATCAGCATGCGCTGGTCCCGATTCTCCGTCTCCGGGGCGCCCGCGATACGATAGAAGTAGACGCCGGTGGGCAGCCGCTGCCCGCGTCCATCGCGCCCATCCCACTGCATCTGCTGCGCGCCGCCGCGGGCCGCGCGGCCCGTAAGGCTCCGGACGACGCGCCCGGTGACATCGCGGATCTCGACCGTGATCGGTGTCCCCGCGGCGGCCGCCTCGTACTGGATCGTCGTCGCCGCGCCGAACGGATCGGGGTAGTTGTGCAGGCCGCCCACGCGGGCGCCCGGGGCCGCGGGATCCGCGCCGTCCTGCGCCACGTCGGAGGCACCATGGTAGCGCGGAAGGTTCGCAACCAGACTGTACGACTGTGGCCCCTCGGGCACGTTGCAGCCGGTGACGTGCAGCGTCCAGATCCCCTGCTCCGGATCGCTGACCAGCACCTGCTCGACCGGATTGATCAGGTCGATCCCGCGTGTGGCGGGCGTGTCCGGATTGTCGGGATCGAGGATCCAGGGATAATGGATCGTTCCGCACGGCGCCTCGAGTGTGAGATCGAGGTTGTTGACCAGCTCGATCTCCGCCAGCGGCTCGCCCGGCGGATCGGACCAGGCCACGGTGATCTTCAGCTCGTCCATCGGCTCGGTGACGTTGAACTGGTAGGTCTGCACCTCCCCCTGATCGAGCATCGCTTCGAGCCAGGCTAGGCTGTTGCGCAGCACGTCCACAGCCGCCTGCGGGCGGATCTCGCCGTAGCCGTACTGATAGTCGGGACCCTCGTGGTAGTAGTCCTGCGATGTATTGATCAGCAGCGCCTTGAGTGTCGAGGGCAGCGGCCAGATCGTGCCGCCGGGCGTCTGCCGCATCTCCTGGAGGATCAGCGCCAGGCAACCGGCCACCGCCGGGCAGGCCATCGAGGTACCGCACTTGACGCAGTAGGTCCCGCCGTAGCAGGTCGAGGTGATGCCCCCATCCCCCGCCGACTGGCAGCCGGGTGCACAGACGTCGGGCCGCAGCCGTCCATCATCGACCGGTCCCCAGCTCGAGAACCAGGACATCGAATGATCGTCCGACATGGTCGCGCCCACGGCCACGATGTCCTTGGCTGTCGCGGGAATGCCCGTCGTGTAATACTCGGTGCCGCAACGGCCGTAGTGCCGCTCGTTGCCGTTGGCCCAGCAGCTCAGGAAGGGCAGACCCAGGCTGCCGCTGCAGATCGCATCGAGCAGCTGCGCGGTCAGCTCATAGTCGCCCTCCCAGTCGCAGTCGTAGCCGTTCGGCGCGATGTTCGACGCCAGCGAATTCGTTGCCAGATCGGCGCCGTACGTGTACAGGCCCTCGTTGTAGTTCTCCTCGATGTCCTGCGGCGAGTTGTACAGGCAGTACGGGTTGCACGATTCGTAGTAGTACGAGGTGATGGCGGTGTTGGGCGCACAGCCGGCGTAGGCCCCGCCGCCCACGCTGCCGTCGCCGCCCACTGTGCCCGCCACGTGGGTGCCGTGCTCGGAATTGGAGCCGCCCTCTCCGTGGGTGACACGATCCCCGAAGTCGGGATGGTCGGCCACCAGCCCGGCGTCGTAGACCAGGATGTTCGAGCCGCTGCCGTCGAGGTCGTAGGGCGGATTCCAGAGCGCCTCGACCCCGAGCGACTCGCGCAGCTCGTCATTGACCGCGGTCAGCACAGGCGGGCGCTGTGCGATCCAGCGGATCTCGTCCGTCAGCGCCAAGGCGGGCACCTCGGCGGGCTCGAGCACCGCGATGTAGGCGTTGAGCGAGTGGATGTACCCGCCCAGGGTATCGGTCCAGTCGGCGAGGATCGCCCGGCCGGCCGCCTCGGAGACGTCCTCGTGCATCACGACCGCATGGATCCGGCGGCCATCGGCGTATTCGGTCCAGGGCCCATAGCGGCCCTCGAGCGTACGCGCGCTGACCTTCTGCTCGAGCTCGAGCGGCGCCATCCAGCGCACACCCAGCGCCGCCAGTTCCGCCGCACCGATTCCCACCGGCACGCGCGCCATCCAGGTGCGCTGCGGCAGGTAGCTCAGCAGCTCCAGACCGGCGGCGGCGAGGTCGGCGCGTTCCTGCGCGTTCGGCGTCTCGTAGAGCTGCACGAGCAGGTGCGCCGTGTCCCCCGCGCCCTGCTCGCCGAGATAGGCGAGTCCCGCGGCGTAGTCCCCGGCGGCCGGCTCCAGCGTGCCGGACTCGAGCAATACGGCGTACGGCTCGGCCTCCTGCGGTGTACCCCCCAGGGCCTGCGGCGCGACCAGCGCCCACAGCGCGGCCAGGAGCGCGGCGGCGCGCAGCGGCCGGAGATCCTTTTCTGCGTACGACTGCGACATCGGAATCCCCCATTCTGCAATCCATGGCGTATCGAAGCTGCTTCGCGGGTCCTGCCCGGCTACGCAACCGCTTCCGTGTGGCGCAGATGCCCCGCGTCCACGACCAATAGGCGTAGATGCCCCGCGTGCAGAACCACTATAGGAGTATAGCACAGCGATCCCGGCAGGACCGCTGCCACCGGGGCTCCTTCCAATCGCAAGAGATTGGCCTCTTTGGCGGAGCAGCGGGTATACTCGTGTCAGCCCTGCGCAAGGAGGTTGCCATGTCGACATCCAGCTCTGGACGGTTCACGACCCTCGCGCTCTTCGTGGCGGCGCTGCTGGCCGGCGGATCGGCCGTTGCGCCGGCAACGCAGCGGGTTCCCGCAACGCGCCCCCCGCTCCCCATCGGCTCCGGATCGGCCGGGGCGGCGGCAACGGGCTCCGCACTCGCTACGGAGCCGCCGCCCGCAATCGGCCCGCTGCTCGCGCCCGGCCCCGGGGCTACCCTGCGC